>MHBQ01000047.1:861-33742 GCA_001803315.1 Lentisphaerae bacterium RIFOXYC12_FULL_60_16
CCTCTACAGTTGGGGCGACAGCGGCGTGCAGTTCGCCTGGCAGTCCCTTGGCATGTCGGCTACCGCCTTTGCCATGCTCTTCGTGCTGGTGGCCGTAGGCTGCTTCTGGGGCGCGGAATATATCGAACGTCGGGTGTCCCATACGGGGACCTACTGGCGCAGCCCGTTTCTGAAGGCCTTCAGCGTGGCACTGGTCATCCTGGCCGTCGGCCTGACGGCCATTCACAGCCCCAGCCCGGCCGCCGGCAAAACAGCCGCCTATGCGCCGTCAGAGACGACCCTTCTTGCCCAGATCGCGTATGCCGGGGATCACCTGGAACCGGAGGAACTCGCCGACCGGATCATGGGGGGCGAGGCCGGCCTGTTGCTGGTGGACATTCGTCCGGCCGGGGAATTCGAGGCATTCCACATACGGGGTGCAGTCAACATCGAGATGGTGGATTTGCCCGCCGCCCTGGCCCCGTACCGGAACCAGGGGCTGATTGTCCTTTACTCCAACGGTATGACACACCCTGCCCAGGCGCGGGATGCGCTGGCAAGGATGGGCTTCGCCAACGTGTACATGCTCACGGACGGCCTGGAAGGATTTTTCGAGCGGATTCTGAAGCCGGCATCCCTGCGAGTTGAGACCCTCTCATCCGGGCAGACGGCCCGGATCAACTCATGGCGGCGCTACTTCATGGGCGATGGCAAGGCCCAGGAGAAAGCGCCGGTTGCCCAAATTCCGGTCTCGCTTCCGACTCCACCGACACTCCCGGGTCTGATCGAACCGGCGTGGCTGGCCGAGAACCTTGGCAGGTCGGAAGTGCGAATCCTGGATGTGCGGACGCAGCCCCAGTACAACACCGCCCACATCCCGGGATCCGTGTGCGTCTCGCCCGAGCACTTCCGTGGCGTGGTCGGGGGTGTCTCGTCCATGCTTTTGCCGTCGGATATCCTTGCCCGGCACCTGTCGCTGCTTGGCATCAAACCGACGGATACCGTAGTGATCGTCCCGGATGACAAGCCCCATGACGCGACGCTTGTTTCGATGGCCTTCGCCCGTCTGGGCCATGGACAATACGGCATCTTGCATGGCGGCTTTGCGCGTTGGGTAGCCGGGAAGCATCCGGTCACGAAGGATCTACCGACCGTCGAACCGTCGGACTATCCGGTCGGCTCAGCGGATGTGTTTACGGCGGACTACCGGCACGTGCGCGAGCAATTAGGCGGTAAGAACACCGTGATCATCGACGTCAGACCGGCGGAGTTCTACACCGGCCAGAAAATCGAGGAAGCGCGTGGTGGACATATCCCGGGCGCGAAGAATCGCCCGTACACTGCGGATGTCACCAAGGTCGGCGGCGTAATGCTCTTGAAGTCCGTGGACAATCTTGGCAATGCCTATGCTCAAATCATCCCCTCCAAGGACTCGAAAGTGATCGTCCATTGCCGAACCGGCCACCAGGCCAGCCAGACCTTCTTCGTGCTCCGCAACCTGCTGGGCTACACCAACGTGTTCTGGTACGACGGTGGTTGGTCAGAATGGGCTGCCCGTTCCGATCTGCCTGTGGAAATGACCCCGTAGCCCGGCCTTCTCTGTTTCGGAAGCGATGTAGACGTAGAAGGGCATGGATAAATCATTCTGGCTGTGAACTGAACGGTCTGTAGCCCTTCGACTCCATCGCTCGCTCAGTCGCTCAGGGCATTCGCCTCGGCATGCTGCCCGTGACGCTTCCCTGGCTTGCCATGAGCGAGACATGCTACAGCATGCCGAGTCGAAGTGGCTCCGCAGACCACAGTCCCATGCGAACCTCCCGTTGCCGGCAGCCATCATCGGCATCCCATTTTCTCGATGGGGCGCAGGTCCATTTATCGTCCATCCCATTGCGTATCCACCAGATTGTCGGGAGCAAATGTCGAGGGCCAAGCGTACCCAATCCACGCCCGTTTCCAAGGTCATGAATCCCGTTCAGATCGCGCTTGGATGGAAGCAAATGCTGGCCGAAGACGAAGCCCTGACCATGTCCAAAATAGCGGGAAATGTGGGTATTTCCCGCACCCGCGTGACTCAGATCATGAATCTCCTGTACCTGCCAGAGGAGGTTGTTACGTATGTGTCATCTCTCACTGCCAAGGAGGATCTTCGCCACTTTTCCGAGCGAACTCTCCGGCGCATTTTGACCATGAAGGGCACACTGGCGCGCCTGGCCGCATTCCGACAAATGCAGCGACTTGACCCCGCCTTAGTCTCAGATGAGTCCCAAATTGTCCCTTGAAAGGTCTGTCATGTGAGGTTTTGCTTCCTTCCTAGACTGCCAGATTAGTCAAAACGGTCTCAATCAGCACTATCAGCCTCCAAAATGAGTGGAAGGAAATTGTCGAGACCTGCGCGGCATTCGCCTCATCGCATGGCGGAACCATTTATGTCGGCGTCAGTCCGCACGGCGAAACCGTTGGAGTTGTCATCGGCAAAGGGACGCTGGAAGATCTCGCCAACAAAATTGCCTCGAACACAAGCCCCCGACTGGTTCCGTCAATTGCCACCTCGGCAAGACAAGGGATGACGATCATCCGGATTCGGGTCAAAGAAGCGCCAAATAAACCGGTGTGGGCATTTGACCATCCTTATCGTCGGTCCGGCAGGACCAATCAGCGTATTTCTCAGGAAGAAGCCATGCATCTCTTCATGGACAGTCGCCACCTCACATGGGACACGACAGTCCTTGAGGACTCGACGCTCAGGGATGTCGATGCCAAAGCCGTGAGGAAGTTTCTGGAAATTGCCAATGCCGAACGTCGCTGGAATGTGAACCCCAAGACCTCTGCACAAAAGGTCCTGAGTCAACTTGGCCTGTGCAAAGGAACACACCTTAAGGTAGCCGGTCTTCTCCTGTTTGGCCGGAATCCCCAACAGAGCCTGACCCAAGCCATGGTTCGGTGCGCCAGATTCAAGGGCACGGCAGAGACCCACTTCATCGACATGAAGGTCATTCAGGGCAACATCGTTGATCAACTGGAACAGGCCATGACTTTCATCGAGAGGAACATCCGGATGGGCGCCGAAATCAAAGGGTTGCGGCGCGAAGATCAGTGGGAATATCCTTTGGATGCTCTACGTGAGGCGCTGGTGAATGCCATTTGCCACCGAGACTATGCAAGCACGGCCAATGTCCAGGTGCGGATTTTTGACGACAGGTTGGAAATATGGAATCCGGGGGAATTGCCGGCCGGCATGACTGTTGATGATCTTCGCAGGGAACATGAATCGAAACCACGCAATCGCCTGATTGCCAATGCGTTCTTCCTCATCAAGTACGTGGAGCAATTTGGAACGGGCACTCGACGAATTATTGACGACTGTCGATCCAAGGGGTTGCCAGAACCGGAATTCAAGGTGCGGCCCGGGACATTTATTGCCACATTTCGGCCAGCAAAGGATTCCAAATCCGTGTCGGACGCTTCATCAAAGCAGGCCAAGGCCCAAGAGGCCCAAGTCAAGGCCCAAGAGGCCCAAGTCAAGTTGACAGCCATTGAAAGAGACATTCTGAACGCTTGCCTCCAGGCCCCGAGATCCGGCCAAGAGTTGCTGAACGCGGCTGGCTATTCCACGAGAACTGGGAACTTCAAGCGGGTAGTGAAGAAAATGTTACAATATGGGTTGCTGGTAATGAGCATCCCCGACAAACCCAATAGCCGCCTACAGAAGTACTCGCTCACGGCCGAAGGCAAGGCATCGATCCTGTCCGGGCGATATTCTGGGCCAGGAATAAGTGCACGATTAGTGCGCGATTAGTGCACGATTCCCAGCCGTCGCTTTCTGGATTTGGACTGCGCGAATACTTCGATATCCCTCTGCCCTCGCATTTCACTTGTTCCCGAACTATATAGATTCACAAGTCTGGTGAAACGATTCATAAAAGAAACGGTGAGTACTGTGTGGCATGCCGTCATCAGAAAGGAGCGGTGAGTTACCTATGGAGGAGAAGATAGTCCGAATCACGCGAAAGGCACTGTACGATGAGGTCTGGGCTGAGCCGATGGCAAAGCTCGCCAAGAAATACTCCATGTCGGATGTCGGCCTGGCGAAGATATGCCGAAAAAACGATATTCCCCGACCTGGAAGAGGTTACTGGGCGCGAAAGCAATACATGCGGTCGCCGCCTATGATTCCTCTGCCAAACCCGAGTCATAACCCGGAGATAGAGATTCGGGAACATGACCACCCGGAGAGGGACCCGGAAGTGCAACGGGAACTGGCAAAGGCCGAACTGGAAGAGGTGATTCCGGTCCCGGAAACGCTGCGCGGCGCCCATCCGCTTGTTCATGCCACGCTACAAGCACTTGAGGCGTCCGCCCTTGTTGAACATGGGTTGATTTCGATGCCCAGGCAGGGCTACCTGAGCGTTCGGGTCTCCAAGAACAGTATGCGACGCGCCCTGCGGATCCTGGATGGCCTGATTAAGGCGCTGGAGTCCCGAGGATACAAGGTGTTCGCCTCAGAGAGCACGGCCGGCGCCATGGTTGAGATTACAGGCCAGCGGGTGGGATTCAGGATCGATGAGCGCCTTGAGACACAGAAAGTCGAAAAGCAGGTCGGTGATCTCACCGGCCACTATGAATTCCGGCATAACGCTTTTCGCATGGAACAGGCGCCTTCAGGCAACCTCTGCATCGAAATATCGGAGGCGATGTGGTGCAATTCCGGCGGTCTGCGTCACCGTTGGGCCGACGGCAAGAAAGCCAAGGTTGAAGACCATCTGGCAGGAATCATTGCCGGCATGATCGCGTCAGCAGCCAGGCAGGCGGAACAGGCGGCTCTTGATGAAGCGCGCCACAAGGAACAAGAGGCTGAGGAAAAGCGGCGGAAGGAGAAACAGCGACTTCGCGAAGAACTAGCGGCCAAAATCCAAGAGGAGCAGGATCGGGTCGATGGCCTTCTGCAACAGGCTGATAACTGGGCAAACAGTCATCGCCTGCGCGACTTCATCGCCGCAATGAAAGCCACCGCCGAACGCAATGGCGAAGCCGTTGGCCCGGAGTCTGATCTTGGCAAATTCATGATTTGGGCGCTCAAGCAGGCGGACCGTCTTGATCCCCTCGCCAAGAGTCCGCCGTCAATTCTGGATAGAGCCGCTGAGATCGCCGAATCAGAGCCTGAACGCCGAAATGTGTGGGGGCTGTGATGAAGCGGGCCGAATCTTATGACGAGATCAAACCGCTGATCGCGCTCTGTAAGGCCGGACGCCTCTTCGATGTTCAGGAATGGATTGCGGCCGGTAAGCCTGTGAATCCGCCTCCGCCGCCGGAGAAGGGCGCAAGGCCTCGCAGTCCCCTCCAATACGCCATCAACATCGGTTTCCATAGTCTCGTTCAGGTTCTTCTGGAGGGAGGTGCGGAGATTGAGGCCTCATGGAAATACAACACGCTCTCCCATGCCCTGCAGGAGCATCGTTTCGATATCGTCCAACTCCTGGTTAAGCACGGCGCCGATCCGAAGACCGTCGATATGTACGATGTGTTTCATAGTTGGGAACCAGCAATAATGGAGTACTTCATTGAGCTCGGAGCAGATGTCGAAACCGGTAATCCCCTCGCGCAAGCGTTCTGTTCCCGGATACGGACAGCGTTGCGGATTTTCAAGAAGTACAAGGACCGATTCCCGGGATTCCAGGATCAACTGAACATAGCCCTCCGTTATCACTGCAAGGAAGGGAATGAGAAATGGATTGCCCTTTGCCTTTGGGCCGGAGCGGATCCATACGCTCCGGGACCCGGCGCGCCCGAAGAATCGGATGACGAAGATGGCGGCATCAGTGCGCTTGAATACGCCGCGCTCTACGGTCACTTCGAAATCTTCAATATGAAACAGGTCCGCCTTGATCCGGGCAATCCGGTCTTGATTAGCGCGATACGTTACGCCCATGGCGAGAACGCTTCAAAACTCCTCGTGGATCTTCTGAAGAAGGGCGTGAACCCCAATGACCAACCAAATGGCGGGTGTTCGGCAATTCAGAGTCTGCTATCGGGTCTTGAGTTCTCGTACGACATCTTCTCTCGTGAAAAGCGGAAGAATCTGGATACGAAGGAGGCCCGAGAGAAGCTCAAGATGATCCACATCCTGGCGCAGTACGGAGGCAAATGGGCACCGAAAGAAGATGGTGAGGTAGCACACGCTCGCAGATCTCTTCTGCGAATGGATTCCGACTACACCGTGGAGTTTGTGTGGATCATGTCCAAATACCAAGGCTGCCGTCGAAACGACCTCGACGCATTACTCGGTACCCCGAGTATCCGTAAACATGTCAGATCCAGTCTTGATCGCATAGCCGATCTGTTGTCGAATCTGGCGCATGATGGGAAGTCTTAACAGAGGCGCGATCTATGATTCCCGTACAGATCGCGAAAGTAAGTTCGCAACTCGTCTGCGCCCTCAAACACGATATACGAACTTTGTGCTATCCGGAATTGGGAAATCTCGAGGAAATAATGCGAGTTCGTATTGGAATCACGAGTGGCTCCGGCGGTAGGATTCGAACCTACGACCAAGTGATTAACAGTCACCCACTCTACCACTGAGCTACGCCGGAATAAGAAAAGTCCGAAAAACCTATCAGGTCAAATACCCTACCGTCAAGGGGGTATTCAATTCTGTTGGGAATGTTTGTCCCATGGTATTTGACTTGATCTCTCACGCCGTATCGTTGAGCGTATGGACCGCCTGCTTTATTGCGCCTGTCAAACCGTGTGAGGTGGATGATGAATAATTGGTATGCCGGCACGACCCCGTACCTTCGAATCCTGTTCCTTGGTCTGTGTGTCATGATCGGCACGAACCGCCTGTCCGCCGATGATGCGTCGATCCGCCTGGTTGATGAAACGGTGGCCGGCCCCGGCATGATGAAGGCCTTTCGTGATGCCTCGGTGACCGTGACGGCATCAGACGGTGTAGCGCGATTGGCTCCGTTTGAATACCGGGGCGCCTGGCTTGGAAATCGAATCAGCGGGAAAGTCAAGTTTAGTCGGGACCTGTGGGGAAAGGTATCGTTCGATATAGGCCAGGCAGCTGCACATGGGGCGGAAGTGTACGTATACAGTTTGCAGGACGGTGCTGCGACCTGGAATGGCAAACCCCTTGCTTTCAACACCTATGAACATTCCGGCGGGTGGAGGCGTGCCTTAATCGATGCGGCTTGGTTGCGCGCTGGAGTAAACGAACTGGTGATGTCCAACGGATTTCTGCTGGCACAGGATGCGGATGCCATGCCGGCCCGGCATAGCTTGGTCTCCACCAATGGAGGGGCTGGATGGAGCGTCGCGAAGCAGGGAGAGTTCCTGGTCCGATTGCGCCTGCTACGTCATCCCGCAACTGGAACCATTCATTCGGACGTTATCGATATGGCTGGGGTTGAATCCATTGATCCGCATTTTATTCCCCGGGTGGATCTGGATTCGATTGTCATCAGCAAGCAGGGGAAGACCCCTGCCGGAACCGCCTGTTCGTTGAAAAGCCGTAGCGGAACGACGCCTCGACCGGATGCCTCCTGGTCGGATTGGAATGAAGCCAATCCACCGGCACGCCGGTATGTGCAATGGCAGGTGACGCTTGCCACGACGGACCCGCTCCTGACGCCGGAACTGGCATCCGTGCGGGTGGAGGCTTTGGGCACGGTTCGTGCACGGGCTGAAGCCTGGGGGGCCACCCTGGTAAATCACGACACCACCCGTATCGTCCGGACAGGGCTCCCGTACCGTTACCAGCGTCCATCGGAAAAATTGCAACGGCTACGCACCCAGTTCCGGCTCGATGAGGTGGTGGCGGCCGGCAAAACGGATTTTGAGCGGTTGATCCTGTTGCGGAACTGGGTGCGCCGACAATGGCCCTGTAATGATGACGGAAGCGGAGTCCGGACCTGGGATGCCATTGAGATCCTGCAGGCCGGAGAGAACCAGCATGGAATGTGCGTGCATTTTGCCACAGTCTTCTACCAATGCGCCCTTGCGCTTGGTTACAACGCGCGGCCGGTCATTCTGACCAACCATTTTGTGGCCGATGTCTGGTCGGATGAGCATCGGAAATGGATCCTGATGGATGTCGAATCCGTCCAGCGGGAAGGTTTCAAGCGCTATGGAACCGCTCATTACGTGAGGGCGGATGATCACACGCCGCTCGGTCTGCTGGAACTGCATCATCTGGTTCAGGCAACCTTTACAGCCGGGGCGGGGCTGGTGACGGGGGTGGTCCAGCGCTATACGGTGGATACCAATGGGGTTCAACATGCCGAACGCTCCGAGATACGCAGTCCAGATGAATTGAGGATTTTCAAGCGTTTTGCGCTTCCTGAACGTAATGATTTCCTGGATCAGCTTGAGCCCTGGGAGGTTATGCATGGCATGGATTATTACCGTTCGGATGCCCATATCTGGTGGTTGGGTGTGGATGACCTGTCTCGTGAATTGCAGTTCTCGCGGGTGACCGAGAGGGAGGGGGACCTGTTCTGGACGGTCAATGAAGTTCAACTATCAACCACGACCGGCACACGACCGAACACCTTGGAGGTCCTGGCTGCCACCGTAACGCCGAATTTCAAGTGTTTTTCCGTTCGGTTTGATGCCGGCCCCTGGAACCCGATGGAGGGGACGGGTGATGATCCGGATGAACGATTACAGGCTATTGAGTGGCCGTTGCATCCCGGGGAGAACCGTCTTGCCGTCAGATCGGTAAACCGTTTTGGCAGGGAAGGGCGTCCATCGGAAGTTGTGGTTCACCTTGCCGGGCCGGTTCCATGATCCTGTGGTTGCCCGGTGGTCGGCATGTTTTTTGAGGCCGATTGACTTTTCGTCTTGCCAGTTGATGCGAGTTCCGATAAACGAAAGCACTTCCGTATACACCCAGGGAGTTGGATGGCGTTGAAACAGGATTTCGATTCATGATGGATTCGCTACGCGTAAGCTTTGTTACGGCGATTTTGGCAGGATTCCTGGCTCAAGGCCAGGCGGCTTCGGCGGAGCGGTTTCCTTCCGGGTTACCGCGCGGCATGCGTGACCTGTTTGTCGATGCCCGGGTCCGGACACCCGGTAGTCCGGGCAATCAGGTGCTTGAAAATCGGGTTGATGCGGTTTTTCAGGCCAGCGGTCTTAAATCAGGGAGCATGGCCTTCCGTGTGCCTTCGTTTGTTCCAGGTGCTGCCACCCTGCAACTGGGATCGGCGGCACCCTTGCCGATATGGGCCATGCATGCAGGCGTCATGCGTCCTGGCAATTTTGAGCAACGGGATTTACCGTGCCGGTTGGTATACCTGGGGCAGGGCGAATCCGAGGATCTGGCTGCACTGGACGGCGTGGATCTCAAAGGCAGTGTTGCCGTGCTCGAAATGTCCTGCCGGGCTTCCTGGCCTGACCTGATGCGGTTTGGCATCCGGGGTGTTCTTTTCCTGGCATCGGATGACATCTGGCCGGAGGATTGCTTCAACAAGGTGACCACCAGTGAAGCACGGGTGCCCCGCTATTATGTTGATGAAATCCAGGCGCCGGCCATTCGTGACACCTTCAAGGTTAACCGGGTTATTGACAATGCCCGTATCCAATCGGAACCCTCCCGCTGGGAGAATCGTATCGTTCGAAACTTGTGGGTCTTCATTCCCGGTCATGATCCCCTGTTGAATAATGACGTCATGGTTGTGACCGCGCCGTTGGACGCCGATGGCTTGGTTCCCGGCCTGGCTGAAGGCGCCCAATCCGGGGCAAACCTTCACCTGTTGCTGCAAATGCTGGAATCCTTTCGCAGCAAACAACCGGCTCGTTCCGTTCTCCTGGTGGCGGTCAACGCGCATACCTTGAACTATACCGGCGAACGCATGCTGGCCTGGCATTTGCTGGCCCCCATGGAGGAAGTTGAAATTGCGCGGAACACCATGGCCAAGGATCTTGAACGCCAGGAGCTTTTCACGCGCTACTATGAGCCTCTGAAATTGATTCCCGAGACCCGGATCGCCGACCATCAATTCCTCCTCAAACTCCGGAACCATGCCGACAAATCCACCGGTCGGTTTGTTACGATCAAGGATCCGTTGGTGGCGTTGGCGCGTCGTGATGTCAACATGCTTCGAGGCCGCCAGTTGGATTTGTCGCGCGAGGGACTGACCCCGGATGAGCTGGAAACAAAACGCCTGGTATTGGAAGCCGAGCGGCAGAAATATGTCCATGTTTTGACCCTTTTCAACCGTTTCGGCATACAAACCACGCTGGACGATTTGTATGAGCGAAGTCCGGAATCACTTGAAATATTGCGAGGTTACCGGGATGAGATCCTGAACCAGAATCGCCTGTGGGCCGGTTTGAATCGGGCGGATCTGGCCATGGATATTGCCAACAGTGAAATACGGACCACCATGGAAGGGCGACGTGTTGCCCTGGCCGTTAATCTGGATTTCGACTGGACCTCTTCACAGATCGGGTTTTCCTCTGCCGAGCCTTTAAGCGATGCCACCCGGTGGCAGGCCCGCTTTGGACGGAACATGGTCGGGGTGTCTGAGCGGATGCCCGGTGTTCCCGAAAACCCCGAGCGTAACCTGCTGGTGGATACGCTGACGCGTGTTGGCGGCCTGAAAGAGGATTATTTCTTTCCGGTGAAAGGTGCCGGGCTCGGGGTGTTTCATGCTGCGGATGCAACCCCGGCCTTCAGTTTCCGCAATGTGTATACCGCCTATGGACAGATCTTTTCACCGCATGACACCTTCGACCGTTTGAATCCCGCTCATATCCAGTCGGTTACAACATTTGTTCCCGACCTTATCAGAGCTTTTCTGGATGAGCCCGGAGTGACTGGGCCGGAGGAATTGCCGCCATTCCAGCGTAAGCGTACCCGGCGTAATGTCATGTGGTCGATCCAGATGAAGACGTTTAAGTTTGATGAGTTTGGAGCTTCCGTTCTGCCCAGCCTTCCGGTGCCGGGATGCCTGTTGCTGTTGGCGCCCGGATCCAGTGGTATCAATCCCGACGGGGTGGTCCGGGGGTATACCGCGTTGACCGATGATCGTGCTGACACCATGGTGTACGGGGTTACCGAGGAAGGCGGATTGTTGTCCACGGCCTATCATTTTGATCCCGATTTTATTCAGGTGGATTATACGATTGATGCCGGTGATGTTCATCAGCGCGTTCCCAGCACCATTAACAAAACCACCGCCCGGGTACTGGCCTTGTTTGCCTGCAAGGAGGTGCTGGTCCCGAGTTGTGATGACTCGTCGCTGGTTTCAGCGTCGGGAATCAACGTGCGGCAGTTCCAGGTGTTAAATGCCATGCGACATGCGGCGCCCCGTCGGTATGGTTTCTGGGGCGCCAATAGCGTGATTTCCGACCGGGTGGCCCCGGCAGCCACGGGACCTGCCTGCCTTTATTTTGACGGTGAAGAACCCGTCAAGCTCCTCACGGCGCAAAAGCGTACGGCGCTGAATGCATCCGAAGAGGACCCGCTGGGGGTGGGTTATACCCCGGAAATCGGTTTTGGAGACGATTTTTTCCGCACGGTTGTAAATGACATGTCGGTATTGAACCGTTACCGGGTGGCCACGCTCCGGGGTGTCTCGGATGAGTTGACCAAGGATTTCCTGGAACGCGGGGATGCGGCATTAAAGGTCATGGAATCGGATCGCGTTGCCAGCCGGCATTTGGACTATCTGCGGAACCTGTATGCCGCGCTTGGGTCGCACGTGAAGGCTTATACCCAGACGGCCGCCATCACCAATGACATGTTGAAAGCGGTTGTCTTCTACATGGCGGTCATGTTGCCGTTCTGTTTCTTTGTCCAGAAACTGCTGTTCAAATTTGTCCGTATTGAAGCCCAGATGGGCATGTTTGTTCTGATCTTTGTGCTGACCTTCCTGGTTTTCCGCATGATCCATCCCGCCTTTCGGATTGCCCAGGCGCCGGAGGCCATGTTCGTGGCATTTATCATGGGCGGATTGGGATTTTTTGTCATTAACGTGCTGCATGCCCGGTTTGAAGGTGAAATGCAGGTTTTGTTCCAGACCTATACCGGCATGGATACGACGGAGGTTGGTTATTCAACGGTGACCCAGCAGGCGATGCTGATCGGTGTGAACAACATGAAGCGTCGTCGGATCCGTACGACCCTGACAACGGCGACCATCGTGCTTGTGACGTTCACCATGCTGGCCTTCTCCAGTATCAGCAAGAAAATGAGTCCCACCGTCGTGCCAAAAAGCAAGAAGGCTCCCTATACGGGCATCATGTATCATTGGCCCGGGCAGCCCATGGATGTGGCAACGGCACAAGTGATGGAACGAATCTTTCATGGGCGGGCGGACGTCAATATCCGTTATTGGCTGATGTCACCGCGGGCCTTGGGCGCCTGGCAACCGGAAATTATTCCCATGCACCTGGGCGTGCAGCCCGGCAAGCGGATGGCCCAGATCTATGCCGTACTCGGTTTGCAGACGATCGAGGATGGTTTCATCGAATCGGTTCCCATGGTGCAGGGAAGCAGGTTTTTCACGGCCAATGATGCCGATGAAGTCATTATCCCGGCTGCCATTGCGGATGTGCTGGGTGTTACCCCTGAGAATATGGCGGACGGCAAGGTCATGTTCCGGAACCGGGAATACCGGATTGTGGGTATTCTCGATGACGACCGGTTCCGGTCAATCCGGGATCTGGATGAACGGCCGCTGACCCCGATCCAGGTCAAGAAGCAAACGGTGCAATCCGGCGATGAAGAGGCGGGTGTCGTGGAGGAGGATGGCGGGACGGGTGTCGAATATGTCGATACGGGATCGATGATCCTGATGCCTGCCACAACACTTGCCCGGTTGGGCGGTCAACCGTACAGCGTGTCCATACGGTTCAAGGATGATGAGCCGATCTGGTCACATGTCGAGGAATTGCTTACCGCCACCCAGGCAAAATTTTATGTGAGCAGCCGTTTGCCGTTCCAAGCCGGTTCGGAAGGCAAGCGGCAGATTGCGGAAGGCATCTATTACATGGGGAGCGGATACCGGACGTCCATTGGAGGATTGTCCAAGTTGATCATTCCGTTGCTGATCGCCAGCACCATCATCTTGAACACCATGCTGGGAGCGGTTTATGAACGGAAATCAGAGATTGCCGTTTATAATGCCGTGGGATTGAATCCCACCCATATCGGAACATTCTTCCTGGCGGAAGCTTTTGTATACAGCATTATCGGATCGGTTGGCGGTTATCTGATCGGGCAAGTGTTGAGCATTTCATTGAACCGCCTGGGTCTGGTGGATGATATCAATCTGAATTTTTCCTCGTTAAGTGTCGTTTACGTGATCTTGTTCACCATCACCGTGGTGATGCTGTCCACCCTGTATCCCGCCCACATGGCGACCAAATCGGCGGTTCCTTCCGGCAAACGGAAATGGTCCCTGCCGCCTCATGACGGAAAGCGCATGGAAGTGCCGTTCCCGTTCATCTACCAGGAGGCGCTGGCGCCGGGCATCATGGCCTACCTGGATGAGTATTTCAGCCGATTCACGGAGGCTTCCCTGGGTGATCTTATTGCGCATCCGCAGGGACATCGCCTCGGTCAGGATGCGAAAGGGAGGCCGGTTTACCAATCGACCTATCACCTCGCCTTGGCGCCGTTTGACCTTGGGGTGACGCAGGATGTATTGTTTACGGCGCAATTTGACGAACGCGTTCAATCGTATCGTGTGACTATGGTCATCGAGCGTTCATCCGGGCAGGACTCAAACTGGGTAGCGACCAACAAGCCCTACTTGGAACATCTGCGCCAGTACCTTTTGCATTGGAGGAATCTAACCCCGGCCCAGCATGGGGTGTGTTCGCAACAGGGGTCAAAATGGTTTGAATCGGCAACAAGGACCTAGGGAATGGCCAAGACCTACCAATTAGACAAGGAACTCGAACAATACCGCCGGCTCATGGAGCCCCCGGAAGAGTTTCGTGACGGTTTTTCATGGAAGACCGTAATCGGGGCAATTTTCCTTGGTATGATCATGATGCCGGCGGGGATGTATCTCCAGTTGTTTGAAGGATCCTCCGGGAACATGATGCAGGCCAGCCGGTGGGTGACGATCATCATCTTCTCGGAAATTGCCCGGCGTTCCCTCAAGGAACTGAAGATGCAGGAAGTGTATATCCTGTTTTACATGGCCGGGTTGGCCTTGGCCGAGCCGTTTGGCGGTTTGCTGTGGAACCAGTTCTTTGTCCAGTCGGATTATGCCCGTGCCATGGGCGTGGCACAGGAAATTCCTTCATGGTTTGCGCCATCCGCGGAAGAGATCAAAAGGGGGGGGCGATCGTTCTTCACCATGCCATGGATGATCCCGGTCCTGTTCGTTTCATTTTCCGTCCTGATCTCAAAGCTGGACAATTTCGGTCTTGGCTATGTCTTGTATCGAATTACCAATGACGTCGAGAAACTGCCGTTCCCCATGGCTCCCGTCGGGGCGTCCGGTATCGTGTCCTTGACGGAATCAAAAGAAAATCGACAGCCTTGGCGGTGGCGGTGTTTCTCCATTGGTGGAATGATGGGCATGGTGTTCGGTGCGTTTTATATCGGTGTGCCGGCCATTACCGGGGTTTTCCTTGCCAAACCCATCCAGTTGATTCCTATTCCCTGGGTTGATCTTACCCCCGCGTTGAGCAAATTCCTTCCCGCCACACCTCTCAACCTCGCTTTCAATTTCGGTGCCTTCCTGGTGGGAACCGTGATGCCGTTCTGGGCGGTCATGGGAGGGTTGTTCGGTGTGGTTTTCACCATGATGGTCAATCCGACCTTGTATCGGAATGGCATCCTTTCAAATTGGACCGAACAGATGGGCTTCATTGATACCGCGTATTCCAACCAGATCGACTTTTACCTGTCATTCGGTGTGGGATTGACGGTGGCGGTTTCGCTGATCAGTCTATGGCGGGTTTTCCGCCCGTTGTTCGTGGCGTTGGGCAACCTTACGGGAACCCGGGCCAAGGATACGGTTTCACAGGTGTCCGATGAACCTTCTGCCTGGCAGCGGCTGGTGACGAATAATGTCAAACGCGGCGATTTCTCCATTTTTATTTCGCTGGGTATTTATGTGTTCACAACGGCCACGTGGTTGTCCCTGTCCACCTACCTGGTCGAGGGGTTCCCGTGGAAGTTCTTTGTCGGATACGCCATCATCTATACCCCCATCATTTCTTATGCGTCCGCCAAGCTGGAAGGGTTGTGCGGGCAAGCGGTGGCCATTCCCATGGTGCGTGAGGCGGCCTACATTCTGAGCGGTTTCCGTGGTGTTAAGATATGGTTTGCGCCCGTGCCGATGCCGAACTATGGCCCGCAAGCCCAGGAATTCCGTGTGCTGGAATTGACCGGCACAAAAATCTGCGGTCAGGTGAAAACCCAGTTGGTGACCTATCCGATCGTGTTGATATCCTCACTGGTCTTTTCGCATATCTTGTGGCAGATGGCTGAAGTGCCGTCGGAAGCCTATCCGTTCGCCAACAAGATGTGGGATTTCCAGGCCAAGATGTCCTGCCTGACCTTCAGTTCAACCATGGAGGGTGGATCCCTTTTTATGGAGGCCTGGAAGTGGGATGTGTTCGGTTATGGGTTGGGGTTGGGCGTGCTGGCTTTCACCATCCTGTCCTCGTTGGGACTGCCAACCCTGCTGGTATTCGGGATGGTGCGCGGATTAGGTGAGAATTATCCGGGAGCCATGATTTTCCAGGCACTCGGGGCCTTTGTCGGGCATTTCTACCTGAAGAAACGATTTGGTTCAATGTGGCTCAAATATGCGCCGGTCCTGTTGGCCGGTTTCACGTGCGGGATGGGGCTGGTGGGCATGTTGAGCATCGCCTTCTCGATCCTGACCCGGATGATGTCACCCCTGGTGTTCTGATATGCAGAAGCAGACTGACAACAAAATTACCGTGCGGGCCTTCGCCCTGGGGTTGGTTATTGCCGCTGTGTTTGCGATGATGACCATGTATTTCGGGCATCGCCGCGGTATCCTGGTTACGTCCACCCAGATCCCGGTTCTTCCCTACATTCTCCTGATGGTCATGGTGCTCCTGATTAATCCGTTGTGCCGGCTGATCCGGGTGGTAAGGCGTTTCTCGGCGGCGGAGATCCTGGTGGTGTTTTGCATGGGGTTGGTATCCTCGGGTGTATCAACCTTTGGATTGTCATCCCAGCTGGTTCCATTGATGAGCGGCCTGTTTAATGAAGCATGGAATAATGATCAGAGCCGGTGGAACCAGTACGTGGCGCCGCATCTTGATGAGGCATTCTTTGTGGCTGAACCCGGCATACAAGCGGTGTCAAAACAGTATTTGGACGTGGTGAACACGGTGGGTGCAGAACGGCGTGTGTATGATTCAGCCTTGCGTGTCGTCAAGGCACGGGAATTGATCCATAAAGCACAAGCCGAGATCGGGAATGCCCAATCCCTGCGTGGTTCGGAATCAACGAAGGCGATGGCATTGAATCGCGCCCGTTCCGCCTTGTTGCTGGCTGAAAATAGTCTGGTTCAGGCGGAAAGGCACTGGAAGACGGTTTGCGCCGATGGTCAGGACCCTGATCCGGTGGTTCGGGATTACCCGGAACGACTTGTCGGGGGGGATGCCGCGGTTCAAAGGGTCCGGGATGAACTGGCAGCCCTGGAACGTGAAGCCTTCGAACGGGTTCGTTTGTTCCGTCGAGGTCTTCCGGTGGATGCACGAGCCTACCCCGGGATGGTGCCGATCATGGGGGAGGGGAATGGCACCTATGTGGCGCGGGTCCGTCGCATGTTCCACGGCCGACGGTCACTGGATGCCTTGAACGATGCCCGATCCGTATTATTGGCTGGAACCGCCATGGATCAGATTGCCGGGCAGGTCTCCAGCAGTCTCAAGGTTGCGGGAGAACGTCTTACTCCGATCTTGGAATTGGAGACCATCCGTCAATCGTGTTCCGAGATCGAAAACAAGGTGGCGGTTTTTCGGGAATCCCGGGTGGCCGTGGAGACCCGTTTGGCGGAACTGCATCAAAGCAGTCGTGACATGTCGGGAGCAGAAGCTCGTGCCATTGAATCGAAGATTGCGACAGCCAAACGGGAACAGCGGTCCTTGGCGCGAACCCAGGAGTCGCTGGAGTCTGATCTTGCCGGTTGGAGCCAGCGGTTGCTGGCCGCCGAGGTTGTCCAGGCTACCGTGACCGCCATTGAGGAACTGGATCGGGAATTGAGTACACAATCGCCGGAAGCGGTGCTGGCCAGGCTGGATGCGATTCGTGCCGATTATGCGAAGTTCGATGCTTCGATAAGGCGTTTCTGGCTGGGTGACGTGCCCTGGCAGCATTGGGTGAACCCCTTGGTTCGTTGGGGACTGCTCATCGGATTGACGTACCTCGTTCTCATGGCCTTCAACATGCTGATTTTCCGCCAATGGGCCTACCATGAGAAGTTGATCTATCCGTTGGCTGAACTGCCTGAACATCTTGCCGGTGCGGTGGACTCGGAAGACGGTATTCCCGTTGTGTTCAAAAGCGGTTTGTTCTGGTCTGGTTTTGCCATTGCCGCCGCTTTTCTCGGATGGAATATGTTGTGTTATTCGGATGTAGTTACAGGGATTAAACCTCTGGATTTCAAACATTTCTGGAAGCCGTTCGTCGAAAAGAGTGCATTAGCGGGGCTGGTTCCGACGACACGTTCGGAAATATTTTTCACCATGGTCGGGCTTTCGTTCCTGATCCCGAAGAAAATATCCTTCTCACTCTGGTTCTTCTCCGCGTTGTACATGGTCCAGTTGCTGGTTTTGGTGTGGCTGGGATACGGGGTCAATGAATCTTCCTTTGAGACGGAATGGTGGACTATTTTAAACTTCCGGACTGCCCAGGGTGGTGGCGCCCTCCTGGTTTTCTCAGCGGTTGTTCTGTGGAAATGCCGGCATTACATAGCCTGTTGTGTTGCACCGGACGCCATACGTTCACTGGACCGGTCCGAACAAGTGGAACTTCGCCTTGCATCGTGCGTGTTCCTGCTCGGGTCGGCCGGCATCGTGTTGTTGTTGTGGCGCGGCATGGGGGCGAATCTCGGTTATACGATTTTCTTCTGGTTCTTTGTGCTTTTGATAACGGTGGGGCTGGTCCGTGCCGTTACGGAAGGTGGATTGCTGGGCTTCCAGGCATGGTCGGGGCCGTTCCATTTCATCCGGGCGGTATTCGGAATGGATCGAACGTGGACTTCGCCAAGTTTGTTTGCCCCCTTGATGGTTTATTATGGTGTCTTGTTCCTGGATATCAAGGCGTTCATTGCGCCCGCCATGGCCAATGCACTCAAAATCCGGAGTGATCTGAGGATTAAACGGTTTCAGTTCCATGGCGCAATCCTGCTGGCGGTGGCACTGGCAGCCGTTATCGGCGTGCTCGGTGAGATCATGATGGGATATGCCGGCGGTGCGGACGAAATGAATTCATGGTTCTATTCTTCCTTCCCTAACGTCGCGGGGTTCGGTCAGATCAAGACGCTGATTCAGTCACCTCCGGCGGCCTCTCCGGCCCAGACCGGGTGGATTGTGGCCGGGGCGCTGGGTATGGCGGCCTTGTTGTATTTCCGTCAATTTGCCTTCTGGTTGCCCCATCCGATCGGCATGATCATGCTGGTAAACCCCATCATGATTGCCTACTGGTTTTCCATCCTTTTGGGTTGGATGGCGAAGTCGCTGGTCACCAAGTACGGAAATAAGGACGTTTACGCCAGGGTACGCTGCCTGTTCCTGGGATTGATTGCCGGTGAACTGGTGATCGTCGCCCTGGCGATGTTGGTTTCCTATCTCCTGGATGTCAGTATTCCCATCGATTTGAACCGGAATGCGGCGTAATCTCATGACAAACACAGCCTATAACACGGAACGGCGTATGGATGAACTTGATCGGATCCCCGATCAGACGGTCATCCCCTGGTCGGTTGCATTTTCGGTAAGTTGGGGAAGTCTGCGAAGGCGTTTTTTCCGGTCCCTGATTACGATGGCCGGCGTGATCCTGGCCATCGCGTTTCTTACCTACATGCTGGTCACGGATGATGTTACCAACGCCTTGATCCTGGTGAATCAGGATCAACTCAACATCCTGCTGCAGAAGGCGGATGTGGACATCATCGCGGCAACCGGAACGGACAAGCGGATGATGCTTTTGATCGGCCTCTCCCTGTTTACCTGTCTGGTTGGTATCATAAACTCCATGTTGATGTCGGTCACGGAACGTATCCGTGAAATTGGCACCATGAAATGCCTGGGAGCGCTCAGCACGTTTATTCTGAAGATTTACTTCATCGAGTCTGCCCTGCAGGGGGTGATCGGGACCCTGATCGGATTGCTGGTGGGGTTCGTGGTTGGTTTTGGAATATCGGTGCATTCGTTCCACGGGTATGTCTGGCAGTACCTGCCGGTGGTTGAAATTCTTAAATCGTTGGGAATCTCCGCCGTGATTGGAGCATTGATTTCCGTGGTTGCCGCCATTGCGCCGGCACAATGGGCGTCGGCCAAGGAACCGGTCGATGCGATGAGGGTGGAACAATGACATCCGAACCCATCATTCGTACGGTCAATATCTCGAAGATTTACAAGATCGGGGAGGAGGAACTCTATGCCCTCCGGGATGTCTCCCTCGAAATCCGCCGAAATGAGTACGTCTCCATCATGGGGCCATCCGGTTCCGGCAAATCAACCTTTTTTAACATGGTGGGCGCCTTGGACAAGCCGTCGAAAGGTGATGTCTTCATGGCGGGTTACCGGTTGACCGATTTGAGCCCCAGCCAGTTGGCGTGGGTGCGCTGTCATAATATCGGTTACGTGTTCCAGAGTTTTAACCTCATTCCCACGATGACCGCGTTGGAAAATGTGGCCATTGCCCGTATTTTCTCGGGTCGGACTCCTTCCGAGGCCCGTAAGGACGCTGCGGAGGCGCTCGGGCAGGTCGGGCTCAGTGACCGGTTGGAACATGTTCCGGGCGCCTTGTCGGGTGGTCAGCAGCAACGGGTGGCGATTGCCCGTGCCATTGTCAATAAACCGTCCATCATTCTGGCCGATGAACCAACCGGCAACCTCGATCTTCATACCGGCGAAGAAATCATCAAGCTCCTGTCCGATATGAAGACCAATTTCGGCATTACGATTATAACGGCCACCCACGACACCAAGATGTTGTCGGCGTCCGACACGGTGGTTTGGATCAAGGATGGGCGCGTTGATCGTGTCGCCGCCCGTTCCGACGTGAAAATAGAAGTGGGCAGCATCGACGGCAGCACGCTGGCCTGATCGCGATACCATGTCAGAAACGGCACCCAATCAGGATGGACCGTTCCATCGCTTCGCCTGGAACGGTTTTGGGTTCGATGTTCCCTCGGAATGGAACCTGGCTTCCTATCATTTCGGAACCAGCGAATCCAATATCGAATTGCAGGATGATTTTTCGGTCCGGCTTCAATTTGAGTGGATCCATCCACGCCGCCCGCTTCGTGCCATTCCCCTCATGGAGCGGTATCAGCAGGCCTGTGCAAAGACCGGGGAACACGCCAGTGATGCGGAATCCCTGACCTTGGAGGTTCCGGATTGGCACGCGGGGCGATTTGTCCTGGGCGACAAGAATCAGTTTGTCATCGCGGTCTATCTGTCGCCCGATGGAATGTTTTTCGGGATCCTTCGCCTGTTCTTCGATAAACCGGGACGCCTGGCGCCGCGTCGGATCCTGGACCGGATCACGCGCTCGTTTTGTCTGGTCGAAGGGGCGACCATACCCTGGTCGGTCTATGACATGGATGTTGTGGTCGGGCACGAGTTCCGCCTGGTGGCGACCACCCTCCAGGCCGGATGCAAATTGATGCAGTTCCAGTGGCGGCTCAGGCGCCTGATGATTTGGAACGTCTCGATGGCTGACTGGATCCTGCGCGACAAGACGCCAGCCGGTTGGGCGGTTGGATTTCTGGGATCCATCCGTTCCCTGGAAGGGTGCGGGTTTGAGGCGGATGGGGAAATGAACATTCGGTGTAAACGCCGCGGCTGGCGGTTCCCGCTTGGACATTATGAGGATATCGGTCGGGCCTGTTACCGATACCGCGCCTGGGTTCGACGTCTGCCCGATCAGAACGCTTTGCAGTTGCTCGTGTACCATTACCGGTTTGAGTCGGATTTGATGCGGTTGGAAGGTCCGCTTCGTGACTGGATACAGGCGGGACGAAGGGATTCAAACACCCCGTTAAACCATTAAAAAGGCTTTATTAACGCACGGTATGCTGGTAGGGTGCCCTACCTATATGAGGAGCAGGTGGCATGGCGACGGAAGCAGTAAAACAAGCGGTGCGTGATATCGTCATCCGGGCGATCGGGGTCAAGCGGTACTACGGCCAGGGGGATACGGTCACCAAGGCGCTTGACGGGGTTACGCTGGATGTTTATCGGGGCGAATACATGTCCATCATGGGCCCATCCGGATCCGGGAAGTCCACCTTGTTCAACATGATGGGGGGGATTGACGCCCCCACGGAAGGCATGGTCTTTATTGATGAGATCGATGTTGCCCAGTTGGACTCCTATGAGCTGGCCTGGATGCGCTGTCACAAGATCGGTTATATCTTCCAGAGTTACAACATCCTCCCAGTTCTGACGGCGATGGAAAATGTCATGTTGCCCATGGTGTTCGCCGGATTGACTCCGGATGATGCCCGTGACAAGGCTGCCGGGATCCTGACAAAAGTCGGGTTGGGGAACCGGATTTTCCACCGACCCTACGAAATGTCCGGTGGTCAGCAACAGCGTGTGGCCGTTGCCCGGGCGCTGGCAAATGATCCCGCCATCATCCTGGCCGATGAACCCACGGCCAACCTCGATGTTGATACCGGCCGGGAAATGATCGAATTGCTCGTGGAATTGAAACGGACCGACGGCATCACCGTTATTTCCGCCACGCATGACATGAAAATGCTCGATGTTTCCGACCGTATCCTATGGATACGCGATGGCCGTATCGACCGCCTCGAAGAACGTAAGAACCTGAACATCCGGGTCGGCGGTATCGACGGCCGTAAACTCTGACCCTGGTCGGTCAACCGTGGAATCGTTTCATGTTCGAGTTCATGCAGAAGCGCAAGTCTTCCGGTCTGGATCGCCGGACCTCCCTGATGGCCATCCCTGTCGTTAATGCCTCGGTTGTCAGCGTGCCCAAAAAACAGGGTCTCGAAATAACCCTGGATGTCCGGCGTGGTGATGGTTTCCTGGCCCGTTTTCAGCCGCCGGTGATGCAACGGCGCGTGGAACTTGACGAGATCGGGGCGGCAGTATACGGCATGATAGACGGTGAACGCAGTGCCTTGGATATTGTGAATTGGTTTGTCGGGCAGTACAAGGTGAACCGGCGTGAAGCGGAGTTAAGTTGTGTTGAATTTCTTAAATCCCTGGCCCAACGCGGTGTTATTTCCATAGCGGTGCGGTAGGAGGCTTCGATGGTACGACGAAAGAAGGTCCCGGTGGCAGACCCCCGGCCTGATTGGGACACCTATTTCATGGATGTTGCCAATGTGGTTGCCACGCGTGGCAATTGCAGCCGGCGCAAGGTTGCAGCCATCATCGTCCGGGATCGTCGGATCGTTTCAACGGGATATAACGGCACTCCACGCGGGGTCCGGAATTGTTTTGAGGGTGGATGTCCGCGTTGTGCCGGATCCGCGGAATCAGGCCGTTCGCTGGACGAATGCATTTGTTCACACGCCGAAGAGAATGCCATCACCACGGCTGCGTATCACGGGGTGTCGGTGGCCGGCGCCATGTTGTATACCACCCTGAGCCCGTGTCTGACCTGCGCCAAGATGATCATCAATGCCGGTATCCGTGAAGTGGTGTACGATCTCCCGTACCGTTTTACACCTCAAACACGGGCTTTGCTCAGGGAAGCGGGCGTAAAAATACGCAAATTCGTGCGTAAGAACGCTGTCTGAACCCTTCGATCATGTTCCGTTGCGCCTGGGATGCTACCGGACGGTCAGGCTGGTCCGGGCGTTGGACACCAGTTCAGGCGTCCATTTTACACCGATGGCATCCAGTGCGACCAGGGCAGCTCCCACCACGGGCTCGAACAGGGGTTTGACCATTTTCGCCTTGGGATGGATGCGCTTGAGTTCGCGTTGGATCATCTTGAAGTAACGCCAATCCGTGTCCTTGACCAATCCACCCGTGGGGGATGCGACGAGGTAGGGGGTCTTGCCCATGCCCAGATTGTCGGCGCAGGTGGCCAGGAAGTGTGCCACCTGTCTGGCGCAATCAAGCAGGATCTGCCGTGATACGCGGTCGCCTTCCGTGGCGGATTCGGTGACCAGGCGGTTTAAGCTGGCAAAATCCTTCCGCAGGTTCGGACTGGTATACAAGGGGGTACAGACGTCACGCATGTCTTTCTTGCCGAACATTTTCAGGAGTTTATCCACCAGAATGGTCTTGTCACCACGTCCATCCCATGCCCAGAAGGCGGCGTTTACCCCACGGCGTGCAATGTCATAGGCGGAGCCTTCGTCACCGATGGGGCCCCAACAACTGGTCATGCTGACCTGTCCCCTGGCGTTGCGCCCCCATCCAACGGATCCGGTGCCGCAGATCAAGGACAACCCGACCTTGCTGACCAGGCCTCCCACCATGGAACATTCGCCTTCCTTCAGGTGAAGGATACGACGGGCACCGGTCAGGCGCCGGATGACGGCGGCCACCGGGTCGGGCTTTGGTTCGGTTCCGACGGCGGCAATTTCCACCTTCAATTTCCGGATACCGGCCATTTTCCGTGCATCCTCAATGGCCTTGGTATACGAGGCGTTCGCAATGTCGATCGGGATGAAGTTGGTGTTGCCGGATCCGCCGGTGCCGCGACCCAGGATACGGCCGGATGCTTCCATGATGACGGCAGCGGTCTTGGTGCCGCCCACGTCGAAACCGATCACAAGGCGTTGTGCATTTGTTTTTGGCATGGTTGTATAACTCCTGTGCGGGATCAGCGCCCGGTTGCCGCCAACTCGGCGGCGTTGTCGATCAGCCAGCTGGTAAAGTCCGCGGTGTAGTCGAACGTAGTGCGTTTGGGCTGACCGCTTTCGTCCTTTATACCTTCGCCCAGCATGTACCCGTCGGGATGTTGATGATCCAGGATATATTGCATTTGGAGGAGGGCCTTGTCCAGGTACCGGGTATCGCCGGTGACCCGGAAGAGCCGGGCGGCACCCCAGGCATCCTTGCCGGCCGTGGTGAAGGAGAAAGCGTGTTCATGGCATCCTGCCAGGAAGTCGAAGATCTTGACGGCACCCTTGAAGTAGATGGACTTGCCGGTCAATTCGCTGATGGAAATCAGCAGGTTCATGGGCCAGCCCCATATCCAATAGGCCTGCTTGGGTTCAGCGGCGGCAATGCGGACGTAGGAATGATTCTTTTCAGGGACATCAGACAGATCCGTGATCAGGGTGCCGTCCGGGCGGCAACGGGACCAGAGGATGGAAGCATCCTTCTGGTTATCGAGCAGGCGCAAAATCAGGTCGGCGCTCTGGATGGCCAGGTCCAGGCGGTTGCCCAGCAGGCACGACCAGCCGCCGACGGCGATCGAGTTGGAATCCATGATGCCGGTTTTCGAATTGACGATGGTGAGATAGCCGCCATGTTGAGTATCCCGCTGGGTGTTCATGAAATCCAGGATTTTCTGGGCAAGTCCAAACCACGTGAGGGCGGCGGCGCCGCGCATCAACCAGGCATTCTGGTATAATTGGCAGAAGACGGGACCATAACTCCCGGAACTCCGCACCTCCGGGGTGTTGAAAAAGTCACCTTTCAGCGACTGGAACCGTTGACAGGCGTAATTCATGAGGCGGGCAGCAGCCGCGGACTGGCCGGTGGCACGAAGTGAATAAACGCTCTTGTAGTAACAACCGATGTCGTCCGTATCGGGGAATGTGCCGTCCGGTCGGACCGCCTCACGCCCCTGATAATTGCCTTGGGGAGTCTGTTGAGCGGCCAGCCATGCGGTAGCCTTCCTGGCCGCGGTTTCGAGTTGTGCACTAGTGATGGTCATCGGCGGTCTCCTTATTCGACGGTTCTTAAGTTAACAGGTTGTAATGCGGTACCGGATCCATCCTTCGATGGCTTGTCCGGGTTTTGCGACCAGCATGCTGGCCACCTGGGTATGTCCACGGCTGACCAGATTGGGGGCGTTCGGGGTTGATGTCAGGTTCTCCACGCACAGAAAATCGCGTCCCTTGGGCGCATATACAATCATGTGCGGGAAATGTTCACTGGCTTCGATGGTCAGCGTTTTCCGGATGGACCGGAAGACGACTTCAGCGGTGTCGCCGGTTTTCCGGGGCCAGAAAACATTATCGACGAACAGCGATTCGATGCTCCGCAGGGTCCGCAAATCCATATCGGTTCCAGCCACGGGTTGATACCCACCGGTGGGTACCAGGTTTTCAAGGTCGAGCGTGTTGTCGCAGGGAATGCGGATTGACACATCCGCGCGTTTTCCGGGGATACGCCAGAAGGGGTGAATGCCGTATCCAAAGGGCAGGGGACGGGTGTCCCGGTTTTCAACCCGGAATCGGACTTCCAGCCCGTTTTCCAGCAGCGCATGGGTTACCGCGAAGCGATGTTTCCAGGGAAACCCCTCGTACACCGGATGTTGCTCCGTAACATCGATCCAGGAGGTTATACGGTCACCTTCGTTACGGTATTCAAAGGGTTCATCACGGACCAGTCCGTGAATGAAGACCGGTTGACCTTGCTTATTCTGCAGGATGGTACGGCCATCGAACGTGTACCGGCTCTGGTCGAGACGGCAGGGGGTGGGGTACATGTTGAATGCCCCGGTGAAACTTTCTTCGGGATTTTTCAGGAAACCGGATTCATCCCAGTGAATCAGTTCGTCATTCCCGGTCCGGAAGGATATCAGGTTGGCACCGGCCGACGGCGTAATACGTGCCTCGATCGGCATGGCTCCCGACCGGCTGATGGTTTGTGGGACAATATCTTTTGCACTGAACCGACGCATGTCTGCACCCCTCTCCGAATTAAACAAATTAATGGTATTGTTTATACATCCAGAATGCCGGCGCCGCCCACGGCGGAAACCACTTCGGCTTTTACGGGCAGACTTTGCGCCTGGTAATAATGCCGGGCAAGATGCTGAACCAGTTTTTCGGCAGCGTCTGCCTTGACCAGGGCGATCATGCTGCCCCCCAGGCCGGCGCCCACCAGGCCGGCGCCCATGGTGCCGGGCACTTGGAGCGCCAGGTCAACCAGCCTGTCGATTCCCGGAACGGATACGTTGTATCCACCCGGTTGCGCCCATACCTGGCTGCGTTCGCGCCGGGCTGGATCGGTCGATTCCGCATCGGCAATCAGGGCATCCATGCGGGCGTCGGAATAATCCTTGATCTCGGGCATCATCTTGCCCTGGCTGAGCCGGGCCACGCGGTCTCCGTCATGATGAAGACTGATCAACCGTCCGAACGTCGCAATATCACCCTTTTCGAGCAACGGAACGACGAGTTCCGAACGCATGCATTCCGAGATGCCGTACATGCATACCTGGCGGATCTTGTAACCGTCCGCGGGTTCGCTATGGCTGCGGAACAGGTTGCGGATGTCGGTCTCAAGTTCCGGGAGCAAGTGGAGCAACTCGGCGCGCGTGGCGGTTTCCGGGAGGTTGCGGATGATCCGGAGGACATCGGCGGTGCTTATTCCCAGCGTGGCGGGGTTGATGTCCCGGAGATGCTTCATCTTGTCCGCCAGGCGGGGATTCTGCTTGCGCGCGATCCAGAGGCCGAACGCGTAGGATGCCAGCGGTGTGTTGTACCCGTCCTTGGCGCCGGCCTGTTTCTTGGCTTCGACCAGGCTGTCAGCGAGTACCACCCGGTAGCCGGCGGGGAAGGGCACCACCTTGAGTGAAAAGGGGAAGGCGGTCATGTGGACGATGCTGTTGGGTTGTCCCATCCGGATCGCCGCGTGATCCCCGAAACCACCCCGGGTGCCGACATACCATTCAGCCAGACCGCACTGTTCACAGAATGCCATCGGATCCATGGTGATGCCGTTACGGTGCATGATGGCCAGGGCGGCGGTCACAACCAGGCAGGACGACGTGCTAAGCCCGGCTGCCGGTGGCACATTGTTGGCGACCATGACATTCATACCCTTGAAAGCCGGCGCCATGGTCCCATCCGGTCGTGTGTTCAGGTGTTGGAAGTAGAGAACACCGGCCCGGACATAGTTGGAGAACGTAATCCCGGGTTTGCCCTTGCGTTTTTCGAGCTCGTCATGACACCAGGCATCCCAGTTCTCGATGAATTTTCCCTTCGGCAGGCATTCGCCGATGGAAAAAGACTCTTCCGGGAAACGGTCCCCGTTGATATCGCGCAACACCACCCGGTCATCGTCCCGTGGTTCGACCACAAAAAAGGCTTCCTTGATGGCGATCGGATTGACACTTCCCCCCCGATGATCCACGTGCATCCCCAGCAGATTGATACGACCCGTGGATCGGACCACAAACACGTTGCGGTCGGATCCAAACGAACGGCCAAACTCCTGGATGGCCTGCCCGAGCAACTGGACGGGTTTGGAAATAAGATCGGATCCACCGTAGAGTGTCGCCAGTGCCTGTGAGAGGGGACTGGTGGATTCGGCGAGTTGTTGCTGCCATTCCCCGATGGAGTGCATACCCTGAATCTGCATAAAGGCGCCCTTTGTCTGTTAGGACCGGAAGTGACCGGTTTTATTATTTGGATGAGAGTTCAAACCGTTGATTACGGTAGTGGACGGAGGGACCGGGCAAAGCGGCAAATTTCTCCGCTTTCAGCCCCAGGAGGCGGATTTGGTTCTCGAATCCAACCTGCCATAATTCAGTCTCGCTCAAGTATCCCAGGGATGCCAGGTGGTTCATGCATTCCATCATGACGGCGTGGGAACCGGCCAGGCTCTGGGATTTTTCAGAATAGATCAGGCCGGTTTCGCTGATGGCGACGGGCAAGGTGCCGAAAATCGTATATTTTCCGGGCGGCATGCCGGCCAGGGGCGATGCATCGCTGGTGACAATGAACCGGTTCGGGGTTTTGGACCTGAGCGCAACCTTGATCAGGTCTGCCGGCAGGTGGTGACCATCGGTGATGAACATTCCCGTAACGCGGTCATCGGCCAACTGCCACCAGAGGGGGTTTTCGTGACGGTGAATCTGGTTGGGGATGCCATTGCCGACATGGGTGCACAGGCGTGCGCCCGCTTCGACGGCGCGTGTCAGGTCGGCATCCGTAGCCAGATGATGTCCGATGGAAACGGTCACGCCGCGTTTCGTTACATGGCTGATCAGGGCGTCGCATCCGGGACGTTCCGGTGCCACCGTGAGGATGCGGATGTTGCCTTCCGCCCATTCCTGGAAACGGTCAAAGGTGGCGATGTCCGGTGCCAGGACGTATTCCTTCGGGTGGGCGCCAACGGCCCCGAATTCAGGCGAGATAAACGGACCTTCAAGGTGGATACCAAGAATATGCGGGCCGATTTCAGGATCTTTCATGGCCTTGGCAATGACGGCAAAATTCTTCTGGTACACCTCCGGATTGCCCGTGATGAGGGTGGGGCAGTATGCCACGGTCCCGCGCGCCCTGAGATCGAGTGTAATCTTGCGGACTTGATCGAGTGTCAACCCCGGTTCGGTGAAATCGATGCCCATCCAACCGTTGTTTTGAATATCGACGAACCCCTTGGCCATGATTGGTCTCCTTGCAGTGTTGCGTGGATCAAACCGGTGATGAAAACAAGCCGTGAGTATACGCTGCCCGCCCGCCGATGCAACCCGGAATCCATGGTTAACGGTTGTTGAAATCGAACGGTTGGTTATGCAATAATTTTTGCCATTCATGAACGGTAAACGGGCTGAATTCCGGCAGATGTGGACCCTACACGTTACCTGACAAGGAAAACCTGAAAATGAACGAACTTAAAATTGGTTGGGCTTCACGCGATGTGTCGACGGGTAAACCCGTTATTATCCCGGGCCAGTTTCATGCCCGTATTTCCCAGGGGGTCTTTGATCCGATTCTGGTCACGGCACTGGTGATCGACAATGGCGCCGACCTGGTCGCTTTCCTTTCTGCTGATATCGTGGTTATCCGATCATTCCTGTTGGACCGGATACGCGAGAAGGTTGCCGACCTGAATCCGGCCATTCCCGTCGCCAAGATACTTTTCAATGCGACACATACCCATACCGGTCCCACCACCTATGGCGATCAACCCTCGCAGCAGATGGGGTCTTCAACCGCTTCGTCGGATGAGTTTCCCCATGCCGGCATTGAGATTGCGTCGAGCAACGATTATTACAACTATTTCGTTGTGCAGGCGGCGGAGGCGATTGTTGAGGCATACCGGAAACGAACGGCAGGCGGTGTCGCCTACGGATATGGTTATGCGGTTGTCGCACACAGTCGGCGGGTTGTGTATTTTGACGATGTTTCAAAACGCCCGGGAGCTGTCATTAACTCCACGCATGGTGTCAATGGCCATGCCCGGATGTATGGTGAAACCCAGGACGACCAGTTCAGCCATTACGAGGCGGGTGCCGATCATTTCATCAATCTCCTCTACACCTTTGATGCGGCGGGCAAGCTCACCGGCGCCATTGTCAACGTTCCCTGTCCCTCCCAGAATTCCGAAGGCGAATGGAAACTCTCGGCCTCGTTCTGGAATGAAGTGCGCGAAGCCATCCACGCCCACTACGGGAATATCTTCATCCTGCCGCAGGGTGCTGCAGGCGGTGACCTGGCCCCCCGCATCCTGCATTACAAGAAGGCCCAGGAACGTCGGCTGAACCTGAAGTATGGTTCGGAGCCCGAACCGATCAGTGAATGGAAGGCACGCAAGGATATTGCCGAGCGGATTACCTCCGCTTTTTCGGAAGTGTTGTCCTGGGCAAAGAACGATATCAAAACGGCCCTTCCCATGACCCATGTTGTCGAGACGGTTCAACTAAGCAAACGATTGATCACCGATGAGGAATACGCCTACGAGCAACAACAGCTGGACACGTTGCTCAAGACCGAATTCAAGAAGGATGGAACCCCGCGTGAGCGGCTGGTGCATGATTCGCAATTGGTTGCGGCTCGCAACCGGTGTCAGCGAATTCTAACCCGGTATGAGGAGCAGGCGAAGGAACCGAAACTGCCGATGGAGTTGCATGTGTTGAGGATCGGCGAGATTGCCTTTGCCTCGAACCGGTTTGAACTCTACATGGATTTCATGCATCGCATTCAGGCGCGCAGTCCGTTCACGCAGACCTTCATCATCCAGCTTGCCGGAACCCCCGGTCCGGATGGCGGTACCTACCTGGCCACCGACCGCGGGGCGTGGGGGAAAGGGTATAGCGCAAGTCGGTACTGCAATATCGTTTCACCTCAAGGGGGGCAGGAACTGGTTGAGGATACGGTTCGGCTGTTGAAGGCGATCCATTCACCCTGACCGGCAGATGGCCACTATCCCGCATGGTTCGGAAGCCCCTTCCGCCGATATCCTTAACCGGCTGGCGGCGCGGTTTCCTGTCACCACGGCTGTTGTCTTGAGAACGCTGGGTGAACCGGGAAAGGTTCAAAAGATCGTCGTCGGTCTTCACGACAGTTCTGCAATTGAAACCGTCATTATCCCCGCCGGTACCCGCCATACCGTTTGTGTTTCCACCCAGGTCGGCTGTCGGCGACACTGTTCCTTCTGTGCGTCAGGACAGCACGGCTGGGTCCGAAACCTGACTGCCGCTGAAATAGTCGATCAGGTGTTACTGGCCGCGCATCATATCGGCAGACGTCCGACCAATGTGGTTTATATGGGGGTTGGTGAACCGTTCGATAATTATGACGCCGTCATGGAATCCATTCCTGCCATCACGAATGATCACGGACTGGCGGTCGGTATCCGGAAAATCACCATCAGCACCTCCGGTGTCATTCCGGGTATTGAACGTCTGGCACGGGAGCCCCTGCATCCGGAACTCTCGGTATCGTTGCATGCCACCCGCGATGCGGTCCGGGACCGTCTCATGCCCATCAATCGCGCCTATCCGATACCCGATCTGATTCGTGCCTGCCGGGTCTACACCGAAACCACACGCCGGGTCGTCATTTTTGAATATACCCTTATCCGGGAGGTAAACGATTCCCTCCAGGACGCGCGTGAACTCGTGTCGATGCTCGGGGCGTTCCCCTGCCGGGTCAATTTTCTCACGCTCAATCCAATTCCTGAGTACGCCGAGAGTCCGTCGACGCGAGAAACCGCTGGAATGTTTATGGATCTGCTTGCTCAAAATCATATCACCGCCATGCTTCGTGAATCCAGGGGGGATGCACTGGGCGCCGCCTGCGGCCAGCTGCGTGTCGTAACCACCCTGTGAGAGGTGAGTATAAGAACATTCACGATGAGGTTTTGGACGTTGTGTGGTAATCTTGGTTTTCTGATGAATAGCCAAGCCCTATACCGGTCCATGGTGCTGCTTGTCCTCGTGTGTCTGGTGGGCGGAATGGCCGGGGTTTATATCGACGCGGATCGGCAACTGGCCGGTACGGGTTATGCGGTGCGCGCGTTGACCGGGCATCATACCCGCATCGTCTGGTGCCGGCAGGTCGGTGGAGATACTGCGGACGTGGCGGCTGAAGGTGACCCGTTCCTGTTGATGGGGCTGGATACCGATGATCGGCAGGGTGAACGGTCGATCCTGCCTCAAACGGGCAGTTATCATAAGCCCATGATCACGCCCCGCGGGGACCGCGTGGTATTTTCTGATCGGATTGCGGGAAGAATCGGGCTGGTTGATTGGAATGGAACCAGCCTGACTTGGCTTCCCGAGGGACGCGCGGCCGCTGTCTGGATGGATCCGTCGAACGGGGTCGAATGGGTCTATGCATTTCCACCGGAGGGGTTCAGCGATGACACCAGTCGGAGCCTGATACGGTTCCAGATCGATAACCCGATGATTCGGGAAACGGTCTGGGATGCCACGCCCAGTGCCAACCACAGCATTCAACTGTCGACGGATGGCACCCATATCGGAGGGTTGTTTCGTGTTCCTGCGATGATCAACCTCGGGACGGGGAAACGGCGCGAACTGGGGCGTGGATGCTGGACGTCGCTCTCCCCGGACAACCGCTACCTGCTTTGGGTGTTTGATGGCGCCCACCGCAATGTGGTCATTCACACCGCCGATGGGGCACAATCCTGGACGGTGGATATCCATGGCGCTCCCGGCATTGACGGGTTCGAGGTGTTTCATCCCCGTTGGAGCAACCGCACACGGTTCATGTGCATGACCGGGCCCTACCGCGTTGGCGGCGGTGACAACCGTATTCGCGGCGGCGGGGCCGGCGTCGAGGTGTATGTCGGGCGATTCAACGAACGGTTGACCGCCATCGAACAGTGGGTACAGGTCACCCACGATCAGCATCCCGACTATTTTCCGGATGTCTGGATTGATCCCCGTTCCGACAAGCGCGTTGACGGGTTGCCGGTACAACCGGATCCCGGAGCCGATACCAGCCACGTTGAACGACTGGTGGTTGAAGCGCGCTTGATCGAGATGACCCCCGTGCCCACCCTGGCATCCATTGCACCTTACAAACAGGCATTGATAGTCCATGCCTATGACGTTGAACGGGTGTTGGCAGGAACCTATCCGGCGTCCAGGATACTGGTGGCGCACTGGGCCATTAAAGGGGAAAAGACCCTGCCGATCGACAAGCGCATAGCCCATTCCTACACCCTGACGCTGGATCCTTATTCCCGGCGCAAGGAATTGGAGGGTGAACGGCTGGTGATTGATGTCGCTGACTCACGGCACCCGCTTTACTACGCGATCGAGACACCCTGATGGTATTCAGTTCCCATATCT
>MHBQ01000047.1:33826-44723 GCA_001803315.1 Lentisphaerae bacterium RIFOXYC12_FULL_60_16
GTTACCTGTTTTACGGATGGACCAATCCCTTGTTCGTGCTGATCCTGTTGTTTTCCACCGCCGTTGACTATGTCGCCGGCCTGTTGATGACGGCACCTGCATCCCTGACCCGCAACGATGAAATCATGCCGTTGCCAAAAAGGCAGGCACGATCACGTCTTCAGAAACTGACGCTGTGGATCAGCCTGGGTTCCAATCTCGGGCTTCTGGGGTTCTTCAAGTATTTCAATTTCGGCGTGGATTCCTTTAATGCCCTTGCGGCGGTTTTGGGATTCGAAGGGTTGCGACTGGATGGGGTGGTCCGGGTGGTGTTGCCGCTGGGGATCAGCTTTTACACGTTCCAATCCATGAGTTACACGATTGATGTGTATCGCGGCAATGCCAAGGCTATCCGGAATTTCGTGGATTTCGCCTGTTATGTCAGCATGTTTCCACAATTGGTGGCGGGACCGATCATCCGTTTCAGCGAAGTGGCCGACCAGTTGATCAGCCGCGTGGAAACACGGGAGAAAATGGCCCGCGGTATCGCATTCTTCTGCCTGGGCCTGGCAAAGAAGGTTATCCTGGCCAATCCGTGCGGCAAGATTGCCGATCTGATGTTCGACGGCGGATTGCCCGGTTGTCTGGACGCCTGGTACGGGGCGGCGGCCTATGCGTTCCAGATCTACTTCGATTTCAGCGGTTATTCCGACATGGCCATCGGGCTTGGGTTGATGCTGGGATTCGTGTTCCCGAAGAATTTTGATTCACCGTACCGGTCACGTTCCATCACCGAGTTCTGGCAACGGTGGCATATCTCCCTGTCATCCTGGCTGAAGGACTACCTGTATATCCCCCTGGGGGGCAATCGTGGCGGTGCGTTCCGAACCTACCGGAACCTGATGCTGGTCATGTTGCTGGGAGGATTGTGGCATGGTGCGGCCTGGACATTCGTGGTGTGGGGATGCCTGCATGGTGTCTGGCTGGCGATTGAGCGCTGGCGGGGCAAGCGCAGCTTCTACCGGCAATTGCCGGGACTGCTCCAGGTTGCCGTGACGTTTGTGCTGTTGCTGGTCTCGTGGGTGTTTTTCCGGGCCGTTGATTTGCCGTCTGCGCTTTTGTATCTGGGGCGCATGTTTAACCTGGGCATGCCGGACGACGGCATGCTGTTGGTCCGTGGCGTGGTGTTGCAACCGTACTATATGATCACTTTCATTGCTTGTTGTGTGGTGGTATGGATGGCTCCCCAAACCTGGAACTGGACCCGTCGACTGACCCTCTTCAAACTTGTTGTAACGGTGGTGCTGCTTGGAATATCCATCGTCCTGTTGAGTATTCAGGCCCACAACCCGTTCATTTATTTCATGTTTTAGGTGGATGCGCATGTTGCAAGACACTGAAATCCCAACCCGTGAACAGGCGGCGAAAGAGGAGATGGCGTGCACTTCGGTATCGTCGATAGCTGCTTGCATCCTGACCGCGGTGTTTGTTGCCGTGTTGTTTGCCGTTCCCGTGATTGAGCGGCTGGATGATGCCCGATGTCGGGCACATGGCCTTGCTCCGTCTCCGGTTGCGGCCGATTACGGGCTGGTTGCTGCACTGCGGTCGGCAGCCGATGTTTATCGGGCATCGGAGGGGGACGGGTGGGGCAGTCTGTGGGCTGCCAACCGGACCCTGATGCAGGAATTTAAACGGGTGGAGGAAAACATCGAGACCGGGTCATGGCTGGTCCGGTGGATCCAACCGCACGCGCAGTATGTCATGACCAGGCGGTTGGGGGCGGGCAATCGACAGGTATATCCGGGGCGATATGGCTGGTTGTTCTATCGACCGGACGTCGATTATGTAACTGGGCGCGGGTTTCTCGATCCGGCGACGCTTCGCAGGCGCCAGGCGGAGTTTTCCGACAGTGATGGGCCGGTGCAGGCGGATCCGGTTCCCGCCATTCTGGATTTTGACCGCCAGTTGAGATCGCGCGGCATCCGTTTGATCGTCATGCCGGTTCCCGCGAAACCGTCGATATACCCGTACCGGCTGCATGCAGCATGGGGAACCTCCCGTCCGATGCCGGACAACCCTTCGTATGAGCCCTTTGTCCGCCGGTTGCTTCAATCCGGTATATTGGTATTCGATTCCCGGCGGGCAATCCACCGTGTTAAGGGTGAGGAATCCTATCTCCGGAGTGATACCCACTGGCGGCCGGAGACCGTCGAACGCGTAGCCGGGGACCTTGCGCAGAAGATCCGGGAGACCGGGTTACTTCCGGAGCGTGAAACGATGGAATACCGGCGTGACACGCTGCGATTATCAGGGCAGGGGGACACGGCCCGATTATTGCGGTTGCCGGCTTATCAGCGTCGATATCCCCTTGAGGCGGTTGAGTTATCACAGGTCCGGACCCCTGACGGCCGACTTTGGAACGCCAGCCCGGAAGCGGACATCCTGATCCTGGGGGACAGTTATGCAAACTATTTTTCCCTGCCGGGTCTGGGGTGGGGTGGGGGTGCCGGATTGGTTGAACAGGTGTCCTTCCACCTCCAGCGTCCGGTGGACCGGATCACGATGAACGACCAGGGCGCACACACCACGCGCCGGGAACTTGCCCGCTTGGTGAGCGGAGGGGTGGACCGGTTGAATGGCAAGCGCGTGGTGGTGTGGGAATTCGCCGTTCGCGAACTGGCAACCGGCCACTGGCCGGTGATTACGCTGGATCCGGAATGATGCGTACCCCGCGGTAGCGGTCCCGATCCCCGAGCGCCGGGTGGTCAAGTTCACGCCTGGCAGGATCATGGAGGCGCGTGTGTCGGGGGGCTCCTGAACGTCAGGCCTGCTGCCATTATTCTGTTGGAGGCGTGGCGACTGCCGGGGGCTGGACCGTTCCAATAAACGCTTGTCAATCAGGCCCCTCACTCGTAGGGTTCATGTATTGTAGGTTTCGGTATTGGCTATGCATAATCGACGGGCACGGAATTTGAAGATCAACCGGATCGGGACCTCACTGCATAACCGACCGGGACAGAGTCTGCCCCCCGCCAGCCGGCAGGCCGCACATGTTCCGCCCGCACCCCTCCCGTCCCCCACATTCTCCACAACCCTCCCGGTCTTTTCCCTCGTCCCGCCCGACCCGAAAACGTCCCCCTTCTCAATTGGTTTGATGAGCTTGCAATTCAGTGTGGTGTGAGGCAGGATGGTGTTGAGGTGATCAAATGAGCAATGTGGTGATGGATATTCCTGAACAGTCCGTACTGTCTTTTGGAGCAGAACCAGACGCTTGTGCCCACGAGATGCGAATGGCTGCTGCCATCAAACTGTATGAGATGGGTCGTCTTTCCGGAGGGGCTGCAGCCCGTTTGGCAGGGATACCGAAGGTTACTTTCATGATGCGCCTTGGCGACTACGGGGTTTCTGCATTTCGGGAAGATACGGTGGATTTCCAGGAGGAAACTCCGCTTGCGTGACGTTGTATGTAATACCTCGCCGTTGCAATATCTGCACCAATTGGGCTTGTTAACGCTCCTGGAACGTTTGGCACGGCGCGTGTGGGTTCCGTCCGCCGTCGTGAAAGAATTGGAAATAGGCAGATCCAGTGGAATCAACCTGCCGGATATTACGTTGTTGCCTTGGGTGACGGAGCGAATTCCGGAATGTGAAGCTGCTTTGGATTTGGTCTTGAATCTGGGTGCAGGTGAGACGGAAGTGCTTATGTTGGCACGTGAAATCCCCGGAACGCTGGTTGTGTTGGATGATCGTTTGGCGCGACGAATGGCCAAGTATATGGGGATCCCCATTCGCGGGACCTTGGGCGTTCTCTTGGACGCAAAGAAAGCCGGGTATATTCCGCTTATCAAGCCCATGTTGGATCGATTGCAGGAACTGCAATTCCGTATGGATCAAAAAACCTATTCGCTTGTATTGAAATTGGCGGGTGAATAGCGACCCAGGAAGATCGTCCATCCAATGACCTTCATTGAAAGCCGTCCTGATTTGATCATACAGGATAGGTTGACTTCTTTTATCTCACCCCTCCCGTCCCTCTCGCACAGCACGTCCCGCATGACCTTCTCCCTCGTCCCGCCCGACCCGAAAACATCCCCCTTTTCCGCAACAGCCTGCATGTGCTCCACACGGTAGTGTGTAACCCGGAGCCATGGGTGGCGTGCCAACACACCGTTTTCACGGGGATGGAAACGCCGGTGTGCCTGCTTGAGGTCCATGCTGGTGATGTGGATATTGAATACCTCCACGAATTCACGGTCTGGATCTGGTTTGATCGGGGATGGAACGGGGCAGGGTCGTCGAAAGAAGAGTCGGAACGGCGGCGACAGCCATTCGACTTCATTCAGGGCAGGCGCGCCGCCCTCCAAAGGAGCAAGCGAGTGGGTGTGCTCTGAGAAGATAGGGGCGTGAATCCGTCGGGCACATCTCACAGCGAAAGGGGATCAGCCAAACCGGCCGGTGATATAATCCTCGGTCTGCTTGTTGTGGGGATTGGTGAAGAGCTTCCGGGTCTGGCCGAATTCAATCAGCACGCCTTCATAGAGGAAGGCGGTGAAATCTGATACCCGGGCGGCCTGCTGCATGTTGTGCGTGACAATCACGATGGTATAATCGCCCCGCAACTCGGCGATCAGGTCCTCAATACGGGCGGTCGATTTCGGGTCGAGGGCCGAAGTCGGTTCGTCCATGAGCAGGACGTCCGGTTCCACGGCGAGTGCCCGTGCAATGCAGAGGCGCTGCTGCTGGCCGCCCGAAAGCCCCAACGCATTCTGGGCTAGTCGATCCTTGACCTCGTCCCACAAAGCCGCCCGTGACAAGCTGCGCTCGACAATTTCGGTGAGGGTACGGATGTTCCGGATGCCGAACAACCGCGGTCCATAGGCCACGTTGTCGAAGACGGATTTTGGGAAGGGGTTGGGCTTCTGGAATACCATACCGACCCGTTTTCGGAGCGAGATGACGTCGATTTGTGGACTGTGGATGTCCTGGCCGTCAAACAACAGGCGGCCGGTGGTGTGGCAGCAGGGAATCAGGTCGTTCATGCGGTTGATGGCCCGCAGGAAGGTGCTCTTGCCGCAACCGCTGGGGCCGATGATGGCGGTTACCTGGCGGTCAGGGATCACCATGGAAATCTCCCGTACGGCCATGGCTTCGCCGTAGAGGATGGAAAACTGCTCAGCCTGCACATGCGGGGTTTCCGGCGCCGCATCGGCCGGACCTGGGTCCACGGGGGAAGGCAGCGGTGCGGCGGGTGCTTCCAGGGTGATCCGGGGCCGGGCGACGTTCAGTGTTGATGAGGTCATATCATCCTTTCATCCGCCGGGCGATACGCGCCCGGATTGCGATGGCCGTGGCGTTGAGGATCAACACCATGACCACCAGGGTCAGGACCATGCCGAACTGCACATGCCGGATTTCTTCAACGGCGGCATGCTCGGTGGCCAGGTTGTAGATGTTCCAGGGAAGTGCAGGCGTAGGCTGGGTCAAGGTCTGGAGCAGGGTCAGCGGTTTCCCCACGGAAACCGCGGCGGTGAAAATGATCGGGGCCGTTTCGCCTGCTGCGCGGCCCATGCTGATGACGATGCCGGTGAGAATGCCGGGCAAGGCCGCCGGCAACAGCACGGTCAGGATCATGTTCCAGGTGCCGGACCCCAGGCTCAGGGCCGCCTCCTTGTAGGTGCGCGGAACGGCCAGGATGGCTTCTTCCGATGCCCGGATGATTGTGGGCAGGATCAGGAGGGCCAGGGTCATGGATCCGGCCAGGACACTCTTCGAGGAGGATACCTGGAGGGTGTTGATGAAGAAGGCCAGCCCGAACAGCCCGAACACGATGCTGGGTACACCGGCCAGCGTGCTGATACAGGTCCGGAGGATCTGAACCACCCGTCCCGGCCGGGCATATTCCGTCAGGTAAATGGCGGCGATGACGCCCATGGGTACGGCAAACAACATGGCGCCGATGGTCAGGTAAAGGGTACCCAGCACTTCCGGCCAGATCCCTCCGAATAGGTGTGAATCCCGTGAATCGTCGGACAGGAACCGCCAATAGAATGTCCAGCGTGGCTGGAGCATGGAATCGAGTTTGGTTTCGAGGTGATCGAACATCGGTTCCAGCCGGGTGCCGGCGAATGTTTGTTTTCTCGGGATCCACTGGCGGGTTCCGGCTTCGCCCGGCCGTGAATAATCCCATGCTTCCCGGAAAAGGACCTGTTGCAGCTTGACCTGGGCACGATCCCAGCGCGTCTGGCCGTAGCGGTTCCGCAGGAGCGGGGAGAGTGTCGATCCCGGTTCAGGGCCCAGGAGGGACTGCAGTGCCGATTCCACTTCCCGGAACGAGGATCGCAGTTCACGCCGCCGTGATCCCTCGAGCGTGTCGAGTTCGATGCGGAATGCCTGCATGGCATCATACACGGGCTGACGGGCCGTCCGGGCGGATTCCCATTCGATATCCAGGGCCGCGGAATCACCCCGGTGGAATTGTTCCAGGATCATCTTGCGGTTCTCGATGGTCTCGCGGAAGACAAACGCCTTGATCCCTTTGGCAAAAACCGGCAGCAGGATGACCAGCAGGCTGGCCGTCATCAGGCAGATCGAGAACATGCCGGTTCCCGAAAATGCCCGATCCAGGGTTTTGCGCGTGGACAGTTCCATGTTCAGCCCCCCGCCTGACGCGAGCGGAACTTGCGCCCGATGTGTTCACTGACAAAATTCGATCCGAAGGAAAACAGGAGCAGGGAGAGGGCCATGGCGAACAGGACATGGTACCGCGCGGAACCCAATACGTGGTCGGCCTCGCCCATATCGCCGGCGATCGTGGCGGTGAGGGTCCGGACCGGTTGCAGCAGGTTATACCAGGGGGTGGGGATCTGGGCGGCGTTACCGGAGGCCATCCAGACCACCATGGTTTCGCCCACCGCCCGCATGATGCCCAGGATGCTAGCGGCCGCAATGCCGCTGGCTGCTGCCGGGATGATGGTCTTGACCAGGGTCTCCGCACGGGTTGCGCCCAGCGCATAACTTCCTTCGCGCAAATCGCGCCCGACGGCCTGGAGCGCATCTTCCGACACACTCACCACCGTGGGCAAAGCCATGATGCCCAGGATGATCGAGACATTGAGGGCATTGGTTCCACTGGAGATGGTCAGATCCAGCAGGTGGCCGGAACCTTGTACCAGGGCAAAGAGCGCGCCACCGACGAGCGTCAACCAGCATATACCGCGCATTGCCGGTCGGCGTGACGTGGGGATGCCGGCAACGACCAGGTCAGATATCACCGTTGCGGCCAAAAGGGCCGCCGGCAAGGCCAGCATCCATAGACAAACCGTGAGAATGATACCGCCATGTTCCTGGAGTGCGGGGGCAAAGATGACCAGGGCAAAAAAGCCGTAGGCAACGGATGGAATGGCCGCCAGGATCTCGATGATGGGTTTGGCCACCTGCCGCAGGGAAAAGGGGAGGACATCGCTCAGGCATACGGCAGCCAGAACTCCGAGGGGAACAGCGACGATGGCTGCACCCATGGCCACCAGTGCGCTGCCGGTTATAATCGACAGGGCACCGAATTCGGGGGGATTTCCGCTCGGGAACCAGTGGGTGCTGGTGAAGAATTCACGGAAACCCCGGATCTGGAAAAAAGGAAAAGCGTCCCGGGTAATGAAAATGATAATGAACAGCACGGCCAGCACCGATACGGATGTGACCATGAACAGAAAAGACCGTCCCAGCAGGGAGGTCAGCCGTTGAATCTGGCTGGCCCGCCTGCTGAGAACCAGGTCCCTGGAAACATTAAGAATCCGTGAATCGGGCATTACGAATCCAATCGCACTAATTCTTCAGGGGCACGTAACCGACATCCTCTATCATCCGTCGGCCTTCGGCGGTCCGGTAGAGATTGAGAAAGCGACCCACATGCGTTGTGTCCGAAACCCGTCCGTTGGTATACATGTACAAGGGACGTGCCAGGACGTACTTCCCGTTGAGCACGGTTTCATGATTGGCCACAACCTGGTCGACCGTGATGGCTTTGACGCCCTCGGTAAATGCCAAGCCAACATAAGCGATGGCAGCCGGGGTGGTCGTCACTCGCTGCCGGCTAGCGCCGTTGCTTCCCACGTATTCGGTTTTTCCGGCCATTTTCTCCTTCTTCATGACCAGAGTTTCGAAGGTTTCGTAGGTTCCGCTGTTTGTGTCACGGCTGATCACCACGATATCGGCATCAGGCCCGCCCAATTCCTTCCAGTTTTTAACGGTGCCGGTATAGATGGCGCGAAGTTTATCCACGGTCAGATCAGCCACGGGGTTTGAGGGATGCACAATGACGGCGATTCCGTCCATTGCCACGATGTGTTCCACAGGCAAGATGCCAGCGCCTTCTGCCGCCTTCTTCTCTTTAGCTTTCATCGGGCGGGACATGGTGGCCACGTCACAGGCGTTGTTGACCAGGCTTTTGGCGCCGTTTCCGCTGCCGGATTCACTGACGCTGATATTCACGCTGGGGTTCTTGCCCATGTAATACTCGGCAAACGCCTTGGCGATCGGCCCCACGGTGGTGGATCCGTCGATCACGATCTTGTCGCCAACCGCCAAAGCAGTTACGGCCGTCAGTCCTGCTCCCAGTATGGCTGCTGTGAAACGTGTGTATTTCCGGTTCATGTTGCGTGTTCTCCTTGTGTTATGTGTTGTTTGTTTGTGAATCACGTGACTGTTTTGTCCCGCAATATTGGGTGGTGTCGGGCGAATCCTGTCCGCTCGATTTCCGATGCCGGATGATGTTGCCCTCGACCATGTAAATGACATCTTCCGCGATGTTGGTGGCATGGTCGGCAACCCGCTCCAGTTGCCGGGATACCGAAAGCAGGAGCAGGAATACTTCCAGGTGTTCCGGTTGTTCCCGGATCAACGTCTCCACCTGCTGATAGTGTTTGCGATTCATGGCGTCGACCTGGTCATCCGCTTCCGTAACGCGACGTGCCATACGCCCGTCACGGTCCACCAGGGCGTCCAGACTCCGTTTCACCATGTTCTGAGCCTGAACTGCCATTTCGTGAAAATCAAAAGCCTCCAGCGCTCCCGGTGGGACCGTCAGCTTCGCCAGGTGCAGGGCGCGATCCGCAATGTTGACGGCGAGGTCACCAATACGTTCCAGGTCATTGTTCAGTTTCAGAACGGAAACGATGAACCGGAGATCCGTCGCCACGGGCTGGAAGAGGGCCAGGGTCTTGAGGCATTCCTCCTCGATGAACACTTCCCGCAGGTCAATCTGGGTGTCGGAGTCGATCACGGCAGCGGCGAGTGCGCCGTTCCGTGTCTCGATGGCATCCACGGCCTTGTGGAGATTTTCCTCGACCAGGGTGCTGACGGCATAGATCTCCTGCTTGAGTCGACCCATTGCGTTCCATAGGTGTTTGGACATGGTGTTATCCCGGTTGTTCGATGTCATCATCATGGATGAGGCGCATCGGATTGTGTTGGTGGAGCATGCGTTCTTCCCAGAGGTAGCGGTTAGAACGATGCGGCGAGATCGATCTGCAGCCGTTTGTAATCGGTCAGCTTGACCAGGTCCTTGTCGTTCATGAAATAGGTGACGCCGAACTGCCAGTTCTTAGCGAGTTGGTATTTGGCCATCAGTTTATGGCCCTTGCCGTTGGAACCACCGCCCCAGGAATCGGAATCCGTGAAGGCGCCGACCACGGCATCCTTCTCGACTTCGCGGTAGTTGTAACCGATCTCGAAGGTGCCCGGGGTCTTGGCCTTGCCGATATTGATGCCGTATCCATAACCGGTATCATTCGCCACGGCTTCCTGATTGACAACCTGGTCATAAAAGAGAACAACCGACTTGCCCATGACCCAGAAGCCCATCTGGCCGAACAGTTCGACCAGTTCGTATTCGTACTTGTAAACCGTATTGGTCGTATTACCGGAAACCACCTTGTCGGTGCTGTTGCCGTAGGATTTGTTGGTCTTTTCGAAGTCGAGCAGCGCGTATCCCTTCAGGTTGTCATACTGATAGAGGCTGCCGCCCAGTATCAGGAAGTACTCATTGGGGATCGAGGTGAAGTCAAACTTCATTGCAGCCTGTCCGGCATAGAGCATGGCGTCATCATCCGTGCTGGAACGTTCGGTCACCCACATGTACCCGCCGTTGGCCATGGCTTGGACTTGGCTGCCCAGCTGGGTCTTGGCCTGAAGTGCCAGCCCTTCGTGGGTCAGGTCACCGTCCCAGATGAGATCCTGAACACCGATGAACGGGTTGCCCATCTTTCCGGCCGTCACGGCCGCGATCTCATTCGGAGACCATTTGAAATAGGCTTTGTCGAGCGAGAAGGATTTTTTCTGAAACCCGTCGCCGATGGTCTGGTTTCCCGAGACCGGGTCCGTGCCGCCGGTTGACACGGCTACACCACCCTTGACGGTGTCATTGACTTTTCCCTCGGCGCTAAGGCGGGCGCGGAACCGGTCGCGCTGACGTCCGGGTTTCCCGGCTTCATCGATATCTTCATAACGGAAGCGGACATCGCCCTTGATGGTCAGATTGTGCGCCCAGATTTTTTCCGGTGCTGCGGGTGTCTGCGCCCATACGCTGGCGGCTGCCAGGATGGCCGCCGTTGATGCGGTTGCCGATATGTTCATGATGCGTGTCATTACTTTCTTCTCCTGTTGTGTTGTTTGATTTCCAGTGTGTCCGACAAGTTGTTTCTGAAAACGGAATCAGTTCACCATGGACGGGTTAGGAGGAAATCAGCGTCGTGTTAGAATATGGTTAGATGATAACCGGCAGAATATTCTGGCGGAACGGTTGTCGGAAGCGGGTGGGGAGAAGTCCTGAACCCGGTGACGGAACTGCGGCCTGTATCAGGCGGCGTTGCCTGCGGCCGGAATGATCAGGGTGAACGTGCTGCCCTTGCCGGACGTGCTGGCG
>MHBQ01000048.1:0-6776 GCA_001803315.1 Lentisphaerae bacterium RIFOXYC12_FULL_60_16
CTCAACACCCTGAAATCCCTTTACGAGATCTCCGAACGGCAGAAAAGCCTTTTGGCGGCCGTGCCCGACATCATCATGGAGGTGGACAACCGGAAGATTTATACCTGGGCGAACGCTGCCGGTCTCGAATTCTTCGGTTCGGATGTCGTCGGCAGGGAGGCTGCCTCGTATTTTGTCGGCAAACAGGACACCTATCAGCGGGTTGAACCGCTGTTTAACGGAAATGAAAACGTGATGTACGTCGAGAGCTGGCAACGGCGCCAGGACGGCGAATCGCGCCTTCTGGCCTGGTGGTGCCGGGTCCTCAAGGATCCTGACGGGCGCCCGATCGGCGGCATCTCGTCGGCCCGTGACATCACCGACCAACGCAAGAACGAAACGGCCATTCACTTCCAGGCAGAAATCCTGAACCAGGTGGAAAACCTGGTCACCGTTACCGACCTGGAGGGACGGATACTCTATGTCAACGATGCCGAATGCCGATTCATGAAGTGCACCCGCGAATCCCTGATCGGTCACCCGGTAACGATATATGGTGAAGATACCTCACGGGGAGCATCACAGACAGACATCATCAAGCATACCGTCGAGCTGGGATCATGGCGGTGTGACGTGGTCAACTTCACCCCCGACGGAACGGAAGTCACCCTCGATTGCCGGACACGCCTGATGTATGACGCCAAGGGTCGCCCCTTCGCGCTTTGCGGAATTGCGACCGACATCACCCAGCGGAAACAAGCCGAACAACAGCGACTGCAAATGGAGCAAAAGCTCCAGCTAACTCAGAAATTTGAAAGCCTGGGAGTCCTGGCCGGTGGCATTGCCCATGATTTCAACAACATCCTCATGGCCGTCATGGGACACGCCGAACTGGCCCTGGATGCCCTGTCACCCATGTCCGTTGCGCGTGAGGACATCCGTGAAATCGAAGTCGCCGCCCGGCGTGCCGCGGAATTATGCCGGCAGATGCTGACCTACGCCGGCAAATCCACCCTGACCCGTGAACCCGTCGACCTGCTCGACCTGATGGAGGAAATGGCCCATCTCCTGAAAACCTCCATTTCAAAGAAAGCCCTCCTCAACCTGCACCTCGAACGCGGACTCCCCCCCATCGCCGCCGATCCCAGCCAGATCCGGCAGGTTGTCATGAACCTGATTGTGAACGCCTCGGAGGCAATCGGGGACCGGAGCGGGGTTATCAACCTGTCCCTGGGTGCCATTGAATGCGATGCCGACTACCTGTCACGCAACGAGTTGAATGCCGAGATGAAACCCGGTTTCTATGTATTCATCGAGGTATCCGATACCGGCGTCGGCATGGACGCCGCCACCCGTGCCCGCATTTTCGAGCCGTTCTTCACCACGAAATTCGCAGGCCGCGGCCTCGGGTTGGCTGCCGTGCTCGGCATCATCAGGGCACATCAAGCCATCTTGAGAGTTTATAGTGAGCCCGACAAGGGCTCCACGTTCAAGGTGCTGTTCCCCGTCATGAACACCCCGCCGCTGAACGGGGCAATCGAAAAACCCGATGCAACCAATACCTCCTGGAAGGCCCATGGATCCATTCTGCTCGTGGATGACGAGGAGACCCTGCGTGCACTCGGATCGCGCATCCTCTCCACCATGGGGTTCACGGTCCATACCGCCGTTGACGGAATGGATGCCCTGCGGATCTATCGGGAACATTCCGGCAACATCGATCTCGTCCTGCTGGACATGACCATGCCTCATATGGATGGAATTGAAACGTCCCGGCAACTCCGCCAGTTGGACGAGAAGATCAAGATCGTGGTGACCAGCGGGTACAGCAGCGAGGAAGTGTCCGGCCGTTTCTCCGGCAAAGGCTTGACCGGCGTCCTGCAGAAACCCTTCACCCGTGCAAAACTCCAGGAATTGCTGGCCGGTATCTTCCCGGCTTGAAGCAGCTCCCTACCTTCTGCGGCCAGATCCAATGATACATCCAAAGTGACCAACCGTCGCTTCCGGGCGCATCGCCGGGTTCTCCCTATCCGTAACGGGTCATTGGCACGGGTTTTCGCGGTCCAGGTGGTGGCGATGGCGTATTTCGCGGGTCTGATCCGGACCAAATTGCGCGTTGTGTTTCCGGCCTCCAACCGATAGTATGGCGTGACTTTGGAGCATGCATTTCCGTTCAGGGAGGGTGGAATCGAATGCGGATCCGGACGAAAACGTCATTCCTCATCGGCGGCCTCTTGCTGGTTCTTGCCGCCATCCTTTTGGTGATTGCCGGGTCCATTCTCTTCTCAACCGCCCGCGCCAACGACCACAAGGTGGGCCGGCGTTGGGCTGAACGGGCCCACACGGCACTGCTCAACGAGATTACCCTCCTGGACCGGACCACCGTGGACTATGCCTCCTGGGACGAAACCTACGCTTTTGTGCAAAATCGCAACCCGGATTTCATCCGCGCCAACTTTGTCGACGATACCTACGCCAAGAACCGTTTTGGATTTGTCACCATCACCGACACCAACGATGCGCCCGTCTTCCTGCAAGCCTTTGACCTGGAAGCCGGACAAGTCATTCCCTTTCCTGAAAGCCTGCGGAACGCAATGTTCTCCAGCCCCATGCTGCTGCAGCATGACCATCCGGATGGTTCACTCCACGGCCTCCTGTCAACCGGTGACGGCCTGTACCTGATTGCATCCCGCCCTATCCTGACCGGGCATTACGAAGGCCCCATCCGCGGCAGCATGATCATCGGTCGACCCTTCAACCTGCCGGAAGTGAAACGGCTGGCAGAACTGACCCTCTTTCCGGTCATGATGATCGACCCCTCCCACCCTGAAGTTCCCCGGGAAATCCTTGCCGAAAGCGGCGGCACACCAAACGTGCTGACCCGGTTGCAGGGTCCGGACATGGTGGTGGGATACCGTCTGATCCGGGACGTCTCCGGTCAGCCGGCGGGCGTGCTCAAGGTCACCGCCAACCGTGATTTTCACCGTCAGGCAATCGACAGCTTCCTGGTGTTTGCCGTCCTGTTGGCCGTTGTGGTGCTGGTCGCCATGGGCATATCGCTTACCCTGTTGGACCGGCTCCTCATCTCCCGCATTACCTGCCTCCATGACCTGATGCAATCCATGAGCGACACCCGGGATTTCAATGGTCGTCTGGCGCTTGCCGGTCATGACGAACTGGCCCAGTTGGGCGTCGCATTCAACAACCTGCTCAACCGTATGCAGGAAGCCATATCACACCGCCAGGTGGCGGAGACCGCCTTGACCGAAAGTGAACGCGTATTCTACACCCTGTTGAGCAACCTGCATGGAACGGCCTACCGATGCTCCAGCGATCCCGACTGGACCATGCGGTTCGTCAGCGAAGGATCACGCGAACTGACCGGGCATGAACCGGCCGACCTCATCGGCAACCCGTCCGTAAGCTTCAACCGCCTGATCCACCCGGATGACCGCGCCATGGCTAATAACAATATCCAGGCCGCCGTGCAACAACAACAGCCCTACCAACTCCGGTACCGCATCCGGGATAAGGCCGGACAGGAAAAATGGGTGTTCGATCAGGGGCGGGGCATTTTCGCCCCTGACGGAACGTTGCTCTTCCTGGAAGGTTTTCTCTCGGACATCACGCGGCAGAGCGCGATCGAGGCTGAACACCGGAAACTCGAAAACCAGATTCTCCAGGGCCAGAAGCTTGAGAGCCTGGGATTGCTTGCCGGCGGCATTGCCCATGATTTCAACAATTTCCTGATGGTGGTCCTGGGCAACGCCGACCTGACCCTGCTTGAGTTGCCGTCCACCTCCCCCGCCCGGGCCGCCGTGCTCGACATCATCCATTCGGCACGCCAGGCTGCCGATCTCTGCCGCCAACTCCTCGCCTATTCCGGAAAGGGGAAATTCCTGGTACAACCCCTTGATCTTTCCCGGACCGTGCATGAAATGGTCCAGATGCTGGCGGTTTCCATCTCCAAGAAAGTACAGATTTCCTATCAACTCGACGACCATCTTCCGGCCGTTGAAGCCGACCCCTCCCAAGTCCACCAGATCATCATGAACCTCATCATCAACGCATCCGATGCGATCGGGGACCGCGACGGCACCATCGAGGTAAGCACGGGGCACCGCTTTTTCAACAGCCGGGAGCTGGATGACGGATACCCACACTCATCCGGCCAGGCGCCCGGACCGTATGTTTATATCCAGGTAACCGATTCGGGCTGCGGCATGGACCCGGCAACCATGGCCAGGATCTTTGACCCGTTCTTCACCACCAAGTTCACGGGCCGCGGGCTCGGTCTGGCCGCCGTGTTGGGAATCGTGCGTGGACATAACGGACATATCAAGATCAACAGCCGGCCGGGTCATGGAACAACGTTCCACGTGCTGTTTCCCGCCTCGGCAAAGCCGCTTGCCACCTCCACGGCAATATCCGATCCGGATCCCTGGACCGGTCACGGGACGATCCTGGTGGTGGATGACGAAGCCAATGTCAGGATAGCACTGGAACGGATGCTGCATCGGCTGGGTTTTTCCGTCTGCACGGCCGGGGACGGCCTGGAAGCCATCCGCGTGTTTTCCAAAAATACGCATGCGTTTGTCGCCCTGGTTCTGGACCTGACCATGCCCCAGATGGATGGTGAAGAAACCTACCGCGAACTGTTGAAGATCCGACCCGACATCCCGGTTCTGATCGCCAGTGGATATGATGCGGATGAGATCAGCATGCGTTTCCCCACCCACTGCTCAATCGGATTCATACAAAAACCGTTCACGTCGGAAAGTCTCAAGCAGGCGTTGAGACGACTGCTGAAAAACATCCCTTAGTCCCTCCGTCAGCGGATACCCAGCAGGCGATGGACGGCACCCATGTCCAGATGCTCCCGGACCGTGCAAGCCAGCCGGTCAAGGGCCGGCTCAATGTCATACACAAAACGGACATCACCAACCGGCGCCAGCCCGCGACGGACCCGGAGACGATCGATGAACCAGCGACGGAAAGGGTCGGAATCAAACACGCCATGGAGATAGGTTCCCCAGATCCGGCCACCGGCATCTCCCACCCCCACGGGTTCCTGATCGTCCCGCACCAGGCATGGAATCAGGTTCGCGCTTTCCGTGCGTCCATGATGGATCTCATACCCCCGGACCATCAGGCCGGAAGGGACATGACGCGCGGTAGACCGTAACAAGGTCTTCCCGGCATTCAACACGGTATCGATATCCAACAATCCCAGGCCGGCCGCGGACCCTGTGTCCGATTCCACATGCCCCGGATCCCGGACCTCACGCCCCATCATTTGGAATCCGGCACAGAGGCCCACCACCTCGGTTTTCCCGGTCCGGGCCAACCGGACGATGCCGTCCGCCAGACCCGATGCCTTCAGACAGGCCAGGTCACCCAGGGTATGCTTGCTTCCCGGGATGATCACCGCATCCGGTTCCCCGAGTTCAGCGGCCGACCGCACAATGCGAACCTGTACATCCGGTTCCCCGCGGAACGGATCCACATCGGTGAAATTCGAGATATGCGGCAGATCCACAACCGCCAGGTCCACCACCCGTTCACGGGCGGGTTTCCGATCCATCGCACCGCACTTGAACGAAACCGAGTCCTCTTCGGGAAGGTCCAGGTCCGGCAGGTACGGAATCACGCCCAGCACCGGGCGCCCGGTATGCGCCAGGGTGTAGTCCAGGGCATCCTTCAACAAGGACTCCTGGCCGCGGAAACGGTTCACGACAAACCCCGCCACCAGCGCGCGCTCCCATTCGCTCAACACCTCCAGGGTACCCACAAACGCGGCAAACACCCCGCCCCGGTCGATGTCCCCCACCAGCAGGACCGGCGAACGGGCGTGACGCGCCATGGCCATGTTCACGATGTCATGCGCCTTGAGATTCACCTCACCCGGACTGCCGGCGCCTTCCAGCACCATGACATCGTATTCCGCCGCCAGTTCATCGTAGGCCCGGCAGACGATCCCGTAAGCTTCCGCCTTGTACCGGATATAATCGTCGACCGAACGGTTGCCGATCGGCTTGCCGAGGACGATCACCTGCGAACCGGTGGCGGAGTTGGGTTTCAGCAGCACGGGGTTCATGCGCACATCCGGCTCGATCCGGCACGCCTGGGCCTGGACCACCTGGGCCCGGCCCATTTCACCGCCATCCAGGGTGACAAAGGAATTCAGCGACATGTTCTGGGCCTTGAACGGCGCAACCCGCACACCATCCTGCAGCAGGATCCGGCACAAGGCCGCCGTCATCACGCTCTTGCCCGCATTGGATCCCGTCCCCTGGAACATGATGGCCGGGGTATGGGACCTCACACGGCGTGCACGGCGGGGGGGACGGGTGGCCTCGCATTCCACGGGCCATGCCGTGGCCAGGCAATCTTGCAAGGCATCAACCAGGCGTTCGTTCTCCTCCCGCGTCCGCACCGCCACCCGGAAATAATGATCGTCCAACCCCTTGAAATTGTCGCATACGCGGATGGCGATTCCATGATCCTTCAGCAGGCGTTCCGCCAGCCGGCTTGCCGGCCAGTCCGACACATCCAGTCGTAGCAACAGGAAATTCGCCGCACCGGGATGGACCACCAGTCCCCCCACCCCCTGCAGGTCCGCCTGAAGCCGGACACGTTCCTCACCGACCCGTTCACGGGTACGCCGGACATACTCCACATCCTGCAAAGCCGCCACCCCCACCGCCTGCGCCAGCGTATTGACGCTCCAGGGCGGTTGCAGCGCCTCCACACGCCGCACCCGGTCGGCATCGGCAATCGCACACCCCAGCCGTAAC
>MHBQ01000048.1:6915-8481 GCA_001803315.1 Lentisphaerae bacterium RIFOXYC12_FULL_60_16
CGATGGACCGCAGGGCCTCGGCAGACATGACCTGTCCGGTCGGATTGTTGGGCCGTCCGAGGAACACCGTTGCAGGATCCCCGAGCATCGCATCCAGCCGGACGGCATCAAGCTGGAAACCGTCTTCAGGGCGCAGGGGGATGTTGATCGGCTCCAAGCCGGCCAGATGGGCCGCCCGCGCATAGTCGGCATAGGAAGGAACCGGGATGATCGCCCGGCTGGTACCCACCGTGTGAGCCAGCAGGTACAACAATTCCGTTGAACCGTTCCCCACCAGCACCTGGTTGGTTTCCACCTGATAGCGGGTGGCGATGGCAGCCTTCAAGGCTCCGGCATCGGGATCCGGATAATGGATCAACCGGCTGACCTGCCGGCTGATCAGGGGGCGCAACCATTCGGGAGGCCCGAGCGGGTTGATGTTCGCGCTGAAATCGAGAATATCGCCTGCCGATCTTCCGGATTCACGCGCCAGCCGGTCCAGGTTGCCGCCATGTTCTTGAGTTGCCATACGGAGGGGAACCGTCTTCCCGTGATTGCACCACGTTTTCAGAACCGGGGCGACCGTATCCCATGCCCACGCCAACCGTCAACCCGAATGACACCCGAAGGACAACGCGTCCAACGCATCCAATTTACGGAATCCGCTTTGCACCCGGACAATCCTGTGCTAGGGTGCCACCCGTTTACGCATCTTGGCTGCACGGAGAACGGATGTGCTCAAGCGCTTTAAGATAACGGAAAACCGCCTGTTGCCGGACGATGCCATTCCGGCGGCTTCCGGCATTCCGGACTCACCGGTAATGGTGTTTGTCAACCCCTCGGACGACGAACGCCAGTTACTCATCCATCATTTCCAGATCGACGAACACACCCTTGCCTCGGCGCTGGACCCCGACGAGTTGCCGCGTGTCGAACAGGAACCCGACTACATGGCGCTGATCTTCAAGCGCCCAAAAAGCTATTCCGCAGCCGACCGGTTCATGTTCAAGATTTCCTCGGTCGGTGTCTTCCTGTTCAAGGACCGCCTGATCATCCTGCTGTCCGAAGATCTGCCGATCCTCGACGGCAAACTCTTTTCACGGGTGGCCACCCTCCAGGACCTTGTGCTCAAGATGATCTTCCGGAGCATCCAGCACTTCACCGAGCACTTGAAGGTGATCAACATGATCTCCAATGATCTGGAGGATCAGATCATCAAGGCCATGGAGAACAAGCACCTGCTGAACATGTTGATCATCGAGAAAAGCCTCGTCTACTACCTGAGCGCCATCCAGGGCAACGGCGCCGTGATTGATCGCCTGCGGATGAACGCCACGAACCAGATGGCCGTAGGATTCAACCCCGACAATGTCGAACTGATCGACGACATCGCCATTGAAAACAAACAGTGTTACGAGCAAACCCGCATCTATTCCGACGTTTTGGGCGGGTTGATGGACGCCCGCGCCGCCATCATCAACAACAACCTCAACCAGTTGATGAAAACCCTCACCCTGGTCATGATCGCCATCATGTGGCCGCCTTTGATCTGCGGGTTCCTTTCCATGAACATCAAACTCCCCGTCG
>MHBQ01000049.1:0-1642 GCA_001803315.1 Lentisphaerae bacterium RIFOXYC12_FULL_60_16
TTCGCGCAAAAGTGCCACGAACTCCGACTCATGCCCTGACTGTCTCGGGCGAGCCTCAACAGATACCGCAGTTGATCCAGAGCCTGGGCCGCCTGCGCAAGCGTCACGCGTTTCGCTTCCCCTTTCCCCTGCGTCGCCGCCGCAATCAAGGCATCCTGGATGTCCAGCGCCTTGCCCATGAGACGTTCGCCAAGCAGAAACCGCTGATCGCGCGGGAACTTTCCGGCCTTCTGCAGGAGCCATGCGTTCAGGTCGTACATCTTTTCCACGATCGGCGGCATATCCATCCCGGCGCCCCTCTCTTGCCGATGCGCGCGCCGCACCCCGGCTCCGCCATCGCGAGCCCCCAACCAAGGCGGCCCCAGAACGCTGTCGCCCGCGGCGCGACCCCTTGTCAGGCCCAAGCCAACGCCCCTTCATCCCCGCCAGTCCATACTGGTTGATGATGGGGAATCGGTCGTACAGACACTTCCGTATCCAATACGTACTGCCGTTGAGCGCGTGCGCATGAAAACTCTGCGTCGATTGTCGTATCTCGGAAAGAAGCGCCGCCTGTTTCTGTCGGTCAGGCGCCAACGCGAAATACTCGCTCGTGTAGCCGTTCATCCGCCGGATAAACCGCGTCACGCTCGTTTTCTTCAACTTGCGGTAGCCGGGGAACAGCCGGAACCCCAGAAAGCCGATGCCCCGCCGCACTGGCCGCGGCCCGCCCCCGGGATGCAACTCCAGTCGCAATTCCCCGCGCGCGAAATCTCGAATGGCCCCCTCCCATTCGAGCAACGGGTCCTTCTCCGCGGCAAACATCAGCATGTCGTCCATGTAGCGCGCGTAGTAGCGGACTTTCAACGCGTGTTTCACGTACTGGTCCAGTTCGTTCAGGTACAGGTTGGCGAAAAACTGGCTCGTCAAGTTCCCCAGCGGAACGCCTCGAATCCGGCCCCCAGCAGCCGCATCCGGTGGCCGATCAAGGCCGAGGTCTAACGTCATCTGCCCGCCCGGCGTCGGGGCCAGACTCGTCACGCTCGCGCCCGCCCCTCCCCCGTGCGCCAGATAATCGGTCGAGTCCACGATTTGAATGAGCAACTCCAGTGCCCGCTCATCGGCCACGTACCGGCGCAACAACCCCTTCAATATCTCGTGGTCAATGCTCTGAAAGTAACTTTTCACATCCAGATGCAACCCGTATTCGTTGGCGCGCAGGAACCCATGCGCCCGGTCAAGCGCCCCGTGCGTGCCCTTCCCGCTCCGGCAGGCATAGCTGTCGTGGATGAACATACGATCCAATCGCGGCGCAATCACATCGTGCACCGCATGATGCAGTACACGGTCTCTAACCGACGCCGCCGCGATCACCCGTACCTTCGGGTCCCACACCGTAAACAACCGGTACCGACCGTGGCGATACCGGCCCGCCGCCAACTGCGCATGAAGCTTGAACACTTCCTTCTCAAGATTAAACTTGAACCCCGCCCCCTCGCCGCGAAAACGCCGCCCGTGCCTCAGTGTCGCTTCCGCCGCGCGGAAGAGATTCTCCAGGCTGACGATCTCTTCAAAGATATGGCAGAGCGGTTTCATTCTTCAAACACGACCTCCGGCAGGGGGCAAGCCCCCTGCACCCCCAAGTGCTCAAGGACCCACCCCG
>MHBQ01000049.1:1661-2363 GCA_001803315.1 Lentisphaerae bacterium RIFOXYC12_FULL_60_16
CCCGCGAACCGGAGGAGTCGTTCCGAACCGCGAGCACGATGGCGGCGAAGATGCGGTCCGACACGCGCGCGTGAGCGCTCGCATTGTACCAACTACCGCCGCGAAACCCGGCGCCGGTGGCGGTCGTGTTCGGCCAGGCGGTGACATCCGCATCGCCGGCGGCATTCAATACGCCGTTGCCGTGCAATCCGGTGAAGCCGCGTCCCGTCGCGTTCCCGATCGTCACCGGACGTTCCCACATGTTCCCGCTTAGTTCCATGATCCCCCAATACGACGCCCCGGCCGACACGCGCGTACTCAACGCCGTCGCGAATATCCCCACCCGCACCGGACCGCCAGGGTTGCTGCCGGAGACAATAAGGTTTCCCGCCGTGTAGTATTCCGTGCCCGAACCGTCCGTCCCTTGCAGCCCCGAAATCACGGTGTAGGCACTTACGCCAAAAGCATTCTCGTCCGCCACCGGCGCCAGCGGCCCTCGACACGCTTTCTCGAACTCCAGCTCCGTCATCGGCCTCAACCCCGCCCAATCCACAAACGCCGCACCGTCCGCCCACGACAGCCAGTTGCACGCCCGGTCGCGCGTGACGGTCGTGTATAAGCGCCGTGACGGACTGCCGGGATCTTCGGTCAACCGCACCGTGTTGCGGTTCTGTATCGTTGCGCTGCCTCCGGCAGTCGCGGACATGTAATAATTCAGCGTGG
>MHBQ01000049.1:2456-3385 GCA_001803315.1 Lentisphaerae bacterium RIFOXYC12_FULL_60_16
AGGCGTTATAGCCGTTGGGATAATTGCTCGATATGGTTCCGACCCCGCCCATGCTGGTGTTCCCGGATTGCGACGCGCCCCAGAGACACCCCACCAGGTTACTGCACGAGATCGGTCCGGCGTTGGTGATCGCAAACGGCGTCGTTCCTCCGCCCCCCTCGTACAACTGCCCCTGATCGCTACTACCGTCCCCCACCTTGAACGCGCCCTCCGCCACGTACACCAGCTCCACCCCGAACACCTGGAGTTTCACCTTGTCGGTCTTGACCAGACTGTTGGACGCAATGTTCCACACCGCCTTGACGTTCTGCACCGCGGTCGTGCCCGAGCCTTCGCCCGACCGGCGCACAATCATCCCCACCCGATCCGTGGGCACGATCATCTCAATCGGCGTGCCGGCGCCGACCACGTAATCCGTGGGGTTGGTCCCCGTCCCTTCCAGCGTCACGCGTTCCCAATCGGTCCGCCCGTCCGGCAGCACCTTGAAAAACACCCACACCGCGTCGTGGTTGATGTTCGTGTACCGCCACGAGTTCTCCCACGAAATGTCGAACTCGACCATGGCGGTCGTATCGTTCCGACCGGTCACCGTCACATTCGTGATTTGCAAGTTGTTCGCCCTGGCCCCGCCCGCCGCCAATGCCAACACCAGCATCCACAATGTCACCCGATTTCGCATCCTGCTCATCGCCGCCTCCTTTGCTAAACTCCTGGTCGCCGAGACTACAAAGCCTCTTGCAAAACACACCCACCGGCTCGCGAGGACCAGCCTTCACTTCTTGTGCGGCCAATCTGCCGTGCCCGGCACAGGCAGGCACCCTACCGCACCCAAAACCGCAAAACCAATTATCAAAGTATCGCATATTTCGCGGTGCTTGTCTACCCCCCCCTCAATCCGGCAACTTCCGGACTTCCGTTTGACACCCCCC
>MHBQ01000049.1:3410-10369 GCA_001803315.1 Lentisphaerae bacterium RIFOXYC12_FULL_60_16
TTTCCTGCGGGAAGGGATTCAGTCCTGACCTCAAGGGAGGCGCGTTTCGACCGGCCTGACAACAGGCGCGTAACGGGGCCAACCTTTCCGCAGTTCACGGAAAGGTTTTTTGTTTATGGACACACGCCTCGGTTTCGTCGGCATCATCATCGAGAACCGCACGCAGTCGGCCACCGGTGTGAACCGGATACTCTCCGAACACGGCAACATCATCGTGGCACGCACCGGCATCCCCCACGCCAAGGGCAACACCAATATCATCACACTCGTGGTGGATACCGATACCGACACGCTCGGCGTTTTAACAGGCAAACTCGGCGCCCTGCCCGGCGTCTCCGTCAAATCCGCCCTGGCCAAGCTTTCAACCCACCATGAGGAGCCACACACATGAACCCGGCCGCCGATATTCCCGACATCAACGAAGCCGGCATCGCTACCACCCTCGAACAGAACGCCCGGCCGGACGCCAAACGGGTGCGCGACGCCCTGGCCCGCGCGTCCGAGATGAAGGGACTCCACATGGACGATGTGGCCGTGCTGGCCACCATCAGCGATCCCGACCAACTCGGCGAATTGTTCGCCACGGCCAGCCGCGTCAAGGACACCATCTACGGCCGACGCCTCGTCCTTTTCGCCCCCCTCTACATCTCGAACCTGTGCGGCAACGAATGCCTCTACTGCGCTTTCCGCGCCCGGAACAAGGAAGTGGTCCGCCGCGCCCTCACCCAGGAGGAAATCGCACGCGAAGTCCAGATCCTCGAACAGCAGGGACACAAGCGCATCCTGATGGTCGCCGGTGAAGCTTATCCGGACCGGGGATTCCAATACGTCCTCGATTCCATCCGCACCATCTACGCCACCCGGACGGACAAGGGTGAAATCCGCCGGGTAAACGTCAACGTTGCCCCCCTGACCCTCGACGAGTTCCGTCTCCTGAAGGAGGAACGCATCGGCACCTACCAGGTTTTCCAGGAAACCTACCACCGCCAGACCTATGCCTCGGTCCATCTCAGCGGCAGGAAGGCGGACTTCAACTGGCGCGTCAGCGCCATGGGCCGCGCCCTCCAGTGCGGCATCAACGATGTGGGGATCGGCGTCCTGTTCGGCTTGTTCGACTGGCGCTTCGAAATTCTCGCGATGCTCCAGCATATCCGGCATCTCGAAAAGCATTTCGGGTTTGGCCCCCACACGATCAGCGTGCCGCGCCTGGAACCGGCCACCGGCTCGGATATCGCCACCCATCCGCCGTTCGCGGTCTCGGATGTCGATTTCCGCAAGATCGTCGCCATCCTCCGCCTCGCCGTTCCTTACACCGGCATCATCATGTCCACGCGTGAAACCGCCCGGATGCGCCGCGAAACCTTCGCACTCGGCGTCTCGCAGATCTCCGCCGGCAGTCGCACCAATCCCGGCGGCTACGCGGAAACCAGCTCGGAAGCGGATTCCAGCCAGTTCTCCCTCGGCGACCACCGCGACCTGGACGAAGTGATCCGCGATGTGGCCGGCATGGGGTACATCCCCTCCTTCTGCACGGGATGCTACCGGCTCGGCCGTACCGGCGCCGATTTCATGGACCTGGCCAAACCCGGCGACATCAAGTCGCATTGCGACCCGAACGCCGTCTCCACGTTCACGGAATACCTGCTGGATTTCGCCTCGCCGGAAACCCGCTCCATCGGCACGGCGCTGGTTGACAAGGTGATCGGCGAAATGCAGGGCGTCGCCCGTGAACGCGCGCGCAAACTGGTCGACCAGGTCCGCCAGGGCCGGCGCGACGTCTACTGCTGAGGAACCCATGGCAAACGATACACGCACCGAACAGGACTCGCTCGGCCGGTTGGAACTTCCCGCCGACGTCCTGCACGGGATCCACGCGCTCCGCGCCACCGGTCACGGCGGCATCGCCGGCCGGCACGTCCATCCGGAACTGATCCGCGCCTACGGCACCGTCAAGCTGGCCTGTGTGCAGACCGCCCGCGCAATCGGCGCCTGGGACACCCGTCCCCAACACGCCGATGCCCTGGAACGCGCCGCCACCGAAATGAGCGAGGGCGCCCTCTCCCGTCACATCATCGTCGATGCGCTCCAGGGCGGCGCCGGAACCTCGCTGAACCTGAACGTCAACGAGGTGCTGGCCAACCGGGCACTGGAAATCCTCGGCCTCCAACACGGCCGCTATGACGTGATCTCCCCCCTCGACGACGTGAACCGGTTCCAATCCACCAACGACACCTTCCCCACCGCCCTGCGCGTGGCGGCCATCCGCCTCATCCACAAACTGGAACAGGCCCTGGTGGGTTTGCAGGAATCCTTTCAACGCAAGGAGAAGGAATTCGACCGCATCGTCAAAATCGGCCGGACCGAATACCGGGATGCCGTACTGACCACGCTCGGACGGGAGATGTCGGCTTATGCCGAAGCCTTCAACCGGGACCGGTGGCGGGTCTACAAGTGCGAGGAACGGCTCCGGGTGGTCAACCTCGGCGGAACGGCCATCGGCACCACCCTCGGCGCCCCACGCCGCTATGTCTTCCAGGTGGTCGACACCCTGCGTAACCTGACCGGCATCGGGTTCGCCCGCGCCGAAAACCTCGTCGAGGCAACCCAGAACACCGACGCCTTTGTCGAGGTCTCCGGTATCCTGAAGGCGTGCGCCACAAACCTGGTCAAGGTCGCCGCCGATATCCGCTTCCTTTCCTGCGGACCCGACGGCGGACCGGCGGAATTGATCCTGCCGCCCCTCCAGGCCGGCTCGTCCATCATGCCCGGTAAGGTCAATCCCGTGGTGCCGGAAGCGGTGACCCAGGCCGCCATGCTGATGATCGGCTACGATGCCGCCCTTACCAGCGCCGCCGGCGCCGGCCATCTCGAACTAAACCCGTTCATGCCGCTGATCGCCGACTGCCTGCTGACCAGCCTCGACCTGCTGACCCGCGCCGTGAGCCGGTTCCAGTCCCATTGCATCGACGGCCTCACCGCCGACGCGGCCCGCTGCCGCGCCCTGGTACGTTCGGCCACCGCCACGGCGACCGCACTCATCCCGCGCCTCGGCTACGCCCGCGTCGAAGCGCTGGTGAAAACCGCCCGTGAACGTGGACTCGGCCTGCTCGACGCCTGTCTCGGGGAAGGATTGCTGACCGAGGCCGAATTCGACACCTTGACCAGTCCCGAGGCAGTCTGTCGCCTCGGATCACCGGAAGGACCCGCATAATGCGACCGGCCCCGAAAACCTACCGCCTGCATATCGGCATTTTCGGCCGGCGCAATGCCGGCAAGTCGAGCATCCTCAATGCACTGGCCGGCCAGTCGGTCTCCATCGTGTCGGAAGTTGCCGGCACCACCACCGATCCGGTCGAGAAACCCATGGAACTCCTGCCGCTGGGCCCCGTACAGTTCATCGATACCGCCGGCATCGATGACACCGGCGCGCTGGGCACGGAACGGATCGAACGCACCCGCCAGGCTACGGAACGCACCGACCTGGCCGTGATCGTGGTCGGCGACGGACACTGGACCCCCTTCGAACAGCAACTGTCCGACGGGTTCCGGCAGCGGCAGGTACCCCTGGTGGTGGTGTTCAACAAGTCCGATCTCGGGGACCCGTCCACCGAAGCCCGGCAAACCCTGGAATCGGCCAAACAAGACTTCGTCAACGTATCCGCCCTGAAGGGAACCGGGATCGGCGCCCTGCGGCAGGCCCTGCTTCAAACCGCCCCGCAGGATTTCGTCAACCGGCCGGGTATCCTCACCGACCTGGTCCCGCCCGGCGAATGCGCCGTGCTCGTGGTGCCGATCGACAAGGAAGCCCCCAAGGGACGCCTGATCATGCCGCAGGTCCAGAGCATCCGCGACCTGCTCGACAACGACAGTTTCTGCCTCGTGACCAAGGAACGCGAACTGCGCCGCACACTGGACCGCCTCAAGGTTCCCCCGGCCCTGGTGGTCACCGATTCCCAGGCTTTCCTCAAGGTCGCCGCGGATACACCTGCCTCCATTCCTTTGACTTCTTTCTCCATCCTGTTTGCCCGGTTCCAGGGCGATCTCACCGAGATGGTGCGGGGCGCCATGGCGATCGATACGCTCAAACCCGGCGATTCCGTCCTGATTGCAGAAGCCTGCACCCATCACCCGATCGGCGAGGACATCGGCACCGTCAAGATCCCCCGCTGGCTCACCCAGTACGTCGGCGGCGCCCTGAAGGTGGAACATACGCGCGGGCACGATTTCCCGGAGGACCTGTCCCCCTACCGCCTGGTCATCCATTGCGGCGCCTGCATGTGGAACCGCCGGGAAATGCTCAGCCGCCTCCTCCAATGCCGGCAGGCGGGGGTGCCCCTGACCAACTATGGATTGACCATTGCCTACTCGCTCGGAATCTTCGAACGCGCACTCGGACCGTTCCCGGCCGCCCTGGACGTTTACCGGAACACCGCCCACAAACCCGGAGCCCGCCACCCATGATTTTGCCGCACATTTTCACACCGACTCACCACACCTGCCCGCACATCCAGACGGGCTCGTGGGAACTCGCCCCTCCATGCGCTTCGCTCCTTTGGAGGGCGGAGCTCCCGCGACGCCGTCCGTCTCTTCGCCACATTCCACATTCCACGTTCCACCTTCTACGTTCCACAATCCCTCTAACCCCATGACTAACACATCCCCACGCCCTTCCATCGACCGGGACGCCATCATCCGCATCCTGTCATCCAACACACCGGACGCCATCGAGGCGGTCCGCCGGCAGGCCGAGCAGATTCTGCTGACCCATTGCGGCAACAAGGTTTATTATCGCGGCCTGGTGGAATTCTCCAACCAGTGCGCTTGCAACTGCCTGTACTGCGGCATACGGGCGGAAAACACCTCGGTTCGCCGGTACGCCATGAACGAGGCGGAAATTATCGAAGCCGCCCAATGGTGTGCCCAGGCCGGTTACGGGTCGATCGTCCTGCAATCCGGCGAGCGGAAAGACGAACCTTTCGTTGCCTTCGTGGAAAACGTCGTCCGGCGCATCAAGCGTGAAACCGTCTCAACCGATTTGCCACAGGGGCTCGGTATCACGCTATGCGTGGGCGAACAGACGGAAGCCACCTACCGTCGGTTCCGGGAAGCCGGCGCCCACCGGTATTTGCTCCGGATTGAAACCACCAATCCCGCCCTCTTCGCGCGCATCCATCCGGCCGGCCAGACCCTCGCATCCCGCATGCAGGCACTCGAACACCTGCACACCGCCGGGTTCCAGGTGGGGACCGGCGTCATGATCGGCCTTCCCGGCCAGACCCTCGACATGCTCGCCGACGATGTGGTCTTCTTTCACCGGTTCGACATCGACATGATCGGCATGGGCCCCTATATCCCCCATGCCGCCACGCCCATGGCCGGCTGGCCGAACCCCGACTGGCCGCCCGCCCGGGCCTTCCAGACCGCCTTGCTGATGGTGGCCGCCGTTCGGATTTCGCTCAAGGACGTGAATATCGCCGCCACCACTGCCCTGCAAGCCATGGATCCTGTCGGGCGCGAAAAAGGCCTGCAATTTGGAGCCAATGTCATCATGCCGCAACTCACCCCCACCGAACACCGGGGCGATTATCTCCTGTATGAGAACAAACCCTGCATCGACGAGGACAAATCCGAATGCCGCCGCTGCCTGGAGCGGCGCATCCAGTCGGTGGGACGGACCCTCGCGATCAATGAATGGGGCGATTCGCGGCACTTTGCCCGGCGGACGGCTGAGGCATGATGCACAAGCACCCTTCTTTCACCGCCTGGCTGGCCATGGCCATTTCCATTGTGGGTTTTTCCAGCGTTCCGCTGTTCCTCAAGCACTTCACCCATCATCTGGACGCCTGGACCGTCAACGGGCTCCGTTATGGTGTGGCCGCTTTGATCTGGTCACCGGTGATTCTCTCCAATGCCCTCCGGGCCAATCACCAGCCGATTCCCTGGAAAGCCGCCATCATGCCCGCCTTGTTCAACACCATTGGCCAGGTCGGTTGGGCGCTGGCGCCGTACCACAATGATGCCGGCCTGATGGGTTTCGTCGTGCGCACCTCCTTCCTGTTCGCCATGCTGGCCGGGTTCATCATGCTACCTGCAGAACGCCCCGTCCTGCGGCATCCCGGATTCTGGTGGGGCACCGCGGTCATCGTGGCGGGCGTGGTCATCCTGTATATCCCCGCCATCCGCCAGGCGCAAACCACGCTTTTTGGAACCTTGATCCTGCTGGTAACCGCCATTTTCTGGGGCTTGTATGGCGTGAGTGTCCGGCGCTGGATGGCCGGTTATCCGGTCCGGTTAAGTTTCAGCATCATCAGCATTTACACAGCGCTTCCCTTGATGGTGCTGACCCTCTGTTTCGGGCAATGGGAGGACATTGCGACTCTCACACCGGCAACTGGCAGTCTCATTGTTGTTTCAGCGGCCATTGGCATAGCGCTTTCGCATGTCCTGCTCTATCACGCCATCCACGCATTGGGCGCGGTCATTTCGGAAGGATTCCGCAGTATTCAGCCATTCCTCACCGGGATTGGCGCCTGCCTGTTGTTTGGCGAACAGCTCACCTCCGGCCAGTGGATTGGCGGCCTCCTGCTGGGCGCCGGCTGTGTCTGGCTGGGCATCGCCCGCAATCAGGTCATGGCCAAGTTGTCACGGAACTGAATACTGACCTCTGAAAACTGAACACTTTCCCGTCCCATCCTCCCATCCCATCCCGTCAATCTCCCTCCCCCATCCTGTCTATCCTGTCAAACTCCCCTGAGTGAACATAGAATCGAGCCTTCGGTTCCACCACGAATCCCTTCCGCACCAGGAACTCCGCAAATTCGCCAATTTGTATTTGCTTCATGTCATTCATATTACGACTCCACTTCCCTAATTGGAGGATTAGGTAACGCGTTACCTAATCCTCCAATACCAATGTTTTGTAACGCCATTGCACACGTTTTCGGATGGCCTTTATAAAA
>MHBQ01000050.1 GCA_001803315.1 Lentisphaerae bacterium RIFOXYC12_FULL_60_16
CCGACTCGTTGTTGTGGGTTTCCGGCAGGACATGATAAGCGGTGGCCCACACGTAGGGCGGTGGCGCGGCGGTTACCGCCGGTTCCGCCCCGAACGTCCCCAGGCAACCCATCCCCAGCACCATCATACCCGCCATGATGATTCTCATATTCACCTCCTGGGCAACTACACGCACCGTCTGGCATCCTGGCCTCCCCCTGGAGGGCGGAGTTCCTACGACGCCGTTTGGTGTCTGGTGTTTACAAATCCACCATCAGCATATCGGCTACATCCAGTGGCAGATCCACATACATGACGTCACCCTCAAATCGCGGCTTCAACACACCCCGCTCCACGCTCCGCACCGCCTTGGCTGCCGGAACCCCGCGGATCGCCACCGACAGGTTCGGCACCGGTGTACCGCGGTAATTGATCATCGTTACCGCCAGCTTGTTCGGTTTTCCAGCCGTCGGCGTATCGATGCAGGTGGTCTCCACCAGATCATCACTGCATACCACGGGCCGCGCAAAGTCCGCCGGCAGGAAATCATCCACCAGGCGGTGCCGTAGATTCAGGTCCATGGTATTCGGCAACTGGTGGGCGGCCGCCGTATCCGTCGAACCACGGTCCGGCGGCACAATCGGCAACCCGCTCTTCAGGTAGGCCTGGCCGGGCAGGAACCCGAACAGGTAGACCCGTCCCTTGCCATGCACCTTGCTGACCACGGCCGGACGCCCGTCCCGGTAGGTCCCCAGTACGGCGGCATCCAACGGTTCCAGCGACTGTTTCCAGACGATCACCGGCACCTCCCGGATACGCCCCGGCGCCCCGCCCGGAACGGCCATCGGCTGGCTCCAGGACACGACATCGAGGGCCTCATACAGGGGCAGGTCCTGCTTGGTCAGGAACGGCGTGTTTTCCTTGAGCAGGTAACGGCTGACCAGCTTCGGATCGGTCGTGATCGCCTGTTGTTTAACCCCGTAAAACACATTCGCTTCCGGATTCGGACGGTTGAATTCGTCCAGGAACCCGCCGCCGCACAAGGCCACGACGGTTCCGCCCGCCTCCACCCATTTGCGTAACGCGGAAAGACCCTTCGAATGCATCCATTGCTGCATGACATACAACACGCGGTAATCCTTCACCCGCCCGTCGATGACATCATCCTCCGAGACCATGTCCACCGGCACCTGTGCGTGCCGCAGGGCATAGTAGATTGCCTTGCGCTCGTTGTTATGCACCGCCAGCTTGCTGTTCGATGCACCGGTCAACACATCATCCACGCTCGACAGTACCAGGCCGACCTTCGCCGGCCGGACCCCGCCATCCATGACGTAATCCTCGAACACCCCCGCCTCGTGCGAGCAGTGATGGATCTGGCGCCACATCTTGAGATCGGCAGTCGCCACATAGTTTTCCGTACCCCCAACCGCCAGCGGGGAAGCACAGAAATAATTGATCATGGTCGTGCCATGCGCCACACAGGTATAGAATGACCGGCGGAAATCGGACGGCGTATTGCCCGGGCTGTGCGGCATCACATACATGTGGATCGGCTGCTTGTTGTACTTCACCCCGCACCGGAACGCGGTGGTCAAGTAACCCACCACCTGCACGCTGAATTCCGGAATCTGCCACACGTAATCCTCCGACCACGCCATCGACAGGGCATTCAGCTTGAAGGGCCGCACCCAGTGCATTTCGCTGACCAGGTAATTCGCATGCGGACTATAATTGGCGCCCGTCAACGTGCCTTTACTCTTGTAGAATGCCGTCGCCTGGGCATAGGGCTTGGCGCCCTGTTCCACGCCCGCCAGCATGGAATAGTAATACAGGGGATGCTTGGGATCCCTGGTCCATTCAACCGTTCCGTCGAACGCAACCCCGCGAGCCTTGAGCCAGGCGGCAAAGGCGGTATTGGTCAATGCCACGCTGGGCAGGTGCATTTCATCGCCGTAACTCACGATGTAAATGTCGGACATGTCCTTCGCGTTGTAATAACCGGGGCTCACATCGGGCCAATGGGCCACAATCTGACGTTTCATCCCCTTGAACTTGGCATGCGCGGTATTGTCCCCCAGCGCCTCCATCAAGGCCTGCCCTTCGGGGTAACTCGGCGTGCTTCCAAACCCGCCGATGCTATAGATCAGGAAACGCTTGGCACCCGGGCCACGCTTGGGAAACTTGTCCACTTCGCCCTTGAGCCAGGACAACGCCTCCGTCTGCGTCCGGATCACCGGACTCCACCAGCGTTCCTGCAGGATCTTCGCCAGCACCGGGTTCGGTGCAATGTTTCCGGGCATCTCAAACGTCGCTTGGTCCGTCACTGAAATCTTCTTGATTGAAGTCAACCCGCCCTTGCCGTCCGGAACCGCGAATTCCAGCTCCAGGGGAACCGGGGCCTTGATGCTCCAGGTGCTGTCATGCATGGCATCCAGCACCTGCCCCATGGGCACCCATCCGGAGGTTTCACCCGGCTTGAGTTGTTCGGCTTCAGGAATCTCCTGCTTCATCTTGTCCTGCGGCTTGGTCGGATCCACCGGCACCTGGAACTTTGCCGGATCCAGCACCGGGGCAAGTAGGGATGCCTTGACCGCGAGGGAACGGGGTCCGGCATTCTGGTACTTGGTCGCACTGACCAGGCGGCCGGTCTTCAACACCTTGATGTTCGGCCAGTCCCTGACGTGAATATAGTAAGGTGAATGCTGCCCCATGGGATTCGGCACGAGGTCCGGCATGACCGGTTTGTCACCCCGGTTGGTAATCTTGATGAACAAATCGCCGTCCTGGACCAGCCATCCGTCAAATTCCAGGTAGCTGGTCTTCTTTTGCGCCTCAATCCCCTCCTTGTCATTGGTCAGCACCACAATGTCCACATTGCGCCGGGCGGCATTGATACGAAGACGGTTCCCGTCCACCTGGGATCCGGCAATCAGCCGGATGGTCGCCGGGCCGGGCTTGAGCGGCACCGCGCCCGGATTCTGCCACAGGATGTTGTCCGTCCCCCCCCACCAGTACCGTTCCATCGGGACCCGTTGATGCCCGTTCATCGACCAGATCTTGGGGTCCTGCAAACGACCGCATACATACCGGGTGACCGCACCCGCCTGTTCCACCTCAACGGTGAATTCACACGCATACTGGTAGGGCTGCTCATAACGGACCAGTAACTGGTAGCTGTCGGCAACCGGCACCTGCACCACCTGTTCGGCTATGGCCGGCGCATTGGACGGCACCTGTTCCGGTGCCCCGAGGCATCCATGCCGCGACAGGAACGTGATGGCAAACGTGGACGCGAAATAATTTTCACGGTACGGCACCACCTGCCATTCGCCGGACTTGATGGTGAAATCCTCCGCCTCGGCAAACAGCCGGACCGCCTGTGTCGGCTCCTGGGCCCGCACCCAACCTGTCACCACGACGCCCATGGCCAGTATCCACGCAATCATCCGCTTCATAGCATTCTCCTTATTCCATATTCACCCTGCCAACCACCCGCCCAACCCGGTCCTCATTGGAGCCGTAGGCATATTGCATCACCTCGCCCCCGTCCTGTTGCACCAAAACCGGCGCAGAATCCGCCGATGCCCCCGACGGCACATAACGAACCGTTCGCGCATGCGTGGCCCGCCCCTGGTCATCCGCCGCCTCGACCTTCAATCCATCCACCGTGAAGGATTCCCGTTGGTCACCCCGGCTTCGGATCCAACCGGTCAAACGTCCCTTGGTATCGTACGCGTAGGCGTCTGTCCAGTCTTTCGGAATATCAATGAAGGGATCGGTATACGCCCCGCCCGTCGCAGGGGTCCGGTAGGTCACGGATTGGACACGCTGATCCGGCCCGTACACCCGGGTCTCACTGGCCAGGTAATACAGGCTGATGAACGCCGGGGGGGACGGGTGGGTCCCGTTGTCCACGAACAACCCGATATCCACCCGGGACGATTCCAGCGCCGCACCGGGCGATACCGGGCGGCGCGGATGATACGGCACCTTCAATTCGACCAAGGATTGGACCGCGTTCAGGGGACGGATCACGATGGCGGGATCCCCGCGCAACACCGCCCAGTGATAGGTGAGCGGCAAACCCTGCGGATCGCGGCTGGTTTCCGCACTCACCACCAGCCGGCGCCAGTACGCCGTGGAACGGATCACCCGGGCCACGGCACACGGGGTGTCGAACAACTTCTCGCGCGACCCGATATCGAAGTAATCCTGCCCGGGCGCCCCCTCCGATTCCTCGATCACGTGCAACTGGGCCAGCGGGGGAAGCCGGTCGGCCTTCATCGCATGCGCCCGCGCCACCATCCGATCCACATTGAGTTGGCCGGCCGCAAACACCGTGGGATGCGCCTTGCCCGTGCGATAATCCTCCGGGCGAACCACCTCCCGCAGCGAGGACCGCAGGATCATCTGGACCGCGGGCATCAGCATCGCCGACAATTCAAGCGCCCGCCGCGTCTCGGGACGAAACGCCGCCACGGTGCAGGCGACTGCTTCCAACAGCAACTGGTCACTGCCCGACGATCCCTGGCTGATGAGCACATAGGGCAGGTTGGCGGGATAGACATCCCCATATCCACCTCCCTCGCCGTTCCGGCCGGGATCATGATCCTGGTGCTCCGGGTACACATACAACTGGTTACCCGTGTATTGCCGGTACAAGGTCCAGACCATCGACGGGTTGACCATCGCCAGACGCGGCAGGCTTCTCCAGAAATATCCCTGGGTGAGCGCGGTTGACGAATTACCGATCACCGGCAGATTGAAAAGAAAAGCCGTCTGGAGACCGTTGACCGGTCGGGCACGGGTCAACCCCGGATCAAACACCACCCGGGCCAGTTCCGGAAACGGTTCGGCCGCCAACACACTGTGACCACGATCCTGGTTGTCATACAAGACGCCGGCAAGACCTGCTGCGGTCCCCTCCCGGTGCCAGGCACGTATCTGCTCCCCGGCGGTTCCCTGCCCGCGCACCATCACCGGCGGGGCACCGGTGGGCGGTTCCATGGCAAACATCAACCGGAATACCGACAGCTGATTATCCCAGACCGTATTGGTATCGGTCACGCGCGCCGGACCGCCCGGCATCACTCGGATCGCCTCAAACGGGCGGCCACTCCGGCTCTCGATCGCAGCACGCCGGATTTCGGCAGATTCAAGGATGGCCGCGAACCGGTCATCCGCCCGCAATCCGTCCAGGTCGGCATCCATGCGCAAGGGTTGCACATGCACAAACCCGAGGGTAACCGCCTGTTGCAGGCTCGCGAACGCTTCGTCGATGCGTTTCTGCCGCGCCAGGGAACACGCCAGGTTATAATGGTACACTGGCTGGTTGGGCGATCGCTGGATCGATGCCCGCAGCATCCGTTCGGCCTGTTCGTACTCCCCCTGGCGAAACAGGGCATGGACCTGGGCATCCGCCATGCGGTTGAACGCCATCACCTGCGGCGCCTGCATCACGCCGGCGGGAGCCGGAGTCACCGGTGCTTCCGGCAGGTCCGGCACGTGCTCCTGCGCCGGACAACAGGCAACCCCCATGGCAAACGCCAGCAATATACCGCCCGCCTGCCGGTACTGGTTACGAGACCGCATCCACGCCCGTCCCTTCAAATCCTGCCTGTCGGCTCCGGATCAATCCCGGCAACTTACCCCAACCAGTGAACCACCGCAACCCGGAACGCACCCGCAAAAACCCCGACAACAATGGGTTCCCATAATCCGGCCTGAAATCCGATCCAAACCCCCTTGACAGAACTGACCAGTCAGTTCTATTGTACGACTTTTTACATCCGGCGGAGGAAAAACGGCATGGCACGGGCATCCAAGCGGGACAGTATTCTCCAGGCGGCGGAACATGTCTTCCAGCATCGTCGCTTCCATGAAGTAACCCTGGACGAAGTCGCCACCCGCGCCGCTGTCGGCAAGGGAACCATCTACCGGTATTTCAAGGACAAGGAAGATCTCTTTTTCCAACTGGCAACCGACGGCATGGAGGTCATGAACCGGCAACTCAAGGCGGTCGCCAAATCCCGGCACCCCACCCCGGCAAAACTGGAAGCCATCTGCACCACCATCAGCCGGTTTTTCCTCAAGCGCCACGCCATGTTCCGCGCCATTCATTCCGAGGAATACGCCCAGCGCAGGCCCGAAGCCCGCGAAGCCCTCTACCACCATCGCCACCAAATCGGTGATATCATCCGATCCGTACTCCGGGACGGAGTCCGGCAGGGGATCCTGCGGCAGGACCTGAACCTGGAACTCGCGGAAAATTTCCTGGTCGGCGCCGTCCATGGCTGCGACATGCGCGCCATCCACGGCGAACCCCCGCTCCCGGTGCGGGAGATCGTCAACCTCTTCCTGCGAGGAGCCACCGCTTCATGATCACCACCCGTCCATCCCGGCATGCGGAACTCCCGTTTATCCGGAGTTTCATCCTGGCTTCCCTCCTTTTCAGCTCCTGCCGGACCGGACGGACCCCGCCTGCTGTACCCGGCGATTTCCCGATGCCCGACACCTATGCCACCGCAACCGCACCGGGAACCGTGTCGACCAATGCCTGGTGGGAAATGTTCCAGGATTCCCAGTTGAACCACCTGGTCGCGCGGGCACGTGCCGGCAATCTCTCCCTGGCACAGGCCGCGGCACGCGTCCGCCAGTCCCGGGCGCTCGCCGTCCAGGCCGGAAGCAGCCGGTTCCCCTCCCTCACCCTGGATGCCTCGGCCGCATCCTCGCGCACGGAGGGCTCGGGAACCGGATCCGGCCAGACGGCGGAAACTTACACCCTCGGACCGGCGGCCAGCTATGAACTGGATGCCTGGGGACGGGTGGGGTCCACCCATGAAGCCGCCCGCCTGACGGCACAGGCCGCCGAAGCCGACCACAACACCCTGGCCATATCCGTGACCGCCGAAACGGCCCTGCGATATTTCGAATGGCTCCGGGAACAACAGACACTCGACCTGCTCCGGCAACAACTGGCCGGCGACCGCAGCACCCTCGACCTCGTCGAACTTCGATTCCGCCGGTCAACCTCAACCGCCCTGGATGTCTTCCAACAGCGGGAAGTGGTGGCGGAAACCGAGTCCCTGCTGGCACCCATCGAGGCATCCGCCGGCAATCTGGCGGACGCCCTCTCCTTGCTGACCGGGTCGCCACCCGACGGAACCCTTTCCCTGGTCACCACCAATCTTCCGCCGCTCCCCCCCCTGCCGGAATCCGGCCTGCCCGCCGGCCTGCTTGAGACCCGTCCCGACATCCAGGCCTCCTGGTGGCGGCTGGTCTCGGCGGAACATTCCCTGACCGCCGCAAGGGCGGACCGCCTGCCGGCCATCCGCTTGTCGGCTTCCGGATTGTTCCAGGCCGATGCGCTGGACCTCCTGCTCGACACCTGGATACTGAAACTGGCCGCCTCGTTTTCAGCACCCCTGCTTGACGGTGGGCGCCGCCGGGCCGAGGTTGACCGTCAGCGGGCCATCTCCGACGAGCGAATCGCCGCCTACCGGGTGACCGTCTACACCGCCATCCAGGAAGTCCAGGAAACCCTTCGCCGGGATTCCGCCCAGGTCCGCGTCCTGAATTCACTTCGTGAAGAAATCAACCTGTCACGGGCATCCAGTGAACAAGCACTCCAACGTTATCTCAAAGGCCAGGAGAACTACCTCCGCGTACTTTCCGCCCGTCGACGGCAATATGTGCTCGAACGGCAATGGATCCAGGCCTGCTACCAGCAACTGGCCATCCGGGTCCAACTGGCCCGCGCCTTGGGCGGATACCCGGCAACGCCGCACATCAATCGCATTCCCCCCATTGCAACCAGCACCATCCGGAAGGAACCATGAACATGGACGCTCACGCCTCACCCCCCCCTCACCCCTGGATCACCCGGCTGATCTATACCGGTATCAGCCTGGCGGTCATCATCGGGGGAATCACCGGCGCCGGATGGATGATCCGGAACAAACCCCGGGCACAACCGGTCACCCGCCAGCACCAGGTGCCAATCGTCGAAGTCATGACCCCGTCGCCCACCAGCCTGGCCATCCGCGTGCATGCCATGGGCAACGTCGAAGCAGCACAGACCGTGGACTTGAAATCCGAAATCAGCGGACGCGTCCTGGAAACACATTCGGATCTGGTCCCGGGTGGTATGGTCTCAAACGGGACCGTGCTGGTCCGCCTGGATGACCGTGACTATCGCCTGACCCTCGAACGGGCGGACGCATCGTTGATGGCGGCACAGGCGGACTACCGCCTTGAACTAGGACAACAGGACATCGCCCGACAGGAATGGAATCTCGTCAATCAAGATGCCGCAC
>MHBQ01000051.1:0-288 GCA_001803315.1 Lentisphaerae bacterium RIFOXYC12_FULL_60_16
ATGCCGGTGGCGCAAACCCCCACTTCCAGAGGCCGTCGCCGTTGATCATCAGCACCAGCCCGCGCCCGTAGCGGCGGCTGAGCAGGAGGGGAAACCGCTCGTTGCCGGACCCGGAAGAACCCTCCGCCAGCACCGAGGCAAAACCCTTCAGGCCGGCAACCGCATGGGCGCGTTCCAGCGCGGGCAGCGCGCCCCACGCGGGATCCTCGCGTCCGGGCAACAGGCCGCCGAACAGTCCCACCTGTTCGCCCGCAAACAGGGGAACCAGATGAAAGGCCGACCCCACCG
>MHBQ01000051.1:368-14737 GCA_001803315.1 Lentisphaerae bacterium RIFOXYC12_FULL_60_16
CGGGCAAATACCAGGCAGCCGCCCCGCTCATGCACGAAACGCCGCAGCCGGACCGCCCGCGACTCGTCCACCATGTATTCACTGCCGCGCCCGATGATCACCAGATCATAACGGGCCATCGCCTCGTCGGTTGCCGGAAACAGGTCCTGGGTCGTGGCGGCCAGGCCCCGGTGACTGGATACGGTGAAATACCGGTTTTCCGCCACGCGGAACATGGCGGTCACGGACATGTTCGCCTGGCCCCGCAACAGGTGCGACAGGAACTTGGTGTCCCAGTACGGCTCACCTTCCAGCAACAACACCTGCAACGGCTCCTTGAGCACCACCACACCCACGCTGATCCGGTTGTTCGCCGGGTTGGCTTCGCCTTCACGGGGTTCCACCGCCAGGGAATATTCGATATAACCCGCCTGTTCCGGACGAACCTCGAACCGGAACGGCGTCGACTGGTCGTTGCCCACCATCAGAACCTGTTGGTCAACCGGCCGGCGCGTTCCATCCTGCAGGGTCACCGTTGCCTGGACCGGCCCCATGCCGTCATTGCGCAACAGGCCCTGGACGGTGACCGGCTGGGCCAGGAACCCCACCATGCGGCGCGAGGCTACCTGCAGGGACAAGTCGGCTTCCCGAACCACCGAACCGACCACCACGGGATAGACCGGAACACCCCGTGCGGCGGCCCGCAGGGCAAACGCATCCGGGGGTGTCTCCAACGGGTCCCGGCCATCACTCAACAGGACAATCCCGGTCAGACGCCGTCCCCGGGATTGCTCCCGGTTGAGCAGTTCCAGGCCTGACGCCACCAGGCGGGTGGCCGACCCGTCCGCGGAACGGGCATCACGCGCCTTCCGGTCAAGCGATTCCAGGGATTCCGCAAACCCATAACCCTGCATCAATTCCGGATGGGCCAGTTTTTCCTCCAGGTCATTGACTGCCTGGCGCACCACCTCCCACCGGGTCCGGTGCCCGCCGACAGGGTCACCGTCACCGGTGTCCATGCTGGCGCTGGTATCCAGCATGACCGCCCAGCCGGAGGTACCGGCCTCCACCGGTTCCTTCCAGTTTCCCGGGTTCAACAGGAGCAACAGGACCGCCAGGGTGCCGAGAAACCGGAGCACGGGCAGGAGCCAGCGCCCCGCGGAACGTTCATCGCGCCGCGCCGGCCAGGCCGCCACAGCCACCAGGGCGGCAAACCCGATCGCCAGCAAAACCACGAACTCCATGTCGATCAACGGATTCATGCAACGTCCATCTGCTTGTGTTCAGACCGCCTGATCCACCCCACCAGCGCATGCTCCATCGCCAGCAGTACCAGCGCGGCGCCCAGCAACCACGTCCATAACGGGATCCCGCTGTGAATGGCATTGAGATCCGTCGCCCGGCCGGCCGAAAACCCCTTCTGGCCGAATGGGGCCGACACCAGGGGCCGGAGATCCGATTCCGTGAAGGGGAAGTTGACCACGTCGATGGCCTTGACCTGATCCTGCACCATCCATTCGTATACCCCGGGTTCCACCACCGGTTCCGAAACGTACCGTTCACCGTCGGCATCCCCGGCCGCCTTCACGATCGGGAGGACCCGTCCCCCCCGCCGGTCCCTCAACCGGACCTCCCCCTCCACCATGCCGGCCCGGTACAGCAGGCTGTCGCCCACGACCGCAGACGGCCGGACCGCGAGGGATTGTGTCGGCCGCAGGGTCATGATCAATTCGCCGAACAACGGGAGGAATCCGCGGCGCGCCGTCCAATCGCCGTGCGCCGGGTCAAGCGGCAGGGCACAGAAGACCAGCCCCGGATTGCCGTCCGAACGAAACAGGGCTTCAGCGCCATCCTTGAAACGGGCCAGGGAAATGCCCGGCACACCGGCCAGCGGGAGTATCCAGCGTCCACGGAACACGCCCTCCAGCGGATCGCCGAATTCGCCGGACCGGAACAACCGGTACACCGCGTCTTCCGGCGCCCCCACATGCACGGTCTGTGGCTCAGCCAACGTTTCCCAGCGGACCTTTCCCCCGTCCGCCCGGTTCGTCCATCCACCCAGAACGGACAACGCCTCGGACGTCGCCCCATCGGCCGGCACACATACCATCGGGATGCCCTGCCGGCGGAGGTCGCGAAGTATTTCCGGAGCCGTTCCACCCCAGCCGGCCACCAGCAGGATATCGCATTCCGCGGCCACGGCCGGATCGTCCGCCGGAACCGTCACCGGTTCCGCCCATTCCAGCGCCTGCAAGGCCTGCCGCCAGACGGGGGTGACCTTCGCATCGTGCCCCCACAACCCCACGCGGAGTGCGCGCCGCACGGTCACCACTTCACCCCGCCAGTCATCCATGCCGAAAGCATCCTCCTCCAGGCTTGCCTGCAGGACCAGGGGGCCGACATCGCGGGCCGTGTATTCCACCGACACTGCCGCACGTCCCCAGGCCGGTACCAGCACCTCCCGCTGGACGCGCTGTTCGCCGATCTCGATCGTGACCACCTGCCGGCGCGGTTCAGCGGCGAAATTTCCCACCTCGGCGATCACCTGGACCGGCTCCCCCACCAGGGGTACCAGGGGGTCCGAATGAATCGCCAGCATGGCGCCGTTCATCACCGTGTCTTCCGATGGCCACAGGGTCTGCACCTCGATCCCGGGCGGAAATTGGAACGCTACGGATTCCCACTGGGATGCCTGGAAATCCGACACGATGCAAATCTCGCGCCGCCCCCCGGCGGTATCCAGCAACCGGACCGCCTGCTCGAGCGCGGTAACCGGGTTGCCGGCTTCATGACTCACCCGGGCCTCGCTAAGCTGGCGGCGCAGGTAATCCGCATTGGCGCCCATTTCCGGGAAGACGGCGTCGGGATCGGCATCCAGCCAGATCAGGTTGGCACGATCCGTCCCCGACAAGGATGCCAGCAGTTCCGCCGCCTCGGCACAGGCACGGGCAAACCGGCTTTGCCCGCCGTCCGACCCCGCCATGGAGGCGGACCGGTCCACCACCAGTACCAGGTTGCGTTGCAATCCGGAACCCGCCAGGCGTCCCTGTACAAACAGCACCGGGCGCAGGAACAGGAATGCCAACGCCGCAAACAACAGCGTGCGAATGACCAGCAGGAGCCAGTCCTTGGGACGCTTCAACCGCATGGTCTCGCGTACGATGTGCCGGATGGCCTCCACGTTGCTGAACGCGAAGCGCGGCGGACGCGCCTTGGCAAACAGGTGGATCAGCACCGGCACCACCACCAGTGCCGCCAGCCAGCCCAAAACCGCATTCTGGAATATCAGGTTCATGTCAGGTGGTCAAACAGGGTGAAATAATGCAGGTCGGTCCGCGCCAGGGCATAATCCACCGACCGGCGCGCCGCCAGGCTCTGTAACCGGCTGACGGACGCCTGCATGGCGTCCCGGTACCCGCGCCGGATTACATCGGAATGCGCCACGATCCGCTGCCCCGTCTCAAGATCGACAAAGGTTTGCATGCCGTGGCGGTTCAACTCGAGTTCCCCGGGATCCAGCACATGGAACAGGTGCACCTTGAATCCCCGGTGCAGGTACGGGCTCAGCGATTCGAAAATCGCCGCCGGGTCATCAAGGAAATCCGAGACCACGATCAGGGTGCCGCGCCGCCGGATCAGGGGCAGGCTCCGGTGCAGCGCCTCGCTGAGCCGGGTCTCCTTGCCCGGCCGGTTGTTTTCCAACGCGTGCATCAACTGCTGGAGATGACGGTGCGTGCTGCCGGGCGGATGGAAGGAACGCACCCCGTCATCGAACAGCGTCAGCGACACCCGGTCGGTATTGCGAATGACCAGGTAACACAACGCCGCGCAGAAGAAGCTCGCATACTCCAGCTTGGTGGCGGGCTCCCCGAACCCCATCGATCCGCTGCTGTCGAGGAAGAGGTGGCATTCCAGATTGGTCTCCTGCTCGTAGGTCCGCAGGTAATAGCGGTCCGTCCGGCCGAACACCCGCCAGTCGATCAGGGCCGGATCATCCCCCGGCGTATAGGCCCGGTAATCGTGGAACTCGATGGACGACCCGCGCTGGCGCGACATGTGCCGGCCGGCCAGGTAGCCTTCCGCCAGCGCCTTGGGCGCGAACTCATACGACGCCAGGCGCCGTATGTCGTCCGGTTTCAGGTACCGATAGGTGTGGTTTTCAGGCATGGGCCAACAGATGCTCGATGATGGTTTCCGCCGTGACACCGTCGCCGGTGGCATGGTAGTTGGGAATCACACGGTGCCGCAGGACATCGGCGGCCACAAGGCCGACCTCCTCCAGCGAGGCGGCCGGCTGGCCGCCCAACAGGGCGGCCGCGCGCGCGGCATGCGCCAGCGCCTGGCTGGCACGCGGTCCCGCACCCCACGCCACGTAACGCTTGATGTAATCGTCTGCCAGCGGGGAATCCGGCCGGCTCATGTTCACCAGCTTGAGGATATGGTCCAGCACATGGTCCGGCAACGGAACCTCCGGCACGGTCTCCTGCAACGCCAGCACCTCCTCCTTGCGGATCACCTGCGACACCTCCGGCACCTTGCCGGTGGCGGTCCGCGTCACGATCTGGCGTTCCTCGTCCAGCGTGGGATAGGCGATCTTGAGGCAGAAGAAAAACCGGTCCAACTGCGCTTCCGGCAGCGGGTAGGTGCCTTCATGCTCGATCGGGTTCTGCGTGGCATAGACGACAAACGGCTCGTCGAGTTTCATCGTGTGCCCGGCCACGGTAACCTGTTTTTCCTGCATGGCCTCCAGCAGGGCGGCCTGGGTCTTGGGCGGCGTGCGGTTGATCTCGTCGGCCAGGATCAGGTGGGCAAACACCGGTCCCGGCTTGAACACGAAATCCCGGCGGCCATCCGCCTGTTCCTGCAGAATCTCGCTGCCCTGGATGTCCATCGGCATCAGGTCCGGCGTGAACTGGATGCGCCGGAACGTCAGCCCCAGGATTCGCCCCAGGGTGCTGACGAGGAGGGTTTTGGCAAGCCCGGGTACGCCGATGATCAGGCAATGCCCGCGGCACAACAGGGCGATCAGCATCTTTTCCACCACTTCCTGCTGACCGACGATCACCCGCCCGATTTCCTGGCGCAACCGTTCCACCTGTGCGCGCACTTCATTCCACCGCGTTTGTGCATCCATGTTTGTACTCCCTCCGCATCCCGTCATTCAGGTTCATATTTCGAGACTCATATCCACATCCACGGTGTCCAGATCATCGAGCCCATCCTCCGACGCTTCGTCCTCGGGGGAATCGACCCAGGGTTTCATCCGCAGGATCAGGATGCCCGCCGGCATCAGCGGCTTGTTGGTTGCCGAACACAGGGCTCCAGCCGTCTGCCAGAATTGACTTTCCATGTGCTGGTACATGTAGCGGTGCTGTTCCGTCGGGTCTTCGGTGGAATCATCCATCGCCGCGTCATCCGGTGTCTCAACGGCCGGGCCGGTGTCGGCTGGAACCGGGTCACGCATCCACACCGCCAGGCTTGATGCGGGCCATCGATCGGACTGGGTGTATGCGTGCACCCGCGCCATCACGTAGGCGCGATTGGTCGGCAGATACTCCAGCATCCAGCTAGCCTGCTGATTCAACAGGGCCGCACACGCTTTCCCGGATACGTTTGTCACCCCCACCCGTATCCCCTCAAGCAACGCCTGCCGCGTGACGACAATCCCGGACACCGCGGGATTTGAAGACCCCTGCATCCAGGCAATCACCCGGACCAGGTCATTCGTGGTCAGGCGGATTCCGGATTCCAGGGGAACCTGCGGATCGGCTTGACGGACCTTTACGGCGGCATCCGCCAGACGTCGCACCAGGTTCGTGCCGGGCAGGGGGCGGCTGGCAAGGGCCAGCAGTTCAACCGGGGCAAGGGATCGCACCTGTTCACTGAAAGCCGGTTCCGGCAGGCTACCCAACGCCAGCTCCAGGGCTTCAAGTTTGACCGCTTCAATTGCCGGCTCGTCCACCAGGGTAGGAAGATCGGTTCCGTCCATCCGGGCCCGGGCCCGTTCAAGTACCGCCTGTTCATGGCGGGTCGGCATGAGCTGGCGGAACAGCCCGGACACCTCGGACCTTTCCCCATAGAGCAAATCGATCTGATGCGCCGCAGCCATGCGGACGGTCGTGCCATGCGCCGGTCGTTGATCATCCAGCAATTCCGTCCAGAGCGCCTTCATTCGCGGCAGGGTCATGAGATTGTCGGGTTCCGCATCCTCCGCTTCGTCTTCAGACTCCGCTGACATCTCCTCCGCTTCCAGAACCGCCGTTGACGTGCGCGTAATACGCCAGGGAGGGGTCATGCGCAGGGTATCCTCCGGACTGCCGGTTTCGTTCCGGGATTGGTTGACCAGGTGGCGCAACCACCCCAGGTAGGGCAGGAGCCCCACCCGGACTTCAGCATGAGGCGTTTCCCGGATCATGGCCAGATAAGCCGGAACGATGACCTGTGGGTCCGCTTCCGACCAGGACCGAAAGGCTTCCTGCGCCAACTCTCCGGGAACAGGACCTTTCAGGGCGGCATCGGCCAGACGCCGGACCATGTCCGGACCACCGGTCTTGCGCGTCGAGGCCAGTTTGCGGAATTCCGTAAGCTGGCGTTCCAATTCCCGTGTATTGTCACTGCCACGGACATTTTCCGTCTTCGTGAACAGACTCGATGAGGTGGACAGCAACGGTTGCTTCCGCTGTTCAAGATGGTCGGCCAGCAACGTGATATAGCCGGTCCGTTCCAAGTCTGGCAGATTCGGGACCAGTACCTGTCCAATCCAAAGCACGCGCGAGGGCTCCATATCCGTATCCAGGAGAAATTGCTTGAGATGCTCCACATCGTTGGTGGTCCCCTCCGACAGGATCATCCTTACCGCCAAGGATTGCTGTTCGTAATTCCCCTTCCCGAGATACTGCAAGGCCAGGCCCAGGCGCGGCAACCGGACAGCGGTTGCATACCAATCGGCCGCCTGCATGGCGAGTTCCTCCCGGACACGGGGAAATTCAGACGGTTCCCCCGGAAGGATGCCCGCCAGCAACAGCAGGGATAAATGCTGCAGGGTGAACAAGGTTTCACCGGATGTGTCGTCATCCCCCCCCGCAAGAATTCCCCCGCCGAAAAACCGGCTGGCATCCGAGTCTCCCTGCCGCTTGAGACGGGACCAGAGTCTTTGACGGCTCTCCGGATCGCCTCCATAGCGGCGGGACACCAGCATCGTAGACCACGGCAACGGCACTTCACTGTCGGCCAGTGCCAGCAAAAGCGGAACCGAGGCCATCCCCCGGTCCAGCAGACGGATCAAGGCTTTGGTGGATTCCGATCCCGGCGCGGGCGGGGCATACAGGACCCAGGGGCAATTCGATAGCTCAAGCCATTCAACCTCCCGGTACCAGGCCGTTTCGATCAGATCCTTCACGATGGCACGGTCTTCCACAGAGAGGACATTCGTTCCGGCGACCATCGACAAATCCGTTTTCAGGCGGTCCCGGCACTGCATCGCCATTTGACGGGCAACAGCACCATCCACCCACTGTGAGCCGTATTGTCGGGCCAATTGGTCAAGCCGGTCCGCACAGACAGCCCAATCCGCCCTTCGGCTCAATGCCTCCAGGGTCTCCAGTTTCTGCTGGTTGGCCAGGATATTCACCGCAAACACCACCGGATGGGTCTTGAATCCGTTGGCCATTCGCAGAGTTTCCATCACGTGGTCCGCTTCCCGGTTGAATCCGTTCCGTTCAAGGCCGGCCGCAAGAAACACCAGACCCGCAAGTTGCTCCGCAAGATCACTATCATCACCTGATCGTTCATCCTTCCCGCCAAGCGCATCCCGGACCGGTTGAATCAAGGCCGGCAGGTTGGTTGGATCGACACCGGTCCACGTCCCGGCAACCTGCGGAATCCCATCGATCTTTGTCCTGCGCCGGGTTGACGATGAGGCTGGGGACACCACCAGCATCGATCGTCCGAACAGGTCGATGATACGGACCCCGAGATTGGTATCGCCGGGCATCCTCCAGGCGTTGGGAAGCTTGACGCGTGCACGTTCCGATGACCAGGGCAGCTGGTCCCCGTAGCCCGGCGTACGCACGTTGATGAGTTCACCGCCCCGCACATCCGGAAAGCCCAGCTGTTCAAGGATGCGGTAGACCGGCGAATTCGTTGTGGTGGAGGATACCGGAGCCGGATCGGCCAAGGCCCCACCCGTCCCCCCCGGGCAGGTCATCACCGCAGCAAGGATAACGGGAACCAGGGCACGGCGGAGCCCAACGGTTAAACGATCGCACACCCATGGCGCGGCAATCATCATGTTTCGACCCTACGCCCATTATGCAAGGGTTGACAAGGGAATTATCGTCAGGGCGGCGCAGCCTGGTGGCGGACTTCAATCGCCCTTAATTCCCGGTCCTGGTCATCGGTCGGACAGGGTTCGGCGCTGGCGGAGGACAGGGTATCAGCGCGTTTTTCTGCCCGGACCGCCATATCAGGCCTGCCCATGGTCTCCCACGCTTCCCGTTTCTGCCGGAAGAGCAGGTCCGGTTCAAACAACTCCCGGAAATGATCCAGCGTATGGTCATGCGTCAGGTAATCCCCGCCGATGCCAACCTCACGGATCACACCTCCAGCGAGTGTTTCCAGATCCGTCCGCACACCGGCCAGTAACCGGCGGACATAACGGAGTATTTCATTGTCGACGGCAGCCTGTGCCGGGGAAAACGTAAGCTCCGACTCCAACTGCCCGATGCCCCAGACGAGGTTGACACCGCTTTGCAGGTGCCAGAGGAACCCAAGCGACTTTTCCAACGCCGCCTGGGCATCCGGCACCATCGACTCCGTCGACACCCAGGAACAGGAAGGAATACGGCACAGACGCCCCATGGCCGCACTGGTTCCCGCCAACAGGTGGTTTTCCGGCCCGCCGGTAACCGCTATCGCCTGGCGCATGTCGAACACGTGGGCCAGACCCAGGTTGTACAGGCAGGGCCGGCCGGGTTCGAGCAACTGGTTGATGACAATGCCTGCCAGAATCTCGGCATGCCCCACGGCGGCGGACCCCGCCAGCGTGACGGGACCGGACACCCCGGCCATCGGCTCACCATTAATACTGACCGGAATCCCGTGCCCTGCCGTCTTCTCGAACACCTCCAGCGCCAGTCGGGTCCATCGCAGGGGTCCATGGGCGGTAAACCCGATGCTGAACCAGGGATCATCCGAAACCACGGGCTTCATCTGCGTCAACCGTTCGGCACCCGCCGGGGTGAAACACAGGACCCGGATATGCTTCCGGGTATTTTGTGCCATGATGCGAAGCCCGGTCACATCGCGGGACGCCGGCGGCACATCGTCCATCGACATGCCGAACACACCGTCCGCTTCCGAAAGACGGTCCAGCAGCCGCGTCGACTCCGCCATGTCACGGGAGCGGAACGGCCGGCAGACGCCATCCCGCCACAAGCGGAGGCCGGGGGTCGACCAGACCCGCGAAGGATGTCCTGCTCCGACCACCTGTGCGTCGGCAGCGCGGTTCGCCAGGCGGACTGTTGCCGGGGTGCGCGCGATCCACTCCCCAACCATTTCGCCGGGGAACCGGATCACCTGGGCGGCATGTCCGGGCTTGGCACCCGCCTTGAGCAGGCGTTCCACGATGCCGTCATGCTCGATGCGCAAGCCCGGGTCCGCCATGATGGACAGGGCGGTCTCGTGGATTTGTGCGGCATCGATGGAAGGTGAAAGGGAATGGTCCATGTCACGCAAGGTTGGGCAGGTAGGCGCCATAGGATTGGAGTTTAGTGCGGAGATCGTTCGTATTCACGGCATGTACATCGGAGGAACTTTGGGCCGCCATGGCGGCGGCCAGGCCGGCCGCTTCACCCGTGTTCAGGCAGCACGCCATGATACGGACGCTGCCGTAGGCCTGACGATCGGTGGAAATGCAACGTCCGGCCACCAGAACATTCCGGAGTCCCTGCGGGGTCAGGCAGCGATACGGGACGCCGAAACTCTCTCCCGGTTTCAGGCTTTTCACGGCCGTTCGGTTCCATTCCTTCAACTCCGGAAGGCTCTTTTTGCACAGTTCCTCGTTTTCCTTCCGGGAAAGGTGCACGTCAATCCCGTATGCATTGCGGCAGATCTCATCCGGGAAACTGCGGCGGGCCTCGTAGTCCTGGACGGTCAGGACATAGTCGCCGAGAATGCGCCGGGTTTCCCGCACCCCGAGCAGGCTTCCGGTGGCGGTGAGTACCGCATCGGCAAAGGCGGGATGATACGCGGCAAAGGCATCGCGGTATTGTGCCGCCATCCGGCGACCTTGCAGCAGGGCGTTGGAGGTGCTGGCCGGATCGGTGTTGTCCACATCGAAGACGTGACCCGCATTGAAGCCGAAGGTGCGCGGCGCGATTTTCCGATTACACGAATGAAGTTCGACAATCAGCGGGTATTTGTCGGAACGCATGGCTTTCCATACGGGACTGTCCGGATCGTAGAAATGGATCCGGGGCCCCTTTGCCAGCGCTTCCTCATCGACATTGGAGATCACGAAGCAATGGGTGGCCGGCTGCATGCCGCCGGACTTGTCACCTTTCTCGAACGGGGCGCCGGCCCAGGCGGCAAGGTCGCCATCGCCGGTGCAGTCGACATACACCTTGGCCCGGCAGGCCGTGAGGCCGGACTTGCTGACGGTCACGATCGCGTCGGGCATCCCATCCGTGGATTTCTCGACGGCACCTAGTGATGCATGGAAACGCACGGTGGCGCCCGCGCCGGTGACCATGTCATCGTAGATTCGTTTAAGCAATTCGGGGTCAATGGAAGGGGAAAACAGGGGATGTTCCGCGACGATTTGCCGGAGGTGCGGAAGGTGGTCCATCAGGGCATGACGAACGTATTCGGCCAAACCGCGTGCGATGATTTTCTCCCCGTCGTCATAGCCGCAGAACCAGGGCACCAGTCCCGCGGTTCCCATGCCACCGAGCATGCCGGTTGCCTCGAGCAGCAAGGTCCGGGCGCCTTCCCGTGCGGCGGCCGTTGCTGCGGCGCATCCGGCAGGACCTCCCCCCACGACAATCACGTCCCAGGAATCATCCAGCGGCAGGGTTCGGTTGCTTAATCGGTACGTCGCCATGTTACACTCCTTCCGGCAACGCCAGTTCCTGCCGGGTCCCATCCTGCCATTTACGGGCTGACCCGGCATCGGTTGCATGAAACCCATACCGTACCTTGTCCGGCCGGTATTGTCCCCAGAGAAACGTCGAAGGCTGCAGATCTTTGCGGCTCTTGTTACTCAGTTTGTTCATGGCATTACGAACCCTTTACGGCACCTTGCATGTCGGGCAGATGAACATGGTTCCATCCCCTGTTCTTCCAAAGGCAACCCAAGGCGCAACTTTATGTCCGGACATGCAGCCAACGCAATCTGTTTATGCAATATCAGCATGCAATTTCGATCTTTTACGCTATCCTTTTGGCGGTTTGACCGAATATTCTATTGCCTGAATCACTATAACTTTGGCGGCCCCCTTGGGACGCCGGTGAAACGAGGTGCACATTGAACCAGAAGAACGGACCGGCAACACCACCTTCCTTTCAAGGATCCGTGTCGGGCGGCATCGAGGCGCTCGCCACAATCGCCAAGGTCCGCTTCGACCGCCTGTTCACCGAACCGGACGCCATCGTGACCGCCTGGAAACAGGGCCTGCCCATCGCACGCGAATGGTTCGATCCGGACATTTCCTTCGGCGGACCGCGCTGGGCGGCCATCAGCTACGGCCACATCAACTGCCTCGGTTCACGCCTGGTCTTCCCGGAAGACAGCGAAGTGGCCCACACCCCGATGTTCGACAACCTGGCGGACGGGATCCGCGCCCTGCGCCGGGAAGTTGATTTTACCAAGGCCGGCCGATTCCCCTTCTATCTTGAATTATGGGAACAGCTCAAACGCACCTTCCCGGATCAAACCATTCCATTTTCCGGGTTCGGCGTGGAGGGACCGGTCACCACCGCCTGGCTGCTGCGCGGGCACGACTTTTTCATGGATATTTACGACGATCCACCGCAGGCCAAAACGTTCCTGTCGCTGGTCACCGCCAGCATCGTGAAATACAAGCAGTTACTGGCGCGGATCAACGGTGAACCTGAATTCAACCCGTCCGGCACCTATGTGGCGGATGACGGGGCCGCCATGATCCCGCCCACCCTGTGGCCGGACTTTGTCCTGCCGTTCATGGAGACCTACTTCACAGCACTCACGTCCGGGACGCGGGGTATCCATGTGGAGGACCTGTCGCCCGATCACCTGCCCCATCTTGAAACCCTGCGCATCAATCAATATGACCCGTCGGTATCGAAGCGGTTATCTCCGTTCGTGATCCTTGCCCATTGCCGGATCCCGTTCACCTGGCGGTTCAACGAGATTGAATCCGCCACCTATTCCACGGAAGCAACCCGCCAGTGGGTGTTCGATGCGGCAGCACAGGGCGCGCCGGCAGTGCGTGCCGGTATCTGGCGCAACAACTGCACTCCCCGCGGCCGGGCCAATATAAAAGCCTTTCGCGAAGCGGTACAAACCGTCCAGCATCAACGCGAAGCCGGTCAACGCAAAGAATGACCGTCCTGCGGTTGGCCGAACTCGATCCCCAGGCGTCCGGCGGCGAGTCGAAGGTTCCTGTCTGCCGTCCAAAGCGAGCCGCCTGCGATCGTCGAAGACGCCAGCAGATGCATGTCCACAAGCCCGAGTCCCCGTCCCCTGAGTTTGTGCCGTTCGATGAAGAACAGGATCTCATCGTCATCAGCCTTCGGTGCGGCAGGCAAGGCGTGCAGGAGGGAAATGATCTCCTCCCGGTTAACCAGATTCCCGCACGAAAGCTCGCCGATCACGAAGGGGTGGATCGCGACTTGTTCCAGGTCGAGCAGTTGCACGAGTCGTTTCGAGGGTGCGCGCAGATGGTTGATCCAGACCGACGTGTCGACCAGGATCACGACGCGGATCTCCGCCGTGGAATAGGCCGGGCCTGTTTCTCGGTTCCTCCCAAGGCCCCCAGCCGCTGCGCACTCTTCCGGGCAACCAGCGACTCAAGTCCCATCCGAACCAGCGCCGTCTTCTCGCTGACACCGGTCAACTGGCTCGCCCGTTTCAGGATGCCGTCATCAATGTTAAGGGTCGTTCTCATGCATATATGTATGCCATATCCATATGCCTAAGTCAAACAGCCAACAATGGTATTCCACCCCTTGATCCCGTCCATCTCCCATCCCATCCTGTATGTCCTGTCAACTCTCCACTTCTCCGTTCCCCAGACCAGACGACGGCGCGTCATATTTCCTGCTTCAGGAATTCGTAGGCCTTTTGCCCGCTGATCTGGTGCCGCCCTTCGAAGTAATCCGTCACGACCTTGCCCGGCGCCTTGAAGACCCCGTACACGGAACGGGCCCGGGCCACACTGCGGCGGACCGCATCAATCGGGAAGATCGGGTCATAGTTCCCCGCCTCAACCAGCATGGGCCGCGGCGCAATCAGGCCGGCGAGATCATGCATTTCCCCGAACTCCGCCAACCCGGGCACGAAATTGCAGGCGCAGTGCGACATGGCCAGCACGCTGTCCCGGAAGGTCGAATAGTACCCGCTGACCACGCACGCGCGGATGCGGGGATCCAGGCACGCGGAGAAGAAGGTATGCATGCCGCCACCCGAGATCCCCATGGCGCCCAGGCGCCCGGCGTCAAGGTCCCGCCGCGTTTCCAGGTAATCGACCAGCCGCATCGCATCATGCACGCGCAACCCGAGTACCGAGACGCCAAGATGGAACGCCAGCATGGCGGCGTGCGTGCAGGTGGAAGGAACCGGCGACCCGGGCCGGCCCGGTCGCCCTTTCAAGTACGAGAAATCGGTCTGCCGTTCCCCGAAGCATGCGATCTCGGGAGCGGCAACGGCAAATCCCGCCCGGCACAGGGTAACGGCAAAGTCCTTGTGATATCCGTCCGGCGTATTCCGCTCGGTTCCGTCCTCCCACAATCCCACGATATCCTTCACGCCATACCCGTGCCCATGGAACGCCAGCACCACGGGTAACGGCCGGGGTTGTTTCCTGGGAAGCAGCAGGTAGACGGGCATCAGGCAATCAGCACCCGTGCGGATGAGCAGCTTCTGGCGAACATAATCCTGCTTATCCACCGTCTCCACCAGGCGGGCTTTCGGAGTGACGGACGGCATGACGCCAAGCCCGATTTTTCGGGCCAATGCCTGCCGGGTCCCGTGTTGCCATTTGCGGGCCGTTGCCGCATCGGTTGCATGAAAACCATACCGGGCCTTGTCCGGCCGGTATTGTCCCCAGAGAAACGTCGAAGGTTGCAGGTCTTTGCGGCTCTTGCTATTCAGTTTATTCATGGCATTACGAACCCTTTACGGTACCCTGCAC
>MHBQ01000051.1:14757-14906 GCA_001803315.1 Lentisphaerae bacterium RIFOXYC12_FULL_60_16
GCAATCCCCTGATCTTCGAAGACAACCCAAGTCGCAACTTTATGTCCGGAAATGCAGCCAACGCAAGCCGATACCGGGATTGACCATTCCCGCCGCCTGTGGCAGGTTCGGGTGTCGAAAACACAGGAACCCAGGCAATGTTGATCGAT
>MHBQ01000052.1 GCA_001803315.1 Lentisphaerae bacterium RIFOXYC12_FULL_60_16
AGAGCCGAATGCGGGAAATCCGCCTGTTCGGTTCGGAGGGAGGGGAGGAGTTCAAACCTCTTTCCCTACCCCTATCATCCCGGAAATGTAGCACCGCTCTATGAGCGGTCTGGATGAGGCAGAGAAGAAACTGGAGGGGGGAGGGGAGCGGCGTCGCGGGAGCTCCAACTTCGCTCAGGGCAGGCGCTCCGGTCCGACGAAGCTGTGTGACGAAGCGTATCCGACGAAGTGTGCGATAAAGCGCGGCGACGAAGTGTCCGGTCGGCATGCCACACTTTATCGCTTCCTTCGTCTCAACTCTTTGTCGTTTACGCTTCGTCCAAGTACTTCGTCGATTCTGTCTTCCAGTGCGAACGCCCAAGGGGAGGGGATTGTGGAATGTTGAACGTGGAATGTGGCGGATGGGGTTAGACGTAACCTTTTAGGAGGCGGATGAGCCAGTCGATGCCAAGGACGAGTGCCAGCAACAACAGTAGGACAAAGGATTGCCAGGGGTCGATGAGTTCGACCCTGGTGGTAATACGGTCCGGTGAGCGGTCGGCGGCCGGCCAGGTGTCGGGATCATCGAGGGACACCAGCTTGCCGCCGGTGGTGGTGGCCAGCCGTTCCAGCGCCGGGCGATCGGTACGGACATGGCGGGTCTCATCATGTCCGGGTTCGGAGTCCACCACGGCGGTCAGGTCGCCGGCCGGCCGCCCGTCAATGAAATGCTCCACGGTTATGCGGTAGCGTCCCGGCTGGATGACATCAAAGTCGGCCAGGGTGACGGTGGGATCGCGCGGATCGGTCCGGGTAGCAAGCGGCAGGCGCTGTCCTTCCGGAGTTTCCACGCGCAGATCCAGGGATGAACCCGTGGGCAGGGGTTCGCCGTCGGCACTGACCTGGATCCGGATGGTCGGGACACCGCGATACCGGGTGCGGTCAGCCTGGAGGGAGAGACGGGTCCCCCCCGCCGCCTGGCGGACGGGCGCCATGGCACGCAGCGCCTGACTCCAGAACCGGTGGTGCGGGGTGTTCTCATCGTCGTCCATCCGTCCCTGCAATTGCCACTTCCAGAGCGTGTCGGTTCCGATGTACAGCGAACGGCCGCGTCCGACGGTGTGTTCCGCCATGGCAATCATCCGACCGAACGGGTTGGAATGTTCCGGGCATTCCAGGAGGATGGTGGCGGCGGGTTTTTTCCGCTGGGGGGCATAGACCTGGTCCAGGTCGGGCAGCGCTTCCCAGGGATCCGTTTCCGTGCCGGGAGGAATATAGAAGGCGGGTGCAATGCGGCCTTCCCGCGTGACGCGGACCGGCACGGGACCGGTCACCGGGCGTGCGGTCTCGCCGCCGATCATGACCGGCAGCAGCGGTTCAAGGGAGGGGTCCCGTGCCAACTGGCTGATGCGGGGGCCTGCTATGAAGATGATGGACCGGCCCCGTTCGATCACCAGATCCCGCAGGGCAGGTGCGAGGTTGGCGGGCCAGCGGCGGACCTGGACATCGCCGATGATAAACAGGTCAAAGAAATCCAGTTCGGCCCGGGACTGGGGGAACCCAGCCAGACGGGTGCTGCCTTCGGGTTCGGCAAACTGCATGTAGGTTCCGGCCCCGCGTGCCAGGAATGCCACGAAGGTGAAACTGGGGTCGTCTTCCAGCAGGCGCCGCAGGAACTTGAAATCCCAGCGCCAGGCATCGTCCAGCAGGAGGACGCGGGTAGTCCGGGTGACCACCTGGACGGTGAAGTCGTAGGCGTCCCCGTTGTCGGGAACCGTTTCCCCCGTTTGCAGGAACATGGAATATTCCATGATGCCGGCGGCGGTTGGCCGGTGGCTTAACTGGATGACCTTTTCGGTCTCGTTGGTGCGGAAGGTCACCGGGTATTCGGCCACACGGTTCCGGTTCTCGGTCAGCACCAGCATGGAGGGGGGCAGGGTCGATCCGGCTTGCCGGCGGAGCGTAACGCGGAACCGGCATTCGGACCCGAGCAGGATGCGGCCGGGGGCCTGTGCGCCCATGATTTCAAGGGGTGGCGCAACCGGTTCAACGGCCGTGCTGTCGGCCGCCGGCACGGGGTATAGGATGGCGCCCAGGGAACGGGCGGTTTCCAGGATGGCGGGATCATCGGCACCGTGCCCGTCCGTGAGCAGGAGTACCCGAGACGGTGTTTCCGCGCCTTCGTGAGCGGCTTGCTGGCGCATCCACAGCCAGGCGGTGGAAAGACTGGCGCCCAGATCGGTATAGGCGCCGGACGGTTGCTGTGCCGCCGGATCGGGTTTCCCCATCCGGGCGTCGCGGTCATAGGTGAACCAGGTTGGTTCAAACTGCGCCTCCAGGGTTTTCAACAGGTCCCGGCGTTGGAGGTCGTTGAGGAGGCCTGAAAGCCGGTTACCGCCTTCGGGGTGATTGAGCCCCATGCTGGCCGAGGTGTCGGCCAGGATCAGCAGGGGCGGTTTCTGTTCAACGGGACGGGTGTGCCGCACCACGGGCCGGCCCAGGCAGACGGCCACGAGCAGGATGGACAACAGCCGCAGCGCGGTCAGGGCCGCCAGCCAGGATCGGGCGACCTGTTTACGGATGAGATCCATGGTGCCGTGCACCAGCAGGGCCAGCATGCCGAGTACCGCCAGCACAATCAGCCAGGGGGGAAGAATGGGGATCCAGGTCACGGTCATGGATGGTCTCCCCGATCCGATTCAACGGGATCACGGCCGGCGGCCGGTTCATCGAAGAACCCGTGCCGCGCCACCGTGGACTCGGATGTGACCACCGGGTTCAAGCGCGGACAGCACCGGTGGGTATAAAAGAGCTCGGCCATGAACACCAGGCAGGCAAGGAACATCATCCAGGGATCCAGCATGAGGCGGGTTCCGCCCCAGGTGCGCGGATCCGCCATGCGTTCGGCCCGGGTGGTAACCACTTCCGCGGGGGCCCACCATTCCCGCAACATGGCGATGTCCATGTGGGTGGGAGTGGGATCCGACGGTTGGTTGACAGTAAACACCTGTTCCGTGGTTTGATCGCCATGAACGATCTGGATCCGGTAAGCCCCCGTTTCCGCCAGGTCGGGAACCTGGATCCAGGGATGCAGGGCGGTTTCGACCCGGGTGAATACCACGGGTTTTCCGGAAGGCGACTTGACGGTTATCGTATCGTCGTCTGAACGGTGGTGTGTGACGGGCAACACGGCGGTCTCGCCCATGCGGAAGGAGCCGCGCCGTGTACCGCCGGCCAGATGTTGAACCAGTTGGTCCATCAGGGGCACGAAACTCCGCCGGCGCGGCAGGTCGGTCCAGGCATCGCCCGGGCTGGTGTTGAAGAAGATGACCCGTCCGGCCCCGACCTGGCGTTCCATGATCAACGGCACATCGTGGCCCAGCCACGCCAGGATGCGGTCCTGGTCGGGGTGGACCGGCGTGGCGGGATGAAACATGCTGATCCGGGTGCGCGTGAGGTCGCCATACAGGGGATCGAACTGGCCGGCGAACAGCGGGTGTGACCAGTCGATGCCCGTGATGGGTTCAAGCCCTCCGGCGAGGCGTGCCGGGATGGCATCCTTGAGGGTTACGGGCAACAGGGAACCGGCGGGGCGGAGCGGGTCGTGGAGCTTGGTGTTGTAGAATTCCCGGTCAATGGCCGGCCCGGTGAAGATGACCAGGCCGGCGCCTTGTTCGACGCGTTGTTCCAGTTGACGCAGGGTGGTGTCGGTCAGGGGCGCCCCTCCCAGCAGGCAGATGATGTCGGCCTGCTGGAGCGCGGACAACGGCACGCTGTCCGGCGGATGCCGCTCGACGACGGGACTGCCGCCGCCTGCCGTGGCCAGAGACTCGAAAGCCGTCCGCAGGTGGAATCCCGGCTGCAATTCCGGCACGTGGGTTACCGACGGCTCCAGCATGAGGATGCGGATGGCCCAGGCGCTGTCAAGGTTCAGCCAGTAGGGGTCCGGTTCCGGGGTGGTTTCGGAGGGCGACAGGTGAATGCGGGCGATGATGCTGCCGGCCGGCATGTCGGCTGGCAGGGGGAATTCGATCCGGTGCATGCGGCCCGGAACCAGGTTGATGGTCTGGCGCTGATCCGGCAACCCGGGCATCTGATCCAGGTGGACGGTGCGGCGTTCCGCCACGGGTCCCCCCGCCACGCGGACCACCAGGCGTGTCTGGCCGTCCGGATCGGCCGGCAGGCGGTGTACCGAGGCAATCCAGGAATCTGAACCGGCGGTCCGTTCGGTTTCCACGACCTGGACCCGGACCGGTACGGTGAGGCCGTCCAGGAACCGGTGAATGGACCCCAGGGACCAGTCCCGTACCGTGTTGTCGGTTACGATGAACAACTCGATGCGCGGGTTTTGCGGGGCATCGCCGATCATGGCGCGAACCATGCGCAGGGCGTTGCCGATATCGGATTCCCCCGGTTCAGGGGGAATGGTTTTGAACCGCTGGACATACGCCGAGGCATCCGCGGTCAGCGGGCCGAGGAGGGTGGGAGTCCGGCCGGCGAGCAGGATCGTGGTGCGGTCGCCCGCCAGCACGTGGGATGCGATGGTTTCCACGGCGCGGCCGGCGCTTTCCAGCGGTGTCGAGCCACCGGCGCCCGGCAACCCCATGGACCGTCCGATATCCACGATGATGAAGCGGTCGGCCGTTCCCTGTCCGCGTTCCCAGGAGAGGATGGGTTTTGAGAGGGCCAGTGCCAGCAGGGTCAGCAGGGCCGCCCGCAGGGCCAGCAGGATCAGCTGGTGCCACCGGATGTGCCGCTTGATGCGTTGGCGGCTGACCTTGAGCCAGCGCAGGCTGCTGAAGGGGATTTCCTTGACCCGCCGGGGGCGGAACAGGTGCAGAAGCACCGGTATGGCAACCAGCGCCAGCGCCAACAGTCCCGCAGGCATGAGAAATCCAATCACCGTCATTTACTCCTCAATACGTTCCGCTCATAGAGCGGGGCTACATCTGCCGCTCACAGAGCGGGGCTACATTTGCCGCTCATAACAACTAGGCGCGGATGGCCGCGCGTTTCTGCAGGTACCACCACAGGGCCTTGTCATAGGGCTGGCTGGTTTCCAGCGGTTGATAATCGATGCCGGCCTCGGTCAGTCCGCGCCGGAACTGTTCGATCCAATGGGCCACCTGTTCCTGGTAATCGGCGCGGACGGATGCGGTGTTGACCTCCATCCGTTCGCCGGTTTCCACATCGCGGAACAGGAGGGACCCGTCGAAATCCAGGGACTTTTCAGAGGGGTCCTGCACGTGGAAAACGATCACATCGTGGCCGCGGCCGGCAATCATGCGGATGGCCTTGAGGGTCTCGGGTGGATCGTCGATCAGATCGCTGATCAGGACCACGAGGCTGCGCCGCTTGATATTGCGGACCAGGGACCGGAGGCTGCCGGGCAGGTCGGTGCCGCCATCCGGGGGGTTCTGGATCATGACCTGCATGAGCTGGTGCAGGTGGGTGCGCCGGCAGCGGGGGGGCACGAGCATGCCGGGCCGTGAACCGAACAGGCCGAGCCCGACGGCGTCCTGCTGCTTGAGCATCAGGTGTGCGATGCAGGAGGCCAGGAAGCACCCGTAATCCCACTTGGTGAGGCCGCGCGTACCGAAGGCCATCGACGCGGAACGGTCCAGCAGAATGTTGCAGCGGACGTTGGTTTCCGCCTCGTAGCGCTTGACGTAGTAATGGTCGGTGCGGGCGTAGAGGTACCAGTCGAGGAACTTCAGGTCGTCCCCGGCCACGTATTCCCGGTGGTCGGCGAATTCCACGGAGAATCCGTGGAACGGGCTCTTGTGCAGGCCGCTGATGAAACCTTCCACCACCCGCCGCGCCAGCAGGGGTGTCAGGCCGAACCGGGCCAGGGCGCGGGGGTCCAGGTAGCGGTTGGGGTTCCGGTCCTGCAGGACCGCCGTCTGGACCTGCGGACCGCGGTCGGCACGCCGTCCGCGTCGGAATCGTTCAAGCCATGGAGTCCAGCCGGTCATATCATTCCGCGCGGCGTTCGGGGACTTCCTTGAGGAGTCGTTGGATGACCTTATCGGTGGTGATTCCCTCGGCTTCGGCCATGAAGCTCAGGGCGATACGATGCCGCAACACCGGCAGGGCGTGCCGCCGGACATCGTCGCAGGATACATTGGCGCGGCCGGACAGGGCAGCGTGGGTCTTGGCGCAGAGGATCAGGGCCTGGCTGGCGCGGGGTCCGGCGCCCCAGGAAAGCTGGTCGCGCACGAAGGCCGGTGCGGCGGAATCGGTCGGCCGGGTGGCGCGGGCCAGGTCCACCGCGAACCCGGTGACGTGACGCGACACCGGGATGCTGCGGATCAGCCGCTGGAAGGCCAGCAGTTCGTCGCGGGTACAGACGGGGTCGATGGTCGGCTCCTCGTTCTGCGTGGTCCGCTCAACGATATCCTCCTCCTCGCGCAGGGTGGGATAGCCGATGAAGGTGTTGAGCAGGAAACGGTCCTTCTGGGCTTCCGGCAGGGGATAGGTGCCTTCCTGGTCAATGGGGTTTTGCGTGGCCAGCACGAAGAAGGGTGGATTCAACGGGTAGGTTTTGCCGCCGGCGGTCACTTCCTTTTCCTGCATGGATTGCAGCAGGGCGCTTTGGGTCTTGGGCGGCGTGCGGTTGATTTCGTCGGCCAGGACGAGGTGGGTGAATACCGGCCCCGGCACGAACACGGTGATGCGCCTGCCGGTGGTGTGGTCCTCCTCGATCACGTTGGTGCCGGTGATGTCCGACGGCATCAGGTCCGGGGTGAACTGGATGCGTTTGAAATCCAGCGACAGCAGTTGTGCCAGCGTATGGATCATCAGGGTCTTGGCGAGGCCGGGCACGCCTTCCAGCAGGTTGTGTCCACCGCCGAAGATCGTGATCAGGAGTTCCTCGACGACGGCCTGCTGTCCGACGATGACGCGGCCGAATCCTTCGGTCAGGCGTTCACGGCAGGTTTTGAGTGCGGCAATCCGGGCTTCCACGTCGACGGTGGCTGATGGTGTCTGGTTCATGGTGTTGATTTCCTCTCCTGCTGTTTTCAGTGACTCAAGGCATACGTTGCCAGGTTCAGGGCGATCCGCAGGGCGTCATCCGACGTCAATCCCTTGGCGTAGGCGTTTGACTCCCGGTTCAGGCCGCTCTGAAAATCATAGGGTGAGTACAGGACGGCCAACCGGTTGTCAATGAAGACCCCGAAAAATTCCGGATACTCGAGGGTGGGATCGTCCCGCCGGGCGGCGGGGGTATATTCGACCTCATGCAGGGGATTCCATCCGGCGGCGAACAGCGGGTGGGTGGGCGGGAGGCGGATCAGCGAGGAGTCGGGAAGGGCTTTGCGGATCTCCCGGCGGAAGGCCGTGTCGAAGGGCTTGAGGCCGGCCGCTGCGCTGGCCACCAGGATTCCACCGCGCCTGAGGTAGTCGCGGAGTTGTTCAAGTTCCGTGGGGGAGAACTCGAAATCGTAATGGCCGGTCATCCAGAGCAGGGGATGGGACCCGAGGGTGGGATCCTCCAGGCTGACGGCATGCGGCGCGAAATCCACGTCGATCCCGGTATTGTCGAACAGGCCCTGCATGAGGCTGTTCTGGAGCGCCGGGTTGACATCCCAGCTGCCGGCATAGCGGAGTGCGGCAAAGCGGAACACATCGCCCGGCCGGCTGGCGCCCTCGTATTCCGGGAACGTTTGTGCCAGGAAGCGGCCATACTCGGTGCTGCCGAGCACGTAGGATACGAGGTTGACCCCCAGCCGGATGGCCGATTCGCCGATGATGTGCTTGCCGGCCGGGTGGTAGGTTCCCTCGCTCCACGCGGTCCCCATGCCGCCGGGGATCAGGATGGCGGCGGCCCGGGTGCCGATGTCGATCGAATACAATTCGGGGTCCTGCAGGAACTGGACGCCGTTGACCATCACCAGCACCTGCTGGAGCCGGTACCGCGTGTTGTATACCGCGTGGTCCAGGGGGAGCTTCATGAAGGTTTTCTGGGGGAAGACCTTGCGCATTTCGCGGACCACGGCGAATGAGAAGTCGTCACGGCCGCGGGCGGCATTGAACAGGATCGTGCCGCCGTCCAGCAGGAACCGGCGCAGGTTCTGCACCTCGGCGTCGGTCAGAAGGAATTCGTAGTCGCCGGTCATGTACAGGATGGGAATATCCACCGGATCGAATTCGGGGCTCGACAGCGGTTTGACGGCGTACTGGTAGTTGTTGCCGTCCGCCAGGCGCTGGTTGACGTACTGGTTGACCAGCTTGTAGCCGTCGTCCTTGAAGCTTTCCCACTGGGCAAAGTTCTGGACGGTACCGTCGGGGAAGACGTACTTGAGGGTTTCACCATATTGTACCTTGTACATGACGGTCAAGGTGGTGGGGGGCGGCGGTTGCCGTTCCTGGGTCTTGCGCATGGTCGGGCCGAAATCGGGCAGGATGCCGGTATCCTCGCCGCTGGCCTGGGTGCGGGGCGGGGACTTGGCCGGGGGTGGCGGCTTGCTTTCGGCAGGCGGGAATTTAACTTCACGCTGGGCCAGCGCAATGGCTGGACAGATAAGGAGCATGACGCATACGGTCAGAGTGAGTGAAGGGAGTGAAAACGGAAGACGGAAAATGGCGGGGGGAGGCTCGGTAGGGACCCTGCTACGCCAAGGCTTCGCAGGGCAGGCACCTCGCCCTTCTATGGGGGTTGTCAAGTCACGGCCTCTGTTTGTTATAGCCTGTTGGTTAAATTTTCTTCTTCATATAGTTCCCTTCACCTGA
>MHBQ01000053.1 GCA_001803315.1 Lentisphaerae bacterium RIFOXYC12_FULL_60_16
CCGCCAGCCTCCCGCTCCTCTCGCGCTTTACAGCCTCCCGTTCAACCCGAAAATTTCGTTATTTGGAACCGCTGGCGGGGCCATGAAGGTCGGACATGGCCAATTCACGAACATTTCTTATCGGCCGACTCCGCTCGTCATGCCCAACTCGATCCAGCCCCCCCGCCTTGTACACTTTCGACAAGCTTCTGCTCTTTCTCTGACGGAAGGCGATGTTTTCTTTTCATCCTCGAAGTGGTCGTCTGGCCGGCATGGCGAGCAATGCCGTCGCTTTCGGGAATCCGGAATTGACCGGAACAGGCGTGGTTGATAAGTAAAAGCCGTGGGTCGCATCCTTGTTCGGACGGCTGCTCCATAAAGTTACCGGGCGTGGGGCGGGTCATGCAATGTAGGGGGGGGTCATGTCAAGTTCACCGCCGGTCCATGAAGTACAGCAGTCAATCCAGTTTCTAAAGACCCGACTTTGCCCCGATTGGGTGGAACAATTCGATCACGGCGACTTTGCCGTCAATCTGCTGCTGCACATGCGGGAACGTCAGACACCCCGCCTGGTCTTTTCTCCCTCGAAACTGTCAGAAATCGCGGCGTTGACGCGCGTTCACGATCCGGAGGAATGGTCGTGGGAACGGGAGATTGCCGACGAAGCGGTCGCGGGCCGGATGTACGGAGCATCCAATGCGTATTGCCGTCGTTTTCTGGCGCCGGATCCCGCGACCTTCGATTTCACGGTCTTCGAAGATCCCGATCCGCAGACCATCCACGGATTGAACCGGCACCGCTGGTTCTTGTCCCTGGCCCAAGCCTACTGGCTCGATGGCGACCGGCGCTATTTCGACGCCCTGATGCGGCATTGGGATTTTTTCGCGGCGAAGGTTCCGTCTCCCGACGAGGCGTTCCTGTCCCGCGTCCACAATCTCGGCGTCCCGGCGGTCCTGTCGCCCTATCATGAATTGGACGTTTCCATCCGGTTGCGGCACTGGTGGTGGGCCTACTGGCTGGCGGTCTATGCCGAGCCGATGACGCCGGAACGCAACGCCGTCCTGCTGACGCGATGTCTTGGGCAGTTCGACGCGCGTGCCGCACGGGGGGTGCGCGTGCTTGAACATAACTTCACCTCCATGCACATGGAGTCCCTGTATCTCTGGGCGGCCGCGTTGCCGGAGTTCACGGGGATGAACCTATGGCGTCACCTCGCGCGGACCACGCTCGAATCCAGCCTCGTCGCGGCGGTTTACGGTGACGGCGTGCAATGGGAGAAATCCGCAGGGTATCACATCGGTTGCCAGCGCTGGTACGGTATGCCGTACCGTATGGCGCAAGCCAACGGTGAAACGTGGGGGGAAAGCTACGGGCGCCGGCTTCGCGCCATGTCGGAATACACCGACGCCATCGTACTGCCCGACGGCACGACCCCCACGATATCGGACGCGGACCGCACGGACGGCTGGCGTCATGCCCAGGCTTTCACGCATGGTCTTTTCCCCGATTTGAAGTTCCGGCGCCCCGTCGGCCCAACCCATTTCAGCCTCTGGGCCTGCGATGGACACACGTGGAATCCGAACACCGTCGTGAAAGCGAAACCGACCCTGGTTGCCTTTCCCGAGGGAGGCGCCGCCGTGGCGCACTCCTCGTATGGACCGGGCGCGTCATACGTGCTCCTCGACAACGGGCCGAACCGTGCCTTCCACGCGCACAAGAACAACCTCACGCTGCACTACGAAGCCTTCGGAAAGCCGGTGATCGTCGACCCCGGCCGAGCCGTTTATCGCGGCGATGCGGACCGATCCTGGGTGATGGCGTGCGAGTCGCACAATACCGTCTGCATGGAAGACACTCCCCTGATAGCCGGCGCCGTCGTCGCATCGCGGGCGCTCCAGATCATTCCTTCCCCCGGCGATCCGCGCGTCTCCACGATCGCGACCGCGGCGGTTGAAGGCTGCTTCCGGCTTGTCACCCATTTCGGCGGGTATGCGGCAGACCGGCATGCATCGGTCAAGCGGATGGTTCTGATGGGCCGGGACGAAGCATCGCCCTGGCTGGCGGCGATCGACGAAATCGACGGCCCGTCCGAACACACGTGGACCCACTCGTGGCTTGTCCCGTCGAGCGAGCCGGTTCGAGTCGAAGCGGGGGAGTTCCGCGCGCGACTCGACAATGGTCTGTGGCTTTACCTGCGGATGACTGGCGGCGGTCCGCTTATGCCGCGTGACGACGCGATGTTCTGGTGCAAGGGATACGGAGAGAAGTCCCCTGCGCGGTGGCTGCGATTCTCGCGCTGTTGCGCGACGGACCGGCGGATCACGATCGCGATCCCATCCCGCACGGAGAATGCCCCGATCGACATCCCGATGCGCATGATCGAAGCCGAGATCGAGGCGGCCATGGAAGGGGCGGAATGGAAAGCCCTGTGGTAGAAACGGAGCACAAAGAAGTCCGGAAACCGGCGGGACGGGGAGGGCGGACGTGTTCCTGCGGCGACGCAATATGGCGGCGAGCCGCAATCTCGGACGCAGTACGAGCGTTTGAAACGATGCGGATATCCAGCGGTTCCTGTTCTGGACGGCGATGACCCTGGGTTGTTGCGGGCGTGAACGTTATCTGTCAGGTGGAGAATCGTTCCGTTTCCTCGCGGGCAATGCGTTCCCATTCGGTGAGGCGCCAGGGGTCATGATGGACGGTGCTGACGGACAAACGTCTTGATCGTGAGTCGGCACTGGGGCAAGTTGTCCCCCGGCATGCGATGAAGGGGAGGCGATCATGCGGTACAAGGACGACTGGCCGGAGACCAAGCGGCGGCTGACGGCATTATGGAACCGGGAACGGCTCGACCGGCCGTGTCTGGCCATCCGGGCACCCCTCACGGTTGCGAACCCGACGCCGGTCCCGACGCCTGCCGATTGCGAGGCACAATGGCTGGATCCGGCATACCGGGTGGCGGCTGCCTTGCGGGAAATGGAAACCACGTGGTGGGGTGGGGAGGCCATTCCTTCGAGCCTCCTGATGGCCGGTTGGATGATGTGTCTCGGGGGAGATCCGAAGTTCGACGCCTCCACCATCTGGTTTGAAACCCGGACGGTGGATTTCCATCGGCCTTCGCCGTTCCGTCATGATCCCGACAGCCCCTGGGTCCGCAAGTACCGCGCACTGTTGCTGGCGATGTGTGACGCGGCCGGGCGTAACGGTTTCCTCGTCGGTAAACCGGGTGGACTGCCGGCCAACGACCTCATCTCCATGCACATGGGGACGGAGGAATTCCTTTTTGCGCTCGTTGATCATCCGGACTGGATGGCGGCTGCCATATGCGACGGGGCGCGGGACCAGGTGCGAGCCCGCCGGGAACTGCAAGCGTTGATGCGGGAACGTCATGATTTCTGGTATGGCAATGCCGGGTGGATGGCCTTCTGGGCGCCGGAGCCATACAACGCGACCCAGTCCGATGTGTCGTGCATGCTGTCGCCGGAAATGTTCGACCGGTTTGTGTTGCCGGAGCTCGACATTTACGGAGCGGAGCATGGTGCGCTGTGGTACCACCTGGACGGCGGTGACGCCAGACAGCATCTGCCGCGTTTGCTGTCGCTGCCGTATTTGCGGGTGGTGCAATACGTGCCGGCACCCTGCGAGCCTCCGAACGGACCCGGACATTTGGAAATGTACCGGCAGATCCAGGCGGCGGGCAAGATCGTCCATATCCAGGTGCCCTGGCAGAACGTCGAGCCGTTGGTCCGGAATTTGGATCCGGCGTTGCTGATGCTGGACACCTGGTGTGCAAGCCGCGACGACGGTGAACGCCTGCTGGCGCAGAGTATCGGGTGGGCACAAACGGCCCCGTCGGCAAAGTGATCCGGTGTGGCGTTGATTGTATGGCCTGTCTACAAGAGGCTTGTGTTCGGTTGAGCGATTCGCCATTTTTACGTGCATGAAATCCAAATGCTCTCAAGTGGGTCTGCCCGCGATTCTTCCCTGTGAACCGGCTTGGTGGCGGAAGCCGTTTGTCATCATGGCGCATGCCTGCGAATTCAGGCCGCAAACCGAACGGGATGTTGCCGCCACCGAACGGCTGATCAAGTGGAAGCGCAACATGGGCTTCGACGTCGAGCATCTGCTGGTGAATTTCAGCATGTTCGAGGGGACGGGTGGTGAGGATTCGAAGGCCTACTGCTTCAAGAATTTTCATGGTTATGGCGAAGACTGGCTGGGCCGGTATCTGCCGCTCGCCCAAAAACACGGACTGCGGATCCTGGTGTATTTCAACTGTCACTGGTTCAAGCTGGGTACGTTTCCCGCCGATCATTACGTGGTGGACGCGACCGGTAAACCCAAGATCATCTATGGCGACGGTGGTGAGGTGTGTTGCCGGGGCCCCTTCCGGGACTGGTCGGTCAGGATGGCGGAGGATCTGGGCCGCTACCCGATTGAAGGCGTGTTTCTGGACGGCCCGGTCAAGGACGCCTGCTGGTGCCCGCATTGCCGCGCGGCGTTCGAGGCACGGTATGGCCGCCCCCTTCCCGACACGGCGGCGTCGTGTCCGCCGGAACTGCGCAAGGATTACGATGCCTTCCTGACGGAAATGGCCGTCGGCTATTTCGATGCCTTCGGGCGCGGGCTCCGCCGGCACAACCCGAACGCGGTGCTGTATGGTAATGGTGGCGACAGCCGGCAGATGAAGGAAACCGCCGGCACGACCCAGCTGGTCGGTGAAGAAGGCGGCTTCATCGGGTATGGACCGATCAACGGGGAGTTCCCGTTTCGCGCGGGGCTGGCGGCCAAGAAGATGGAATGCCGTGCCCGCGGTCGCGCCCGGGTCATTTTCTGCGACAGCGGCTATAAAGTCTACGACTACCATGTCCATCCCCAGGGTGAAGTGGCGAGGATGTACGCCGGAACCATTTCGAACGGTGCGAATCCCTGGTTCCTGGTTTTCCGGCCTGCGGATCGGGCGCCGGGTACGCAAATGGTTTACCGCCTTAACCGCCTTGTCAACCAGCACCGCGATTCGCTTTCAGGGAGCGAATCGCTGGCCGGGGCAGCCCTGCTGGAGAGCCCGCTCAACAAGCAGCTGGCCGGTTCAATCCATGCGGCGTCGGGCGATGATGTGCACAAAACCGAGTCGGCGGGGAAATCGCTTACCCTGTCGCGTCATGACGAGGAGTTCAAGGGGTTCTATGCCGCCTTTACGCGGTCGGGTTATCCCTTCGACCTGACCGATGAGGACCAGTTGCTGGACGGGACGTTCCCTTCCCGGATCAAACTCCTGATCTTGCCGGGCGTGAGCGCCATGAGCGATCGTTTAGCCGAACGGGTACGCCAATATGTGGCGAACGGAGGCGCCCTGCTTGCCACGTTTGATGCGGGGCTTTATGACGAAGCGGGAAAACGCCGTACGGATTTCGCGCTCTCCGACGTGCTGGGTGCGCATGCCGGCGGCGATCCCGTCGGACCCTCCCGTCTGGATTATTTCGGGGTGAAGTCGCGCAACCGCCTGACGGCCGGGCTCAGCCAGGATGTGTTGCCCTGTCCGGAATACTGGCATGTGGTCAAGCCGGCCGCTTCAGCCCGGGCGTTGCTGCATTATTATGACAAGATGCCGCGCCGCTATGCAGCGTTGCCGGACCTGTCCGGCAACCCGTCGGTTGTCTTGAATCGTTTCGGGAAAGGCCGTGTCATCTTTATTCCCTCGACCATCGGGCACCTGTCCCTGCAATACCGTTTCCCGGATATCCGGCGCCTACTGCTCAATGCCGCCTGCATGCTGGCCCCGCCGCCGGTGGAGATCGACGGAGGCGACGAGTTTGTCGAAACCACCTTGCGACGGGCGGCGAACGGCGACGTGGTTCTGCACCTCGTCAACTGGGCCTCGGGTGAGCGGCCCGCTTCTGGTGCGATTCCGCTCGGTCCGCTGGAAGTCAGCGTGCGTCTTCCCCGCACGATGCGTCCCCGGAACGTTCACCTTGCCGTGGCCGGGAAAAAGGCGGGAGTGAAGCTGAAAGGGAATGTCGCGCGCTTTGTTATACCGCGGCTGGATGAATACGAAATGGCGATCATCCGGTAGCTCCCTGCATGGGGCCGACGGGTTGATTGTGTCCGGGTTATCCGGCCAGTCCGATGGCTTTGGCGTCGACAGAGGGCTCAGGTAAAGACGCGTTCCGCTTCCTCGCGGGCGATATGTTCCCACTCAGTCAGGCGCCAGGGTTCGTGGTGGACCGTGCTGATGTCCTTGAGGTGAATCTCTATAAAGCATCCGCCCTCGACGGCCATCGTGAGTTTCTCCCGGATGTCGTTGCGGACCAAGTCGGGATTCCAGTGGTCATGGGCCAGGAATGCCGGGTTGGGCTTCCAGGCAAAAATGAACCGGTTCCCGACATTCTTAACGGCCTTCGGGAAATCTACCCATGGGCTCATTGAGATCTTGTACAGGTTGGGCAGGCATTCCGCGCAGATATCCACCTTGTTGTGCAGGGGTTCACAACATCCGTAGTAGGTCCTGCCGAACCGCTTGAAAAACCGTGCCTCATGTTCCAGGGCGAACTCCCGGTGCATGTTGGGAGAAACCTCCGAGAAGATTTGTGCGGCACCGCTGACAGTCAGTTCCTTTGGTGGCGCGGTCAACAGCCCGAGGGCTTCATACTGATCCAGGCGGTGTAACCAGCAATCCACCAACCGCCCCACGACCTTGTGCACGTAATCCGGGCGTTCGATCAGGTCGGTGAGTATTTCCTGCACACCGGTCCAGCGCACGATCTGGTCCCAGGGCGGGAACCAGAAACTTGAGACCCCTTCCGTCCGGACAGAAAGGATGCCGTCAAAAATCTCACACCGTTTCCGGAAACATTCCTCGGTCTGGTCGGGATGGTTGGTCACTTCGGGCATACAAATCTTGGGAATGTCTGACTCGTCCTTGATCTGGATATGGAAGTGGCGTGAGACCACACTGTTTTCCGGATCAGTCCGGGCAACATCCACGATTTCGTCGATACCGAACCCGGTATCGGTGAAGCACAGCGGTTGGACGGATTCGGCGGCGATCGTCATGTCGCCGGGATAATGACGCCAGCGGTAGTGGGTCATTCGCATGGACGATTCGATCCCCCGGCAGAACGGGTCCTCACAGTGGAGGCTGAGTTCGCCCTTGTCGTTCAACTCGTTCCAGGGTTCCTGGTAGATGCTGATGGTGGGGCGACCCTTTTCATGCGCATCCATGCGGCGATGCGCTTCACGGCGCACGGCGTTGACGGGATCGGCCGCCGCGGCTGCGACAGCTTCCCCGAGTTTGCGCAGGATGTTCCGATCTTTCGAAGGAATTGAAGCCATGGGTATTACTCCTTACGGGTGGGCTTGCCGGACATCAAAACATCCGGATAGCATGGGATATTCCATCTGTTATGCAAGCGTAGGATCGGGTTCCCGGTGATTTCTGAAAGCTTGTCTTGGAGCGGGGAGTGGGTCATCTTATGGTCCATGAAACGACAAGTGCAGCTTCTGATTTATGTTGCCGTGCTGAGTGCGACGATCAGCATTTCGCTCTTCCATGCGTTTGAATGCGGGGCAAATCCCAATGTCCGTGGGTGGTTTGACGTGGTCTGGTGGTGGGTGGTTACCTCGGGAACCGTGGGATACGGGGATGTTGTCCCCATCACCTGGCAGGGCCGGTCCGTGGCGATCTTCACGATTATTATCGGGTTATACATCTACACCAACATGGTTGCCATTATCGCCCAGTCGGTGCATGCCCTCCTGGAGCGGAGGAAGCGCGGGATGATGCCGGTCCGGGTGTCCGGTCATATTGTTCTGTGTGAATACACGGCCGTGACGGATGAATTGATTCAATGGCTTCCCCGGTCCAAGGGGTTCTGTGATCTCCCGGTTGTCATCGTGTCCGACCTGGTCAATGCCAATCCCTATGCACAGCATCTTTTTGTTTACGGGGTTCCGATCAGCCCGGCGGTTCTGTCCCGGGCAGGGATTCAGCGTGCACGCTACGTGTTCGTATTCGCCAACATGCGGTTCAATGACCCGGACGTGAAGACCTTGCATGTTGCGGCCAGGGTCTTGCGTCTGAATCCCGGTGCGACGGTGTTTGTCGAGCTGTTTCAAATGGATCATGAATTATTAAAAGATGTCCCTGCCGGAATCATACCCGTCAGTAGCCTGGAATTGATCCGCTGTGCGTTGCGGCACGGCAGGATGGATCCCAATGATTGGCTGAAGGGGCGGGAACCGGCTGGAACGGAAGCTGCTCCGCCGGCGTGACACGCGCTCGCCCTCCATGGTGCGGACAAGTGGTGTGATGGGGTGTGCAGAGCGCAGGGCAAGATGCGGACAATTTCAGGTGGGTTTGGAGGAGGCGGCGTGAAGATCGGAAACGGGTATATCGAGTTGCAGGCGGGTGCGTTGATTGTCCGGTTGGGACGTGATGGAAGAATCCTTCGCCTCCGGAACCGGGAGAATGGAATGGAGTATCGTCATGCGGCCCGGTCCGGTTACCTGGTGCGGGCGTTGTTGGAGGGGGATTCGGAACCGTCGGTTCCCTGCGCCTTGCGCCGCCGGCAATTTTCCCCTTCCAGTTGCCATCTCACGTTCGGGTTTGGAAAAGGGCGAGAGATCGAGGTGGAGGCCGAGGAACGGACCACCCATCTGCGCCTCAGGATTGTCGGGGTGAATCCGCCGGATGGCATCGCCTGTTTGTGTTGGGGGCCGGTGGCCACTTCAATGGAAGGGCCCATCGGGGAATATCTCGGGGTTGTGCGGGACGATGGTTTTGCGATCGGCATGCTCGGTTTGGGAATGAATACCGACGGCCGGGGCGACGGACACAACCTGAGCGCCCGCTGGTATCCGCAGGCGGATGGCGGTTCATCCCTGGAACTTGAGACCTGGGACTGGAGCCGCGACCGGCCCCACGTATTCTTCGGGACCCGGGTTGCCGGGAAAGCGGTTCCGCAAGCCGGATTGCCCGGGGCCGGGATCGCGCTGTACGGTTGTCCGGACGCGGAGGTGCTGAAGACGGTTGAGACCGTGGAGGTGGGGGAAGGGCTACCGCACCCCGTGATTGACGGTCAATGGGTCAAGCGTTCGCGATGTGCCGGTGTGTCCTCCTGGTGGACGGACTATACCGAGGAGAATATTGACCGGTGCCTGGACCTGGCGGTGGCGTCCGGGTTAAAATGGTTGTGCCGGTTCCGGACCTTTGGCAACTGGGGGCATTTTGAGCCCGACCCGGGCCTGTACCCGGGCGGGTTTGCGGGGTTCAAAGTTTGTTCGGACAAGGCCGAGGCACGGGGAATCCATGCCTTGTTCTACACGCTGTCCACCTTCACCAAGGAAATCAGCGTGCCGGAACCCTATATCAGCCCGGCGCCTGACCCACGGCTCCAAACGGTTTTACCCGAAACCCGTCTGGTTGCTGCGATTGACACTGCCGGTGTGTCCCTCCAGCTTGCCGTGGGTGAAGGGGTGCTCGATATGCTCAACCAGAAGCATATGGAGGTGAAGGATAAGGTCATCCGGATTGATGATGAGCTGATCCGGTATGAACAGGCGGAGATGGGCAAGGGTTTTATCGTCCTGACAGGGTGTGAACGGGGATATTACCGGACGGTTGCGGCAGCCCATGGGGCCGGGGGACGGGTGGTCCGGATGCTGTTCACGTATTGGAAGGATTTTTTCCCCGGCACCGAGGAAATGAATGCGGAGATCGGCCGGCGGATCGGGGACCTTGCCCGGAAAGGCAATTTCCGCCAGGTGACTTTGGATGGCCATGAAGGGTGTCATTTCACGGGGCATGGCGCCTATTCGCAGAATGTGTTTCTCGATGCCATCTATCGGGAAACGAATGAGGCGGGGTTCATCTATACGGGTTCCTGTCTCGGGAACTGGAGCTGGCATGCCCTCTCCTATATCAGTTGGGGGGAATACGACTGCCACAAGGGATTCCGGGGTGGCATGCTGGATTACCGCCTGTGGCGGATGATCCAGTTGCGGCGCAACCTGATGCCGCGCCGGATCGGCCAGCACTATCCCGACAAGCATACGACGGTGGAGGACATCGAATGGCTTATGGCGCTGGCCGCGGGTTGGGATGCCGGCGTGGAATTGCATGTGACCATTGATGATTTCAACCAGAACCCGGACCGGGACCGGATCGTGGAAAAGATCCGTTTATGGGAAGAAGCTCGGCTGGCCAATGTTTTTACCGGGGAACAAAAACGGAGTTTCCGCCAGACGGACCGGTTGCATTCACTCAGCCGGGGGACGGGTGGGTGGGAGGTTCGCTCCCCGGGCCGTTGGCAGTACAAGCCGCTGCTGATGACGCCATCCGCTTCCGTCCCCATCCGGGCGGTGCATGACGGGTCGGTGGCACCGTGCGGTGTGGCGTTTGACTGGACCCATGATCCGGGAATCTACCAGTCGGCGTGGCTGTCGGATGACATGGTTCATGGAGGTGGCCGGAAACCGGCGGTGTGGGAATTTGAACCACCGCCTTGTGACCGGGGTGAACGGGTTTCCTGGGATACGCAGAAGTTGCAGGTCTTGATCCGTCTGCCGGAGACGGCCACGTCGCCCATCCGTAATCTCCGGGTGAAGGTCAACGATGATCCGGCAATCCAGGTCAGGATCCCGGTCGAGTTGCGACCGGGTCAGTATCTCTCGACCCCGCATGACATGCCGATGGTGTTCGTGTATGACGGGAATCACGAGGTGGTGAAGGAAATCCCGATCCGTGATCTGCCGGCCTTGCCCAAAGGGCGGTTGAAGGTGGAGTTATCGTTTGAGGGGAAGGCAGGGAAGGGGACGGGTCCCATCCTCAACCTGGGGACCCACCGGCACATTCCGCTCAAATCGTGAGCGTACGCGCGGTGGCACAGGCCAGGGTGGTGGCGTGACGGGGAGTATCCCTTGGATTGATCCGCAGGGGGCGCATCCCTGATTCATTGACCTGAATCAGGCGGCGGATGCCATCCACAGGGAATCGAGTTCGCCATTCCAGTGCCTGAC
>MHBQ01000054.1 GCA_001803315.1 Lentisphaerae bacterium RIFOXYC12_FULL_60_16
CGGTACACCTTCTGCATCAACCACCCCCTGCTCCGCGACAAGGGATTGGGCCTCGCCCGGCAGATGGCCCGGCGCTATGGCGGCAACCCGTCAATCCTGGGATGGCATCTCGACAACGAATACGGAGACGAACCGGACTGCCATTGCCGTATCTGCGTGGCCAAGTGGCAGAAATGGCTGCAGAAACGATATGGTACCATCGAGGCACTGAACTTTGCCTGGGGAAATGTGTTCTGGAGCCTCGAATACAACCGGTTCGACCAGGTGCCGACCCCGCGCCATACCAAGGCATTCCACAGTCCGGCCCACCTGCTGGCCTGGCGGCGGTTCCGCAGCGATTGCACGGTCGAAATGGTCGGGCTCCACGCCGCCGCCCTGCGCGACAACGGCGTCACCCGCCCCGTCACCACCAACAACCAGTCGCTCTGGAATCCCCGCACCGACTACTACGATCTGGCGAAACACCTCGATGTGTGCGGCACCAATTATTATCCGCCGTACGGCCCGGCCTGCCGCGCCGGCGAACTCGGCCTGGCCACGGTGCGCAGCTACAAGCAGGCGCCCTTCCAGGTGCATGAACTCCGGTGCGGACCGCACGGGGTCCCCGGCCTCGAAAACAATACGCCGGCGCCGGGCGAGGTGGCCCGCCTGACGATGCATGCCGTCGCCAACGGCGCGGACGGGATCTTCTATTTCCGCTGGCGCACCTGCCCGTTCGGATGCGAACAGACGCACGGATCCATCACGGATTATGACGGGCGCCCCACCCGCACCTATCGCGAGGTGGCCGTCATCGGCAACCGGCTCAAGGCCATCGCACCGGTCCTGGAAGGCACCACGGTTTCCAGCGATGCGGCCATCCTGTATGATTTTCCCACCCGGTGGATCATGGAAACCGGCATTTCCTGGAACGGTCCGAAAGACCTGTATATCCAGCGGTGCAAGTTGATGTACGAGGCCCTGCGCGCACAGGGAATCAACGTGGATGCCATCGGCAGAAACCAGGATTTCAGCCGGTACCGGCTGCTGGTGGTTCCGTTTGTCTCCGCCATGGACGACACGCTCGCTGACAAGCTGGCCCAGTTTGTGCACGGGGGCGGCACCCTGCTGTGGCATCCGCTCAGCGGCGCCAAGACGGTCGAAGCCAGTTTCTATCCCGCCCGCCTGCACCCGACGCTCGGACGCCTGTTCGGCATCACGATCGAAGATTACGCCACCGCGCCGCTCGACAGCACCCACACGTTCACCTGGAACGGGCAATCGTTCAACACCGGCGGCTTCTTTGACCTGCTGCACCTCAACGATGCCGCCGTGCATGCCCGCTTCACCAGTGATTGGTTTGCCGACCGGCCGGCGCTCACCGAACTGCGCACCGGCAAAGGCCGGGCCTTGTACCTGGCCTCGTTGCCGCCCCGGCCGTTCTATGAATCCTTCTTCCCGGCCCTGTTGAAGGAATGCGGCATACAACCGCTTTTGAACACCCTGCCCCCGGCCGCGGTGGAAGTGGCTATCCGCACGGCCCCCAATGGCCGGCGCCTGCTGTTCCTGCTCAACACCTCCGCGGAACCGCAGACCGTCTCCATCCCGGACCCCCGTCGCGACATCTGGAACGATGAAACCGTCCAGGGATCCGTCATCCTGCCGCCACAGGGAGTCCGCATCCTGACGGCGCCTTAAACCGAGCTACCTACCAAGGAAAAGACCATGAACAAACAACGGTGCGCCCTGGGTTTATCCATCCTTTTCTTGCCGATCTTCGCCCTTTCGGAGGCCTTCGCCGATTCCGATCTGAAAAAGGTGTGCGATACCGCACGCCACCTGATGAATTCCGGCGATTTAACGGCGGCCCTGGCGGCACTCGATCAGTATCCCCTCCCTCCACCAACGCCCACGACATCCTGGACCGTTTCCTTCAGCAACACCACCGTGAACCCCATCCTGGCCGGCCGTTCATACGGGTATCTCCTGTTTGAGATTAATCAGCAGACAAAACCCACCGGTCCATTGATCGTGCCCTCAGACAACCTGCTGATCCAGGATTCCACCATGGGTTACGACAATCGCATGATGATGACCTGCGTCGATTTCCGTAACGGGAAACTCCTGTGGACCCGGATGGTGCCCGGCAGGATGAATGCCGCCCTCGATCCCGAAACCGACGATCTGTGCCTGTGGCGTGAGCACCTTTTCATTCTCGATGCGAAAACCGGACGATTGATCCAGGACATTACCTTTAAGGACGTGCCGTCACCGGACCGGTTTGACGGGATCATGAGGGACGGGCGTATCATCCTGAGAGGACCGGTTCTCAAGGAATGCCTGCGGAACGGACGGTATCCCCGTATCTATGATATCGCCCAGGAGTCCGCGCGGGAAATGGACGCCTTCCGGCAAGTCCTGACCAGTCCGGATGGCAAGAAGCGGATTTTCCCACCCTTGCAGGTACGCGAGATTGCGGATGGCCCAAGCTCACTCCCCACCGCACCGTTGCTCTGGCAATTTGGCGGAACGTTGTCGAAAGATCCGCCAATCTGGGTGGGCGATCAAGTCGTTGCTTCGTCCGGGGATACCCAATCCAAGGGAGTTGTCCGTTGTTTCGACGGTTTCAAAGGGAAAGAGCGGTGGACGTTCACGCTCCCGCGGGGATTATGCAACCCGGGTGGATACCAATTGCGCGACGGTACCTATCCCCCGGACAGCTGGAATGCCGTCGGCCTGCTCGGTGAACACCTGTTGGCACTCGATGGAAATGGTCAGATCTTCTTTCTCAGCTCCACCAATGGTCACCTGGTGGCGCGGTGTTCGCTGGTGACACAACCCATGCACTTCCCGGTCCTTTTTGAACAGACCCTGATCGTTTCCGATCAGCAAGGCATGCGAGCCGTCCCGCTGGCGGAGGTTCTGAATCCCGCAGTAATCGGACCCCGGGACATCGCCCTGCTCCGGGCTGAAATCATGGTTCGACTAGGCCAGGCGGCCGCTATGGAAACCACGGTGCGCAGTCTCGCCGTACAATATCCGGACTGGCCCCACCCGTGGGGGGTGCTCGGGGATATCTTCCAGGCCCTTGACCAGCCCCAGCTCGAGTTGGCGGCACGGTGCCGGTTCCTCGCCTTGACCGGACAATCCTCGTCGCCGCGCCTGAAAGAAGTGTGGGGCCTGCTCAAACGCATCTCCCTCAACGAAGAAGAGATCATGGCACCCGTCGCCGGGTTCGACGGCAAGGTTTATTGCGGAACCAAGGGTGGAAACTTGTGGGCCATTGATGCGGTGACACTCGAAACGACACATATCAAGGAATATCCTGCTGCGTTCAAACACCTGGCAGCAACCCGTCAGCTTTCAAGCGACCAGGGACTGATCCGCGAGGAACGTACCAACCTGGAACGCCCGGTCGAACCCGACCAGTTGAAAGCGTTTACGGAAATGATTGCCGGCCAGACCGTTACCGACAACCTCTTCCTCTCCGCCGCCGGGGACGATACGCTCGCTTTCGTCAGGCGACACTTTCCATCGGCCACCCTTGAAATCTGGCGGCGCGACGGTTCCCGTCGGCTACGCGTCGAAACACTCCGCTATTGCCCGAACCAGGGCGTCATCCTGCCATTGGCCGCAGGATATCTCGTGACAGGTGATGACCTGATCTGGGCGCCTTCCAATGAGGGACAGAAAACCTGGTGTTTCGGGGCCCGTACCGAACTGCCCCGGGCGGTTCCGGCAACCCATTACCAAGGGATTCCCAACTATGGGATGCCGGTTATTGCCGAAGGACGCCTGTTCGTCGGTTGCCGGGATGGAGCCGTATACGTTTTCGACCTCGAATCCATCACCTCTTCCGGTCTAAAAGAGGGCGGTGTTCCCCCGCATAGCGCAATGAAAGTTGCGACGCCATAAGCGGATTGCCAGACAAATATGAAAGTGGGCTCCCCGATGAGATCCAGACCTGTTGAGACAAGGTTGCAGTCAAAAGCCTTCCGGTGGAAGGCGTCAAGCACCGGCACTCTGCCCTACCTGCAGTACCTGCCCCGGGGATACCGGGCAAAAGGCCCCAAACGATGGCCATTGATGCTGTTCCTGCACGGGTCCGGCGAACGTGGCACGGACCTCCAGCGCGTGGCGGTGCATGGTCCCTTGAAACATGTGAACCAGGGCAAAGAATTTCCCTTCATCATCGTCGCGCCGCAGTGCCCCGCCGACCAGGCCTGGGAAAACGACCGTTTGGTCCGCTTGCTGGACCACTGTCTCAAGCGCTACCCGGCGGACCGGAACCACATCTATCTCACCGGGATCAGCATGGGAGGATTCGGCGCCTGGAACCTCGCCATTGCACACCCGGAACGTTTCGCCGCAGTCGTCCCGGTCTGCGGAGGTGGCGACATGCTGTCCGTCCTGCTGGCCGATTCCGCACAGGCCGCGGAATTCAAGCGGTTGCCGGTCTGGGCATTCCACGGCGGCAATGATTCCGTCGTCCCACCCACGGAATCCCAACGCATGCTCACCGCACTCAAACAACGCGGGGCCAAACGCCTGAAACTTACGATTTATCCCACCATCCAGCACAATGCCTGGGATAATGCCTACAACAACCCGAAACTGTATGCCTGGTTGCTTCGACAGGCCCGTTGAATCCATGGTACAGGTGAACCGTATGCTCCATATATCCAACCCGCTCCTGACCCTCGCCATCACCCCCAACGGCACCACACTCACGCTCGAAGACCGGCGGCGCAACGTCGTGTGGACTCTGGACCCACAGACCTCGGGATACAAAACCGAGCCGCTTGGCGACTGGCAAACGGATCCCGAATTCACGCCATTCGGGCCGGGCACCGTGGATCAACCCGCCCCCGACACCCTCCGAATCAACACCCCCGTGCCGGGCGGCGCCATCGAACGGACGTTCCGCCTCCTCCCCGATGGCGTGGAAGCGCAGACGGTCATCAGGTCCGCGGCGGTCCTCCGGGTCGCACATCCCGGCCATTTTATTCCCGATCATAGCCGGCTGGAACTGTTGATCCCCATCAATCAAGGCCTGATCCTGAGAAATTTTGGCGACGCTTTCCTGAGGCGTGACGCCAAAACCATGCTGGCGATGTCCGGATGCCTGACGGAGCGGGGCGGCCTGCTCATCACTCAGGAAACGCCCAAGGATTGCTGGTTCATCTGGCAGAAACGCGATGTTGGTATCCGGGCGTTTCACGAAGTGATCCCCGGCGCTGTCGAAGGCTGGTACCCGCGGGTGGCCCGGATCTATGTGACGGACCCCTCGATCACCGCCATCGCCAAACGCCACCGGCTCCGCCTGATCGAGCGGGGTCATTTCATGGCCTGGCCCGAAAAAATCGCGCGCAAGCCCATCCTTAAAAAGCTCTTCGGATCCCTGATCGCCTTCATCGGCTACAACCGGGGCCGCTCCACCGACTATGTCGCCTCGGCGCGCCGCCTGAAGTCCGCAGGCTTTGATTCGGTCCTTTATTACCCGGTGCGGTTCATGGCCACCGACCTGAACTTCCTCATGGGCGGCGACCAACCCATCGATCTTTCGCAAGCCGAAATCAATGCCCTGCAGGCCTGCGGCGGCCTGGTCAGCCCCTGGGCCTGGACCTACGAAACGCGTGATACGGGAACGGATGCCTGTCGCCACACCTTCCGAACCGATGCGCAAAACGCCTTCATCTCCCATTGGCAGATCGATGAGAATATCTGGTATAAGACCTGCACCCCCTACCAGTCGGAATTCGCCCGGTCCCAATTCGCCGGCCCCATGAGCGCCATGGATTGGGTGCATTACGATGTCAATTCCGTGCGCGGGGGAGAAGCCTGCTTCAACGCCGCCCACGCGCTTCACAACCGGGCACCACTCTCCGCCCGGGACGATGATCCGTTCGTCGGTGAACTGCTGGGCCCGGAGGTGAATGGCAACCGGATTGTGTCCAGCGAAGGGTTCAACGAATATCTGACGCGGTTTTACGATATCGGATCCAATAAATATCTGCCCACCTGGGGCGCGAAACAGCCCTTCCTCGTCGTGCCCCTCACCGATCTGGTTTTCCATGACTCCACGTTGCACAACAGCTGGGAATTGCACACCTACAACGCAATCCCCTGCTTTGGCAAATTAACCACCGACAGCCGTCTCCAGATGGGCGCGGGCCTTCCGGAGAAAAAGGCGGCACTCGATGCCTTGTACGGCGTCCCGCCCCTCGTCTTCCCCTTCGGTCGGCAATACGGCTGGGCCGACATCGCCACCTGTAAAACCTTCTCCTTCGAAATCAGCCTGGACGATGCCGAAGTCCAGCGGGCACTCACCGCCGCCCTTCCGATCGCCCGTCTCCACCACCGCATTGGCCAGCTCGAATTGATCGCCTTTGAAGCATTACGCGACGATTATACCGTTCAGGCCACCACGTTTGCCGATGGGACCCGGGTCGTGGCGAACATTTCCGAATCACCCCAGGAAGTCCCCGACCACGGCCTGTTGCCGCCCAATTCATGGAAGGTGGATTCCGCCTCATGATCCTCCCTTCCCCTCGCCTTCGGTGAAACCGCCCGGTTCGCCGTGGAGTATGGAAACATGGCTTGATTTACGAGGGATAGTCATGAAACATGGAGCCGTGATGCTTCTTCATCATGCGGCGTCTGACCGGGCAACCCGGTGGCTTTACACGGTCACGGTGTGCATGGCATTGTGGGCCGGCACAAGCTACGCGAACTTCGACACCGGAACGGTGACCGACCTGACGGTCTGGCTGAAGGCCGATACGGGGGTCATAACCAACGGCGCCGGAACCGTCGTCAATTGGCTGGACCAGTCGGGGAACGGGTATAACGGCATCAACTCGGCGGCTGGCAATCCCACGTTCACGGCGGATTCGGCCGAACTCGACCACATGCCGGCACTGGTGTTTGACGGTTCCGACAGCGGGATCACCCTAGGCATTCTGGATTCAAGCTTCCCCACCGCCGCCACCCTGTTTGTGGTTGCTTCCATCGACAACGATACGGGTTATAACCTTTTTATCACCCGCAACAACGCCACGTGGTGGCGCTACCACGGTGACAGCCGGGCATATCCGGGCATGTTCCGGGCCAGCCGCCTTGAGTCCTACGCCACGACACCGGACAACGGGGCATGCCTCTTCCAGGTGGATAGTTCCGCGTCGCTCTGGCAGATGTTCATCAACGGCGCATCGCCCGGTGTTGCCGCTGCAAATTACCTCGCCGGGGATGCCACCGGCTACCGGATCGGCTACGGGCCCGACGCGGGCGGATTCCAGGGACACATTGCTGAAGTCTTGATCTATTCCCGGGCGCTCTCCTCCAACGAGGCCATCAAGGTTGGCGGTTACCTGGTGGAGAAATATGCCCTGCCGGCACCCATCATTGATCCGGACCTGCCGGCCATCAACAACGGCAGCGGGGTCAGCAACCTGACCGCCACCACCGCCCTGCTGTGCGGCAATCTGGTCCGCACCGGCCGATCCGCCACCGCCGTATCGGTTTACTATGGCCTGTCGGACGGCGGCATGAACCCTGGCGCATGGGATGTGGCGCATCATTTCGGCGTGACCAATCCGACAGCCCTGCCGGCACGCTGCACGTATGCCGCCTCGTCCCTGCTGGCAAATCGTGCGTATTACTACACGTACGCCGCCAGCAATGCGTCCGACAGGATCTGGCCGAAAACCCGCGAGCATTTCATCACGGGGAATGTGTGGTTGGAGAAACTGGCGGACGCCTCGGAAATCGGATTTACTCCCGGTACCGTCAGGGTCTGCCGGGTGGCGACCGCTACCAACTGCACGCTGAAAGTGAATTACCAGAAGACCGGCGGCGATGCGGTATCCGGCCTGGATTTTGCCGCGCTCTCAGGTTATCTGACCATACCCCGCGGCGCGTCGAACGCAACGTTCGTTATCACACCCCTGGCAAACTGGATCAAACAAACGGATTCAACCCTGGAACTAACGGTGGATGCCGGCGGTTACCTTATCGGTTCTGCCAGCAACATCAGCATGACCATTCATAACGAACCGCCGCCCTCCGCGCCGACCAACGCCTGGTCCGCCGTCGCGCCCGGCAATGCCAGCACCGCCGCCAACTGGACCGCCGGCCATGCGCCCAGAACCAACGAAATCGCGCTGTTGGCCGGGGTGTTCTCACAGCAGCCCATGACCTGGGACGTGACGAATGCCGTCGCGGCATGGCATCAGGCCGCCGACTACACCGGCACGGTGACAATCCCCACGACGTATGGTCCGGCCTTCCCCGTGATGGCGATAACCGGCAATTGCCAGGTGTTGGGCGGTACCTGGACCCACCCCGTCGGCTCCGTTGCCAATACCGAAGTCAATCGCCTGCGGGTGGCCGTGGGCGGCGACTTCACCCTGGGCGGCAATGCGACCATCAACCTGAACGAAAAGGGATTCGCCGCCCAGTACTATGGCGGCTATGGACCCGGCCGGAGCGGAGTCGATGGGAATTATGAACGCGGCGTAAGTCACGGCGGACTGGGCGGCAATTCGAGTTCCGGAACCCCGGTGTCATGGAACAAGGTGTATGGATCCATCGCCTCGCCTACCAATCTGGGCAGTTCCACATCCACATCGGGTGGAGGCGCTTTGTATCTGACGGTGCAGGGAGTCGCAACGGTCGACGGAACCATCAACGCCAAGGGTGGGAACGGAAGCTACATCGCAGCGTCGGCCGGAGGTTCCATCTACCTCGTGGTCGGCACCCTGGCCGGTACGGGAACCCTGTCGGTTGCAGGGGGTGCCACGTGGGGACAGGGGGGCGGAGCCGGTGGCGGTGGACGAATCGCCGTCATCCTGAACACCGGTTCAACCTTCGGTTCCGTGGCCATGAAAGCACATGGCGGGACAAGCAGTCCCAGTCAGAGCGGAGCGGCGGGAACGATATATCGCCAGACTTCCGCACAAGCCACCGGCGAAGGGTCCGTCATCATCGATAACAACAATATAGCGACCACTTCCGCCATGACCATGGCCACGCCGAACGAGCCGGATATGACTCAATTTTCCGAAGTTATCCTGACCAACCGCGGATTCCTGGCCCTGAACACCAACACGATGCTGGACTGGATCGCCCAACCGAACCTCCGGGTTTACGGCCCCAATCAATCCCTGCTGATGGCGCAGAATACCAACAACATCAGCCTGGCCTCCGACTTCAACATGGCCAATTTTGCCTTGTACCTTTACACGAACCTGACCGTGGCCGGTGACATGCTCGTATCGAATGCCATTTTCTCCCTGGCTGTTCCGATACAACCCAACCTTGTCGTACAGGGAAATCTGCACGTTGCCACCAACGGATCCATGACACATTGGCTGGGCAATGAAAGTTACCGGCTTAATTGCCAGGTAAACGGCAATTTTACGCTGGATGCCGGCGGGAGCATCAACGTCAACGGCCTGGGATTCTTCCCGGGAACCGGACCGGGTAAAGGCTCCGCCAATAACGCCAACACGGCGCCTGCCGCCAGTCACGGCGGCTTGGGCGCACCCAACCCGGGTGTGGCCGGCCAGCCGGTCACCTATGGCTCGATTCTGGCCCCGACCAACTTCGGGAGCGGCGCCCATTCCTATGGCGGAGGCGCCGTCGAGATCCATGTGGCGGGCACTTCCACGGTCAACGGGATCATCTCGGCCAAGTCCGGAACACCCGGATTGGCCGTGGGGTCAGGTGGTTCGATCTATCTCGTCACCGGCTGGCTGGAAGGCAACGGAACACTCGACGTATCATCGACGGATTTCGGCTACAATCCCGCACCGTCGCAGAACGGTGGAGGTGGCGGACGCATCGCGGTATGTTTGACACACTCCTCCTCGTTCGGATCCGTGGCCATGAACGCCTATGGCTGCAAGGCAAACGGCGCTCCCTACGCGGGCGCCGCCGGCACCATCTATCAGCAGACAGCCGCCCAGGCCGCCGGACTCGGGACGATCCTCGTGAATAACAACGGCGTCATCACCGCTCCGAATCTCACCACCCAGCTACCCCCCTACACCAACGGCAGCAGCGTCGCCAGCCTGCGGTATGTAACACTGAAGGCCACCAACGCTGCCAACGTGGAACTGCTGGGCGACCTGGTGATGGGAGACCTCTACGTGTGTGACGACACGTCCCGGTTGCGGCTGAATGGCCATACCCTGAAACTGCAAGCGTCGTATCATGATGACTGGGGCACCGACAGCCGCGTTGTTTATGACGGCGGCCAAATCATCTGGACCGTTGCCGGTACCGTACTCATTCTTCAATGACGCTTTATCCCGCCGGCAGAATGTGGAGCGTGTAGCGCTGACACGCGGTCTCGCCGGCCGCATCACGGGCTTCAACCGTGACGGTCACATCGCCGGGCCCCGGCGACACGCCCTCAACCAAGCCAGTCACGGAATCGACCGAAAGCCAGGCCGGGCTGTCGACGAGGCGGTACTGCAGCCTGCCACGGCTCCGGTTGAAATCGGCGCGGGCACGATAGTCATAACGCGTGCCGGCAAAATCCTCGACGATGGGCTGGGTCACAAAGGTCAGTCCGGCGATGTCGAGGCTCCAGACATCATTCATCAGCGGCCAGACCATGCCGCCCACGACCCAGAGTTTGCCGTCATGATCGTAAACACTCATCTCGTGCCGCAATTCCCAACGGGAATGGTCAACCACCACGGGCCCGTTGGCGGAACCGCTATGGCGGCAGGTGGCGGGGCAGGACAGCTCGTTCCACTGTACCCCGTCCACGGAATACCAGACGTCACCAAGGTTCTCCCAGGCCGGTTCGGAACGGAACCCGCCAAGTACCCACAGGCGATCCCGGTAAACCGCTGTCGAACCCCAGATACGGCCGCGCCACGGCGCTTCATCGAGAACTTTTTCCCAATGGCGTCCGTCTTCGGTACACCACACATCCTGATAGGTTCGGAACGGGTAGTAGTCCCCCATGGCCGCACCCCCGATGAGCCACATCCGGCCATCCATGACCAGCGGCGTATGGTGTATCATGCGCCTCGACCAGGGTGCCGTCTCCAGCTCCCGCGTCCAGTGTACCCCATCCCCGGAGGACCAGACGTCGTTCAGGAACCGGCCGCCTGCGGCACCTCCCATCACCCACATCCGGCCGGCAAAGGTCGCCGCTCCGGCCGCACCCCGTCCGCGCCACGGGGCCTGGTCCGTCACCAGCGACCAGTCGGCGCCGTCAGCGGAGGCGAACAACAGCCCGTCCATGTCCGCGACCCACATCCGGCCGTCAAAAACCCAGGTCATAGGGATGTCGATGCCGGACCGGCTGGCGGACACTTCGCCGGCACGGGTCCAGGTGGCGCCGTCGCGCGAGCACCATACGTCGCGGGCCGGCTCCGGCGTATAGCCGCCCAGCAGCCACATCCGGCCATCGAACACCAGTTCACCGGCGGAGTCGCGGGGCAGCCAGGGACTCTCCCCGCATACCTGCCGCCAGGCAGGGCCGGGATAGTCGCGATAGAATTGCGGGGCGAAACGGCACTTCGTCTTGCCGTCCGTGGCGGTCACCTCGATGGTCACCGGGTTCCGGCCCGGTTGGAGGCGGATGGGACCGCTGGGTTGACCGGCAGCCACGGTAACGCCATCGACGACCACCCGCGCAGCCGGATCACCGGGAGTCGGCGTAAGCCAGATCTGGTCGACCTCCTGGCCGACATGGACCGGCGCGTAACGGCCGCGCATCCGCGGACACAGAAGGACCGGCGCAAATCGGTCCGCGTGGATCGTCAGGGTCTTCAAGCCGGCCTCGGTACCGTTTGCAGAATTCATCGATCGCTCCATTTCCAGCCCCATGCGCGGACCGGTTACTCCACGGTAACGCTCTTGGCCAGGTTGCGCGGCCGGTCAACATCGCAGCCGCGCTCCACGGCCGCATAATACGCCATCAATTGAAGCGGCAGCGCGCCGAGGATCGGCACGAAGGGATCCAGTGTCGGCGGAATGCAAATAACGCGTTCGGCCATCGAACGGAGATCCTCGGAACCCTCGCGGCACACCGCCAGGATACGGCCACCGCGCGCGCGGATTTCCTCGATGTTGCTCTTCATTTTTTCAAACGCCCCCGTCTGAGCCGCCAGGGTAACCACGGGCATATCCTTGTCGACCAGGGCAATCGGGCCGTGTTTCAATTCAGCGGCAGGAAGTCCCTCAGCATGGATATAGGATATTTCCTTCAGTTTCAACGCGCCTTCCAACGCCAGGGGGTACTCGTAGAGCCGACCGACATAAAGGGCATTCCGGTGTCCGGCCACCAGACGGCCCATTTCGGCTATCGCGTCGGTATTCCCGAGGATCTGCTCAGCCTGGTCCGGCAACGCCTCGAGGGCGTCGAGAAACCGGACGCCGTCGGCCAGTGACATGCCCCGGACCCGGCCGAAATGGAGGGCCAGCAGCGCGAGTACGACCAGCTGACTGGTGAACGCCTTCGTCGAGGCCACCCCGATCTCCGGGCCGGAGCGAAGATAGAGACCCCGCCCGCATTCCCGCGCAATGCCGGAACCCACCACGTTACAGAGCCCGACAACCGTGGCCCCGAGGCGCTTGGCTTCACGCAAGGCCCCGAGGGTGTCGGCCGTCTCACCGGATTGGCTAAGCGCAATAACCAGGGTGTCGGGCTCCAACACCCGCGCGGCATACCGGAATTCAGCCGCATACTCCACCACCGTCGGGATGCGGGCCATTTCCTCGATCAGGTAACGGCCCACCAAGCCGGCGTGCCAGGAGGTCCCGCAACCCAGGATCCGGATGCTCCGGATGCGGCGGATATCCGCCTCCGTCAGACCGAGGCCATCCACGCGGGTCGTACCCGACCCCCGGGCCAAACGACCGCGCATGGCATCCCGAATCGTGCGGGGCTGTTCGTAAATCTCCTTGAGCATGAAATGTTTAAACGTGCCGCGTTCAACCGATTCCAGGTCATACGCGAGCTTCTGGACAACCCCCTCCACCGGTTCGTCCTTGAGGTTCCAGATCCGGTAACCGTCTTCCCGCAACGCGCACACTTCGCCATCCGCCAGGTAGATCCCGTCCCGCGTGAACGGCACGATCGCACAGGGGTCGCTCGCGACCACGGCGCAGCCGTCCGCCCGTCCGATGACGATGGGACTGCTGTCGCGGGCGATGAAAATCGTGCCTGGGGCGTCCGCACAGATCATGGCAACCGCATACGCGCCGCGGAGCAGGCGCAACGCGCCGACAAACGCGGCCCGGGGATCCCGGCCATCGTAGAGGCTCGCGATGAGATGGACGATCACCTCGCTGTCGGTCTCGCCTTGGAACACACAACCCTGGGCGCGAAGCCGGTCCCGAAGCACCGCATGGTTCTCAATAATACCGTTGTGTACGATCGCGAAACGGGCGGCTCCGTCCATATGCGGGTGCGCGTTCCGTTCGGCGGGTTCTCCATGGGTCGCCCAGCGGGTATGCGCGATCCCGCCCCAGGACTTTGCGGCCGCGAGCTTGAAGGGTTCGTCCACCTGCGACACCCGGCCCACCCGGCGGAACAGCGTAAGACCGTCGTCACCCCCGATCGCCACGCCCCAGGAGTCATAGCCGCGGTATTCCAGCCGGCGGATGCCGGTCACAAGGGTCTGGCCGACATCCACCTTTCCGACATATCCGAAGATGCCGCACATTGCCTCGTCTCCTCGCTGACCCGGCCACGCCGTGCCGCCTGCCACGCACCGGACGGACTAGAGGCTGATGGGTTCGGCTGCAAGCCCCCGGTCGCGCTCCGTCAGCCGGTGCAAATCCCGCATCAGCGCGATGTCGAGTTCCGTCTGCTCGACCTTCCGCCGCTTGAACATGCGCCGTTGCGTCTCGACCGCCGTCTCAACGTCGATCCCGGTAATCTCGCCGAAGGAGCGGGCGTAGTTGCAGAAGCTCGGAACGTTGGTCGTCACGAAACCGTACAGCATGCTCGCGACGCCCACGATCTTGCCGGTGAAAATCGACGTGTTAATGGCCGTCTTGGAATGATCACCGATCACACAACCGAAGAACTGCATGCCGCTGTCGATCCGTTTCTCCCCAATCTGGACCCGGATGCTCCCATAGGTGTTCTTGAGGTCGCTGTTCGAGGTGCCGGCCCCCATATTGACCCAGGAACCCACATACGAGTGTCCCAGGAACCCGTGGTGCTGCTTGTTGGAAAACCCCTCGATGACGGATGCCTCGATCTCACCCCCGATTTTGCACGTCGGCCCGATGCAGGTCATTTCCTTCACGGTCGCCCGTTCGATGATGCGGGAATGGCGGCCGACATAGACCGGGCCGACCAGGAGGGCGAAATCGAGGATGACAACCCCCTCGTCAAGCACGATGGGTCCCGCTTCGGCATGAAGCTGCGCCGTGGCCGGCACTTTCACATTCTCTCCCGCAAATACCCCCTTCGCGATCTCCCGGAACGGCCGGAGCCCGATCAGGTGTTCCAGGTTGGCGCCGAAGATATCCATGTGGTGGCGGACAATGTCGAACGGATAACACAGGAAAGCAGCCGCTGTTTCGCACAGGGGGAGCTTCTGGAGCAGGAGTCGCTCCGCGATGTCGTCCGGCCGGGCGGACTCCGCCAGGGAGGCGCCCTCCCGGAGCAACGCCGCCGCCACGCGGTCGCCGCAGGTCACCATGAACGGGTCCCCCTTCCCGGCGAGATCCAACAGGCGCCGGACCAACCGCACGTCCGGCACGAGGCTGGCATTCAGAAAAAGTGCCGGCCCATCGGGAGGCGGAACGGGCGCCCCCCCGGAAGCGACGATTCGGGCGAGGTGGGGCCGCACGATGGTCGTCACTGTGCAGCCGCACGCGGTCACCGTATCGCGAAGATTCCGGACGCCGCACGTGACGGCCCAGGCGGGACGGGAAAGCGAAACTGGATACAGATCTTCGACATGATGATCCTCAAACAGGACAACATGCATGACGGTCGCTCCTTGTTCACCGAACGGCTCGTTCGTTTGCCGTGCCGGGTTCACAACCCGCGCATCGGATGATACAGCGTCCGGCAGCACCCATCAAGAACGCAAAGCGGAACACCTTACTCGATCCCATCAAACCGGATCCTTCCAGTTCCACCACTTCAACTTCTCCGGATCATGGGACTGGTGGCTCGCGTAATAGACGGCGCTCCGGAAAACATACAATACACACCGGTCGACGTGAACCCCAAGCACGGATTCGAGTTCCTGGTACAGGTGTTCGGGATCCGCCTGGTTCAAGTCATCAACCCCGTGGATTCCGATCATCCGCAATTTCGCGGCAATCGAGGGCCCGATCCCCGGAATCGATTCCAGCTTTTCAGATCGCGGGTTCATGGCGGTTCGTTGATTCCATTCCAAAATCAGCGTCCATCGGCGTTAATCGGCGGTTCCTCTCATCCCCAACCGGAGTTTGACGATCAAGGGGCTTCGATTCTCCGGAACCGGGCAGGATCCATGAACAGGTCCGCCTGGTCCTGCTGCTTCAAGAAGGCCGCCATCAACGCGGGGCTGTCCGCTAGATCGGCATCCACCCGTTCAGGATTAAGCACCTTCAGCTCCAGCCGTGCTTCGATCATTTCATACGACACGACCTGGTAGTGCCGTTCAATCTTCTTTCCGGGCAGACCATCCTTGCTGCCAATCACCTGCAGCTGGACACAGGCGCGTTTCCCCGCCTTGACGGGGTATCCCCGGTAATACAGCCCGTCTTTCCCAATCGGGTAATGGATCAGGTAT
>MHBQ01000055.1 GCA_001803315.1 Lentisphaerae bacterium RIFOXYC12_FULL_60_16
GGCCTATGCCGATGATCTGCTGGAACGCATGATGAATCCGCACCTCAAGGACCAGGTGGCGCGGGTGATCCGCGATCCGCGCCGGAAACTGGCCTGGGATGACCGCCTGATCGGGACCATGCGGCGTGCCTTGGATGCCGGCATACAGCCGGAACGGTTTGCCCTGGGTGCGGCTGCAGCCATGGAGCAAGTCCGGTTGGAACAGCCGGACCTTTCCAATGACATGCTGTTTGAACAATTGTGGCCGGAAGACGATGAGCCGGCCGGCCGCAAGGAAGCCCTGCGCCGACTGATCCTCGGCGACTGATTCCGGTGCGTTTTTCAAAGCACTGGATCGTCGTGGGTTCGGGTTTACGGGTTATAGGGAATGGTCCACTGGACCGGGCCGGCCGGTAGTTCCGGTTCAGGCATCATGAACCGGATGTAGGCATCCCACCACTGGGTGCCCCATAGGATCCAGAGAATGGCCGCCAGTGCGAGGTAGGGTCCGTAGGGTATCCGGCTTTGCATGGCCTTGCGGCCCGTGAAGACCAGGACCAGTCCGACGATGGATCCGATCAGGGATGAAACCGCAACGGTGAAGAGCACGGCACGCCAGCCCAGGAATGCCCCGATGGCGCCGATGAGTTTCACGTCGCCGAAGCCCATGGCTTCCTTGCGGAACAACAGGCGTCCGAACCAGGAGATGCCCCAGAGAAGGCCCCAGCCGGCGGCCGCCCCGAGCAGGGCCTTCAGAAAGGATTCCAGGGGACCCGTCACGCCGTGTAAGGCGGGAACGAGGGGGCTGAGAACCAGGCCGGCGGCGATTCCGCCGAGGGTGACGCGATCGGGGATGATGAGGTGTTCAAAGTCCACGAAGGTTCCCAGGATCAAGCCGCTCATCACCAGCCAATAGACGGGGACCAATCCCGCGTTGTGCATCGGGGTCAGGCCCAGGAGCGGGTTGCCGATCCAATCGAGTTTCAGCCAGATCAGGACAAACAGGACCGCGGTAATGGTTTCAACGATCAGATAGCGCGGGGTGATGGGTGCCTTGCAGAAGCGGCATTTGCCACGGAGCAGAATCCAGCTCAACAGCGGGATATTCCAATACCAGGGGATCAGGGTGTTGCAGGCGGGGCAGTGGGACCGTGGGTGTACAATGGATTCCTCGCGTGGGATGCGGTAGATGCAGACGTTGAGGAAGCTGCCGATACAGGCGCCGAGTGCAAATACCATGATGGTCATGCAGGTGTACCAATAGGCCATGATGTCGCCGGGTGGATTCATGTCGGGCTCCTTGTATACACGGCTTGCTCCAGTGCCTGCCGCATGGCGGTGGTTGCCGCCGGTTTTCCGGTCCAGATGGTGAAGGCGGCTGTTCCCTGGTGGAGCAGCATGCCGAGCCCGTTGACGGTTGAGGCGCCGCCGATGTGGGCGGCCCGGGTGAAGGGCGTTTCAGGATGGTGATAGATGAGGTCCATGGCGCACTGTCCGGCGTGAAAGGCTTCCGGAGGCAGGAGGGACGGGTCCCCCGGTTTCATGCCGACGGTGGTTGATTGGACGACCAGGGTTGATTCCCGGCATGCGGAGATCCATGCGGAGGGGGTGGATGGCGCAACGGACACCGGTGTGCCGGGCGACAAGGTCCCGATTTCTACGGCCACCCGTTGAGCCCGTTCGACGTGTGCATTGGCGAGCAGAAGCCGGGCTGCGCCGGCCATCGCGCAGGTGATGGCCACGGCACGGCCCGCCCCGCCGCAACCGAGCACGAAGACCGTCTGTCCGGCTACGGATAAGCCAAAGGATTCCCGTACCGATTCCAGGAAGCCTGTCCCATCCGTGTTGTGGCCGCGCAGGGAGCCGTCAGACTGGATTTGCACCGTGTTCACAGCGCCCAGGCGTTGTGCTTCCGGCGTCAGATCGCGCAGTCCGCGGAAAGCCGTTTCCTTGAGGGGGACGGTCAGGTTGATGCCCCGGAACCCCATGGCAGCCATGGCGGGCAGCACGTTCATCAGGCGATCCGGATGGACATCGAATGCGACATAGATGGCATCCATGCCGAGGGCCTCGAAGCCCGCGTTATGCATGGCGGGGGACAGGCTGTGCCCGATCGGATGTCCCAGGACGGCAAACGGTTCGGTATGTCCACCCGGCTGCATGGATTATGCCCGCCTGGCTTTGACGGATGGTTTGCGGGCACCACGCGCCTGTTCCCGGATGGTGAGCAGGCGGTTTACACAGTTCAGGTAGGCCCGGGCGCTGGCTTCCACGATGTCGGTGCTTGCGGCCTTGGCGCTGACGATATCGGCGCCGAACTGGACGCGAATACTGACTTCGCCCTGGGCATCCTTGTCGGCGCTGATCGCCTGCAGGTTGAAGTCCAGCAGGTGGCCGTGAATGCCGGTCATCCGGTCGATGGTTTTCAGGGCGGCATCGACGGGGCCGTCGCCGCAGGCGGCATCCTGGAGGACCTGCTGGCCCTTGCACAGGCGCACGGTGGCGGTGGGGACGGTGCCCGTGCCGGCGGTCACGTTCAGGTAATCCAGGCGGTAGATCCGGGTCGAGTCGGCCATGCCTTCCCGTACGATCATGAACAGGTCGTCATCGTAGATCTTCTTTTTCTTGTCGGCCAGCGCGATGAAGCGTTGATAGGCGCCTTCCATTTCGCGCGCGGACAGCTGGATCCCGAGCCGCTGGAGATGATGCTGGAAGGCGTGCCGTCCGGAATGTTTGCCCAGCACCAGGTCGGAGCCCTCGATGCCGATGTCTTCCGGCCGCATGATCTCGTAGGTGGTGCGCTTTTTCAGCACCCCGTCCTGGTGTACGCCGGCTTCATGCGCGAACGCGTTGGCGCCGACGATGGCCTTGTTGCGCTGGACGCTCATACCGGTCAGGCGGCTGACCAGGCGGCTGACCTTGTACAGTTTCTCGGTCTTGATGGCGGTCCAGGCCCCCTGGAAGGATTCCGGGCGGGTCTTGAGCACCATGACGATTTCTTCCAGCGCTGCATTGCCGGCGCGTTCACCGAGCCCGTTGATGGTGCATTCGATGGCACGCGAACCGTTCTGGATGGCGGCCAGGGAATTGGCAACGGCCAATCCCAGGTCATTGTGGCAATGCACGCTGATCGTGGCCCGGCTGATGTTGGGAACCGTTTCGTACAGGGAGCCGATCAGGCGGCCGAACTCGCTGGGGATTGCATAGCCGACCGTGTCGGGGATATTGATGGTGGAGGCGCCCGCATCGATGGCGGCCTCGACGATCTGTGCCAGGAAATCCGGTTCGGTGCGCGAGGCATCCTCCGGACTGAACTCGACGTCACGGCAGAAGCGGCGGGCGTACCGGATGCCGTCCACGGCCATTTTCAGGATTTCGCTGCATGCCTTGCGCAGTTTGTACCGGCGATGGATGGCGGAGGTGGCCAGGAATACATGGATCCGCGACTTGCGGGCGTGGCAGACGGCATCCGCGCAGCGTTCAATGTCCTGCTTGACGCACCGGGCGAGTCCGGCGATGACAGGGCCCTTGACCGCGAGGGCCACGGCCTTGACCGCCTCGAAATCATCCGGTGAGGCAATGGGGAATCCCGCCTCGATCACATCCACGTTCAGGTCGGCGAGCTGATGGGCCAGTTCCAGCTTTTCACGCTGGTTCATGCTGGCGCCCGGCGATTGCTCGCCATCGCGCAGGGTGGTATCGAAGATGGTGACGCGATTCGATTCGATGGATTTTACCGTTTTCGTTTTCATGGTGATGGACCTTTGTTCCGCGTGATGATTAACCGCCCCGGGCGACGGCGATTTCGCCGGTCCGGGCAATATCCTGGATGCCATGGGGTTTCAGCAGGGTCAGCAGGTTGCTGATCGTGTCCTCGTCGCCGACCATTTCGAGTGTGACCGAGCGCACCTGGACGGAGGCCACCCGGGCGCCGAACAGCGCGGCCAGCTGCACCACTTCCGCCCGTTTTGCGGCCGGAGCGAGCACATCCACCAGGACCAGTTCCCGGCTGAGATGACGTCGGCCGGTAAGGTCCGACACTCTGATCACATCCACCAGTTTGTTGAGCTGGCGGGTGACCTGTTCCAGAACGTGGTCATCGCCGGGGACCTTGATGGTCATCCGCGACATGTTGGGATCCTGCGTGGGGGCCACGTTGAGGCTTTCAATGTTGTAGCCGCGGCCCGAGATCAATCCGACCACGCGGGCCAGGACCCCGGGTTGGTTTTCCACCAGTGCGGTAATCACATGTTTCATGATGCCGATCCTCCTTCCGTGGTACCTACGCCATGCTGTGGATCATTTCGTTCAGGGATGCGCCGGGCGGTACCATGGGGTACACGTTCTCGTCCGGGCGGACAATGCATTCGATGACCACCGGGCGGTGAATCGCCAACGCCTTCCGGAGGGCGGGCTGCACCTCGCGGTTCTTCGAGACGCGCATGCCGACCGCACCATGGGCTTCGGCCATCTTGACGAAATCCGGCAGGTATCCGTTGGTGGTGGAGCGGATGCGTTCATTTTTCGCGCGTCCGGACTGGCCCAGTTGGGAAGCCGAATATTCGCTTTTGTAGAACATTTCCTGCCATTGCCGGACCATGCCCAGACATCCGTTGTTCAGGATGATCACCTTGACGGGCAGGTCATGTTCCACCGCGACCACCAGTTCCTGGAAGTTCATCTGGATGCTGCCGTCGCCTGCCAGTGTGATGACGGTCCGGTCGCGCAGGCCGGCCTGTGCGCCGATGGCCGCCGGCAGACCGTAGCCCATCGTGCCCAGACCTCCCGATGAGAGGAAGGTCCGGGGTCGGGTATAGCGGAAGAAGTGCGTGGCCCACATCTGGTGCTGGCCCACGTCGGTCACGATGATGGCGTTGCCGCGCGTCACGGCGTCCACCTGTTCGATCACGAACTGGGGCAGCAGGTCCGAGGCATTCCGCTCGTAGGTCAAGGGGTACGCCTTCTGCCAGGCGTGGATCTGGCGGAGCCAGGGGGTTCGCCGGATGGCGCGCACCTGCGGGGTCAGGGCCTTGAGCACATGCCGCACATGGCCCAGCACGGCGATATGGGTCCGCACGCTTTTGTCGATGGCGGATGGGTCGATATCGATGTGGGCCTTGATCGCCTTGGGCGCGAATTCCGATATTTTGCCGGTGACGCGGTCGTCAAACCGTGCCCCGACGGCGATCAGCAGGTCGCATTCGCTCACGGCCTTGTTGGCGGGCACACTGCCGTGCATGCCCAGCATGCGCAGGGCGAGTGGATCGGTTTCAGGAAAAGCGCCCAAGCCCATCAGGGTGGTGGTGACGGGTATGCCGGCCTTGCGGGCCAGGGCGGTGAGCTCGCGGGCTGCATCGCCCGCAATCACGCCGCCGCCGACATACAGCAGGGGGCGCTGAGCCTTGTTGATGGCATCGGCCAGGGCACGGATCCGACGTGGATCACCTTTCAAATCCGGCTGTTTGCCCTGCCGGATCACCTGCCGGGTCGCCCCGGCATCGGTCATGGTCGCCCGTTGGACATCCTTGGGAATGTCGATCAGGACCGGTCCGGGTTTGCCGGAAGCGGCGATCTGGAATGCCTCGGCGATGATCCGGGGCAGATCGTTGACCGACTTGACCAGGTAATTATGCTTGGTCACCGGGCGGGTGATACCGGTGGTGTCGGCCTCCTGGAAGGCGTCGTTCCCGATCATGTGGGAGGGGACCTGGCCGGAAATGCACACCATGGGTATGCCATCCATGTAGGCGGTGGCCAGGCCGGTCACGGTATTGGTGGCGCCGGGGCCTGAGGTCACGAGGCAGCAGCCCACTTTTCCCGTGGCGCGGGAATAGCCGTCGGCCATGTGGGTGGCGCCTTGTTCATGACGGGTCAGGATGAATTCAAACGGGGCATGATACAGGGCGGCAAACAGGTCGAGGACCTGCCCGCCGGGAATTCCGAAAATGGTCTTCACGCCTGCTTTTTTCAACCCGTCAATCACGCATGCTGCACCTGTTTTCACGGTCTTCCTCCCTTGCGCTCAGTCCCCGGATGGCCGGTTGGATCAACCGCCGGTCCGGGGGAAAAAAAAGACGCCGCTCCTTTCGGGGTGGCGTCACGCTTTCGGACCAACTGGCGGATCCTACCGCCGTCTTTCCGCCGCGACGCGCACCGGCCGGACCAGGACCCCGACGAGGTTCCGGAGTACCAACCCGACCACGACCAGCAACGTCACAACAGAAAGATTCTCATTCATAACGCATTCAGCATAGGGCATGATCATAACACCGTCAAGCAGGGAAAAAGCGGCGCAACGGGGGGGTGGGCGTTTGCATGAGGGATCGATTTTCCCTCTGTTTGGAGACGGGGCGACCTCGCCCCGTTCCCTTCCCGAACAACCCTTATACCAGACCGGCCCGGGGTCGGGCCGGCTCCAGCGGGAATGCATAAACGCACGGAGGCGCAGGGAAAACGTGGAAGTCCGGGACGTGGAAGTCCGGGATTGTCAGGCCGAACGCTCTCGCTTACCATGCATGCCGTGAAGTCCGGCGAACCATCTGGATTGCGGTATGGTGATCTCCTGCGGCATGTCGGCAGGACGTTCACCGAGATTCGTTATGCCGACCTGGTATCCCTGCGCCGGGACCAGGGAAGCGATCGTGGCGGGCGGGTATCGATTTTGCCGCGGCATGTCTACCGGTTGGTGCGCCCGTACGTGTCGGTGCGGCTGGGGGACCAGGCGCGTTCCATTCTTCCGCTGGCGGCCTACCTTGCCTTTTTCCAGTTGTTCATCCTGCACCAGTCGTTGGAACAGGCGTTGACCATCGCCGGTGGTATGGCGGGGGTGATGGCCGGGTTGATGTTGTTCATGGAAGGGCTCAAGCTGGGGTTGATGCCGTTTGCCGAGAACATCGGGCTGCGGCTTCCGGACCGGACCAACCGCGCCCGCCTGCTGGGGATTGCCTTTGTGCTGGGATTGGGGGCGACGATTGCGGAGCCGGCGATCGGTGTATTGCAGGCGGCTGGATCGCAGGTGGTGCGGGAACAGGCGCCCTTGCTCAGCGACCTGCTTTCAACTCGGGTGGACTGGCTGGTGCTGGCGGTTGGCGCCGGGGTCGGGTTGGCCACCGTGCTGGGCATGTTGCGGTTGTTGTGTCAGTGGTCCCTCAAGCCCCTGATTGTTGTCACACTGCTGCCGGCCCTGTTGTTGACGCTGCTGGCGGCTGCCGACCGGACGGGGCAGTCCGGGTACCTGATCGGCTTGGCCTGGGATTGCGGTGGTGTTACCACGGGACCGGTCACGGTGCCCCTGGTGCTGGCGCTGGGGATCGGGATCATGCGGACGGTAGGCCATGACGATTCGGGATTGGGCGGTTTCGGGATTGTGACGCTGGCCAGCCTGCTGCCCGTGGTCACGGTGCTCGGCCTGGGTCTGGTCCTGGCCCGGATGCCGGCGGTTGCGGTGGCGCCCGCACCGGTCGAGGTGGTTGCCGCGGCGACGGGGTTGATGTCACATCCGGCGGTCAAGTCACTGGTGCTGGCGGTTCAGGCTATCCTGCCGCTGGTCCTGCTGCTGGCGTTGATCCAGCGGTTTGTGCTGCGTGAAACCCTGGCCAACGGGTTTGCCATCCGGTACGGCATAACCTTGTGCCTGTTGGGCATGATGTTGTTCAACCTGGGGCTGGCGTATGGGTTGGGGGCACTGGGCAGCCAGGTCGGCCGGCTCTTGCCGGTTGCCTTTAATGCGGTGGAAACGATACCGGGTTCCCCCTTGTACCCCCGCCTGGCCGGTTACCTGATCGCACTGGCGTTTGCCTTCATCCTGGGATTTGGGGCCACCATCGCCGAGCCGGCGTTGAAGGCCCTGGCGGTTACCGTGGAAACCCTGACCAACGGGGCACTGGAACGCATGACCCTGATCTATTCCGTCAGTGTTGGGGTGGGGGTTGGAATCATGCTGGGTGTCGCGAAGATCTTGTGGGGGTTGAGCCTCGCCTGGATGCTGGTGCCGGGGTATGGGGTGCTGCTGGTCATGACCTTTTTCAGCGCCGAGAAATACGTGAACATTGCCTGG
>MHBQ01000056.1 GCA_001803315.1 Lentisphaerae bacterium RIFOXYC12_FULL_60_16
TATGCATTCCGGTCGCTCCTTTGCAGGGGACCAGACAGGCCCCCATCTCCGATACACGCCATGCTCCTCCATTAAAACCACAGAGAAGGTAACGGGTAAAACGAGGCCATGTCGAACGTTTATGTGTGCTTTATTGTAGCACAAAAACGCCTTCCAACGGGTTGCGCTTCCCGCGCCATACACCGGCCGGGTCCAAGACCCGGGACATGCTACGGCTTCGGTGACCAGAGGAACCCGCGGCGATACAGTCCCCCGATCTCGGCGTTGTTCCAGACGCGGATGGCGATCACATTGGCACCCGCCTTGACCTTGCCGGTCACATCCACGTCCATTTCCAAGGCATCGCGCCCGGCCCACCAGAGTTTCCATGCCCGGTGGCCGGCATAATTGCCGTTGATCCAGACCCAACCCTCGTTGATCACGCCACCGAGGTGCAGGCTTAAGGGTTTGCTCACCATGGCAGCCGGCACATTCACCGTCATCCGGTACCAGCCATACCCGTCATAGTCGTGGCCTTGCTCATCTTCCGGCTTATCCTGCGCATCCCAGGTCAGGAACGTATGCTTGGTTTCCCAGCCGCTGGCGTCATGCGCAGGCAGGTACCATTCGGCAAACACGCCTTCATTGAACCGGTCACGCCGGAACGACGCCTCCAGCGGGATGGCATCCACCAGGGTGCCGGCCTCGCCCCCTGTTTTCTGCGCAAGTTCACCATACTTGATCACCCGTCCGTTGGTGAATTCCCGCCGCTTCACCGACCCCATGAAGAAGGAATAGGCGGCGATCAACTTCTCCTTGTCATCCTCCATCCGCTGCGCCTGTTTAGCCGCTTCAACATAATCGAGGTTCTTTTCCGCTTCTTCCATCAGCGCAAAACCCTCGAGATGATCGGCAATCAGGGCAAACAACTCGAACCGCTCTTTCTGCTTCGGCGTCATGGCGCAGGCTCGCGCTTTGTCAACATGTTCACGGATCCGCGTGGTGAAGGGCACCGTATACACGTGGTTTACCAGCCAGTCCTCGTGGCAATGCATGCTGGTGGCGGCCAAGGCCTTCTCACACTCGTCCCACCATTGCTGAACATGCGGACCCGCCTCAGCGCCGAAAAAGGTCGTGTAGAAATCCTGCTTGATCGCCTCCACATCCGCCTTGGAATCCCACATCAGTTTGCCACGCACATAATAGCTGATCCAGGTTTGCATGAACGCTTTGCGGCCTTCAGGCTGGAATCCCTTGAGCTTCATACCCTTATAAATCTTAACGTTCTCGGCAAAGTTGGCCACATCACGTTCCGGTACGAAACTACCCAGCAGGAATCCCGGATTGTAATCGTACAGGTAGACGTGCGGAGTCAGCCGGCACCACTGACGCATGATCATGATGGTTTCAGAACGCCGCCAGCAGGAAGGGTCGTTTCCATGATGCAACACGCAGGTGGATATCGGTGCATATAGCACCGTCAGGTTCTTCGGGATTGCCACCCCTTGCGGCGGCACCTCCCGGCCCGCATAGGCCATGGTGGCCACCCACTTGTCAGGGAACATCCCGGCCAACCGGCTGGCAAAATCGAAGAATTCATCACTGGTCTGGGCATGGTGCACATAGGTTGGATAATCGAAATTCTGATTTCGTTTCACCGCTTCCGGGTCGTAGTCAAAGGCGGCACCGTCGGGAGGGCTGATACCAAACCCATTCGGCGCGACGATGCGCTTGATGGCCGATTGGTTCGTGCCGGCAAACGCGGCCCGTAGGTTCTGTACGGATAATTCGAAGGTCCGCGGATTCACCAGCGACAGCATGACCCCGTTGTTGAAGTTCTCACGCTGGGTCCGGCTACCGGCCTTGTTCATGGCATAGAGGGTGGGTTCGTTGGTCTGGTATTCCTTGGGTGGAAGCAAATAACCAAGGAAACCATCCCCCACCCCGGGATAAAACCGCCCGGAGGAGAATTTCACTTTCCGGCACCAGTCCGCATAGGTCGCGCGTTCCTCCTTGCTGGACGGAATCCATCCGCCCAGGCTGACATGCCGAAGCGCGAAATCCGGCTTGGAGGTCAGATCGATCGCCGGGACCACCACGGTCGTGGTTTCGGGGATCACCTCACCCCACGCACCGGGGAAATACCACCGGCAGCCGAGACGTTCCAGGAACTCATAGGCGGCATAGATCGTCCCCTGGTACGGGCCATCGTCGTTGCCGCCGAGAATGACCTGGTTCCCTTTGGTCGTGATGACAAACCCTTCCTCTTCAAACACGTTCGGATCACCCACCACCTCTTTAAACCCGGACGGCATCCTGACCCCGGATTTTTTCGCCAATTGGGTGTGCCCAACCGCAATTGTCACAGTCATGCCGGAAGTATTCGGCTCAGTCTCTGCCAGGATAGGCAGCTTGGCCCCGCTCATCTTTTCCAGATATTTCTGGATTTCTACCGCCGCCTGGAACGCATTGGTTCCCGCCGCTGCGACGATCACAGCATGCGGTTTTCCGTCCGCCACCAGGACCAGGTCAGCGGCATCCAGCGACCGGCCAACCGCAAAGGCCAGGACGGCAACCAGGCAGGAACGCATCATCGTATTGGGCATGATCGATATCTCCTTAATTACGGATCTCAATCCTTGATCAACTGCCGGACATCGGCATCCAGGTCACGCTGGTCCAGTTCGGCAACTCGCTGGACCTGGCTGGCGACCAGATCCCGGCGTAGTCCGTCATCCCCCAGCAACCGGCTCCACAAGACCGCCAGGTCGCGCGGATCGGCTTCATCATAAAGCGCCCCACCCGTCCCCATGGCTTCCGGCATACCGCCGCAGCGGCGCGCCAGCACCGGCACCCCATGCGCCATGGCTTCAACCAACGGCAGGCAATATCCTTCATGCCGGCTCGCACACACGAAAAGACCGGCGGAACGATAACAGGCCGACAACTGGGTGGGACTGACAAATCCAAGAAAGCATACGTTGGTCAGGTTCAGGCGGCCGGCCAGGAGTTTCAGCATCGCGTCGTACCGCGGACAACTGCGGTCGGATCCGGCAATCAACAGGCGACTGGCCGGATTGAAATGCCGGGAATACCAGGCATACGCCAGCACGAGATCCTCCACGCACTTGTTCGGCACCAGACGCCCGACAAACAGGATGTTGGTCAACCCGCCACCCAGACGGTCCAGCATGCGCGGATCAGGCTCCGTACGAAGGTCAGCGGGCCGGTAAAACAGCGGCAAAACCCCCACGTTCCGGCATCCCAACATGCGCAATTCATCGGCATTGTAGATGGAATCACACCACACGAAACGGGCGGCATCCGCCAGGGTCTTGAGCTGATCACGTGCCTGCGCCAGGATTCCCGCCGTACCGGCATCATACGGCTCATAAAAGGAAGCCGGCGTGATGTTGTGGTACCGCATGATGCGGCGGGCCGGCGTCCGGTGGTACACCGCATCGATCGGCGACCCGATGGAGGCATGGTAAATGACCATATTCCCCGCCCCGGCCGCATATTGTTCGAGCGGCAGACAATCGCCCTGCACGTCAGGCGCGATGCGGTCCGCGGGCACGAACAGGTCCGACTTCACACCGGAGGCGCGTAAGCGGTCCCGGATACTGCGGGCATCCTGTGAAATGGCGTCACCCCGGGCATATCCGGCCAGCAGTTGGTCCACCCGGCCGGTCATGCCCCGCCCGCGCCCCGTTCCCGGACCAACCGTTCCAACTGATCGATCCGCTGGCGGAGTTCGGCACCTTCCCGGCGACGTTCTTCAGACTCGAATTCCAGGCCATAACCAAGCGCGGTATTGACCGTGTTCTGGCGAAACGCGTAATCATCATGCGCAAACCGCATGATACGCCACATCAGGCGCCGAAACGCCATCCACAAACCACCGCCAAACCCGTGGCCTTCGGGCACCCGGATCTTCGCGGTATCCACGCTGGTACGGATTCTAACCAGTTGCGTAAAATGGCGGATGTAGGCAGGACCACCGCAACCGGCGCCGAGATCCAGCACCGGCTGTTCACCGCGCAGCAGGCTTTCCAGCTCCGGATCAGACAACGCCCGTGCCTGCACCTCGACATCGGCGCCCACGTCATCCGTTCGATCCCTGCCTGCCAGCATCAGTTTCACGGCAGGTAACCCTACCGCTTTGCGGCCCGCATTCAAGTTCTTTCAGGAACCGGGCCGCAGGCCATCAGCTTCAATATGGCCGGTTCTGCCAGGACGGCGTCCAACCTTTCCGAAAAATAACTCACGCCCCACATGACGCTGGGTTCCAATGCCTGCCCCAGGCGTTCCCGCAGCCCGATCTCAAGCCACCTACCGGCACCGGCATATCGACCTGAGAACACCACGCCATCCAGACCACCCAGGGCCGCAATGCCGGCTCCAACGGCCCGGATCAACCGCTCCATCCACACGGTATGCGCCAGCTCCAGCCCGGCATGGTCACAGCGGATGACCGCTTCAAGGGTGACCGGTCCCCCCGCCAAGGCCTGTAGACCGCCTTCCTCACCCGCCACCTGATTCAACTGCTCCGGCCCCAGCCGTCCCGAATCCACCACCTTGAGCAGAATGCTCGGATCCAGGTCGCCGCACGAGGATTCACCGGGCAAGCCTTCAAACGGGGTCATTCCACCGGTCACCATAACCGGACGACCGTCCCGTATGGCGGCAAGTTCCGGCCGGGGTTCCAGGCAGATCGAGAGTATCCGGCTCCAGGTCCGGCTGCGTTCCCGCCGGGCCGTCGACCGTGCAGCATGAACGGCGGCCCGATGGTACCAGCCATGAAATCCCGTACGCCGAATCCGGTGTTCCGTCATAAAGACCGGATCCAGCCCGTACAAAGCCTCTCGTTCCGGCAAATCGGCAAAGAACGATGTTTCAAAGGCGAGCCACACAGGAAGGTCCGGGAACGCCGCCTGCAGGGATGCCGCTTGTGCCCGGGTGATACCCACCGGCAAGGGGGCTTCCGGGGCAATTTGTTCCAAGGCACGATCCGTGGCTTCGTTCCACACCGCCAGGTCACGAAAACGGATTCCGCCGTAACGGGCCCGCGTCACGATTGCATCCACAGCCCTTGATTCATCCGACGACACCCGTTCATGCACCACCCGGCCCACGGATTCAGGATCCCCGTCGTATGGCAGGGACTGTCCATCCAACCGCACCTTCATACCGTCGAACCAGCTGACATCAATGGTTTGATGCCGCGCCATCACCACGAGAACTTTCATATCATTATCCTTCATGCAGCGCACGACGGCGCCAAAACCCTGAACGCGCTGCGCGCAATGCTTAATTCCTCATTGGTCAGGATGACCCATATCCGGACCCGGCTGTCCACGGCAGCCACATCACAAGGCGGGTGAACCGTTCGATTCAGCCGGGCATCCATCCGTACGCCAAAACATTCCATATCGGCACACACCGCTTCACGGACATCGGGCACGCACTCACCAATGGTGTCGGTGAAGATGATCGCATCCGCCCGGCCCACCACGGTCAGGTAGGCCCCCAGGTATTTGCGGAGCCGCCAGAGATACACCTGCGAGGTCGTCTGCGCACGTTCCTGCACCGGGATCGATCCCGACGGGTTCAGGGAATCGCGGATATCCGCCGAACGCCCCGACAGCCCCAGCACACCGGCCTTGCGATTCAGGTACGACTCCACACGGTCAGCATCGCCCCCGTGATGCGCCAGCAGACGCAGGGTCAGGCCGGGATCCAAATCGCCACTCCGGGTACTCATGACCAGCCCCTGCAGCGGTGAATAGCCCATCGTGTTATCAACCGACCGTCCACCCTGGACCGCACACAGGCTGGCCCCGCCACTGCCGAGATGGCAACTCACGGCATGGAAACGTTCCAGCGGGATCCCCATCATGGCGGCCGCCTGGGTCACCACGTATTGGTGACTGATCCCGTGAAACCCGTATTTGCGGAACCCGAGATCCTCCCGCATGAAGCGAGGCAGGGCGTACGTGGCTGCACTGACGGGGATGGTGCGATGATAAGCCGTATCCGACACCACCACCTGCGGCAGATCGGGGAACGCCGAACGGCAGGCTTGCAGGGTATCGATGGCCGGCGGATTATGGATCGGCGCCAGGTCACGAACCGCCTCCAAGTCCCGCATGACCGCCTCGTCAACCTGGCGATCCGTATCCAGCCGCGATCCCCCGTGCACCAGGCGATGCGCCACGGCTTCCGGCACCATCCCGGGTGTTTCACCCAGCAGGCGCATCACCGCCGACAAGGCATCGGCATGATTCGCCATCGGTTCAATCCGGGTGGCCGGCTGATCACCGACACGATACACGATTTGCGATGGCAAGGCTGTCGGAGGTCCTATCCGCTGGGCTTCCCCTCCCGCCAGTTCGCGTTCCGCCGGCATATCCAGCAAACGGAACTTGAGGGATGAACTCCCGCAATTGAATACCAGTACGCGCATTCCCGGTCTCCTTTAGATTTCGTCCGAGGTCCAACCGCACACCGGGATGCCGACATATCCATGGCATAGCGCCGCCAGGCCATAGGCGGCGTCCAGCAGATTCTGCACCGGCACCGATTCATCGGCTGCATGGCACAACGCCTCGATTCCGGGACCATACCCAAGCGCCGGAATGTTGAAGTCACGAACCAGCACCCCGCCCGCCGTGGCCATGCCAAGCCGGGGCAAGGTCCATTTGCCCACGCGCGGTTCACGTCCGGCGGCAGCCAGAACCTGCCGGGCCCGTTCGATCGCCGGATGATACGCATCCACTTCCCACGCCTCGACGCGGGTTTCAGTCATCCGGGTTTGACGGGTATAGAACCGCTGTTCGGTTTTCGGAATCTGCACGGCAACATTCACATTCCCGGCCCCGTGGGCAGCCCGCGTCGCGGTCCGTTCAATCCGCCCGCACATGGCCCCCGCATCCATCACGGCTAATCGCCGGCTGACCCCGATCACGCCCCGTCGATACCCCCCCACGTTATCAAATCGCGGGCGATCAATCCGCGATTCCTCGATTCCGGGCGTTGCTTCCGGGTCAAGTTCCAGGTCACGGGAAATCGCCTGGACCGCATCGTCCACTTCAAACGGACTGATCCCCTGCACCACGACATCGAATTGCGCCCATCCGGTATGACCGCGGAACAGGTCGAGCCCGGTCGGTTCGGCCAGGATGGCATGGGTGGGCTTCAATTCCAATGACGGCAGCGTATGTTCCATCAGGTAGCGAATGCCCGCACTGCCCCCCTTCTCCTCAGCCACGGTAGCCGCCACCACCACGTTGCCCCGCAAAGGCAGCAAACTCCGCTTGAGCAGGGCTCCCGCATATATCGCAGCCGCCAGCCCCCCCTTGCAATCCGAGGCCCCGACACCATGCAACGTTCCGTTCTCAACCACCCCCGACAACGGTTGACGGGTCCAGGCAGACTCCGCCTCAACCGCCGCCGTATCCATGTGCGCGTTGACCATGACCGTGGATTCGGACGAACGTCCCAGTAATATCCCCACGACGTTCCCAATCGCATCGGTTTCAACACGATCAAAACCAAGTTCCGTCATACGTTCCGCAACCCGCCTGGCAACCGCCTGCTCTTCCAGGGAAGGGCTCGGCATGCGAATCAATTCAGATGCAAAATCCACCAACTCAGACTCCACACCCGTCATCTTGCGCTTCAATAAATCATACATATCAACACCTGCTTTCTTTATTCCCAGTCGCTTGACATCTACTGCCAACTCTTGACCTGTATATTGCACCATTCGTACCAAGCCTCTGCATTCATTTGAAATGGTCAAAAATACATTTTACACAACACCCGTAACTGGTTCTAATTATTACATTTACGTTATTACAAAACAGACTTACCAACAGGTAGTTGACAGGTTGTAATAATTCATGTTGAATGATTAATTATTTCGATATGAAATCATTATATTTCATTATGTAATCATTATTTGGAGCGGTTATGAAGGCGCATGACATCCAGTTGCGCGAGTTGGTTGAATTTGGTGAGGGACGGATTGACCTGGAGGGGCGCCGGCTGGTGCTTCATTCGCTGAATGCATTTGCCCAGTTCCGGAAGGATCTGGTGGATATGGTTGGAATGGATCAGGCGCGCCGGATATTGACCCGGTTTGGCAATTTCTCGGGTCGTGCTGATGCCGCTGCGATGAAACGGATCTATCAATGGGATTCCTGGGATGAATGGTTGAAGGCCGGCCCCCGCATGCACACGATACAAGGGGTGACCCGTACCCATATCAAACAATGTCAGGCGAATCCGGAAACCGGCAATTTCAATATGGAGGTTGTCTGGCATGAATCCGGCGAGGCGGATGAACACCTGCTTGAAATCGGGCGGGCGGATTCGCCCATCTGCTGGATGCTGGTGGGATATGCCAGCGGCTACGCATCCTTCTGTATGGGGCAGGACATCTTCTTCGTCGAAACACAATGCCGCGGTTGCGGCGACGCCGTCTGTACCGCCACCGGCAAGGACCGTGCGTCGTGGGGTGAAGCCCTGAATCCGTACCTGCCCTATTTTCAGGCGGACGACATCCATGGCAAAGTCATGATCCTGACCGAGGAACTCAAGCTCAAGACCCGCGAGCTGGCCCGTCAACGCAACCGGCTCAACCGGCTTGAACGGGCGGCCACCGCCCTTCCGGCGGAAGTCAACAGCGACCGGTTCGCCCGCGTGTTGAACCTTGCCGCACGGGCTGCACCCTTCGATTCATCCATCCTGATTACCGGAGAAAGCGGAACCGGCAAGGAAGTCCTCGCCCGCTACATCCACCGTTTATCGAATCGCGCCTCGGGACCTTTCATGGTGGTCAATTGTGCCGCGCTCCCCGAAACCTTGCTGGAAAGTGAACTGTTCGGCCACAAGGCGGGCGCCTTCACCGGGGCGGCAGGAAACCGGGCCGGCCTGTTCGAACAGGCGGATCACGGCACGGTCTTTCTGGACGAGATCGGCGAGGTCACCGCCGGAACCCAGGTCAAATTGCTCCGGGTCCTGCAATCGCACGAAATCGTCCGTGTGGGGGAAAACCTGCCGCGAAAGGTCGACATCCGGATCATCGCGGCAACCAATCGCAACGTTCGCCAGGACGTTGCAGCGGACAGTTTCCGAGAGGACCTTTTCTATCGCCTGGCCGTGATTGAACTGGAAATCCCTCCCCTGCGGGACCGTCCCGAGGACATCCCGCCCCTGGTACGCCACTTCGTGGAACAGGTCTCGCATAAACTCAAATTACCACGATGCCGGCTGGACCCGGCCTGCCTGGACCACCTGGTCAGGTATTCCTGGCCGGGCAATGTGCGGGAACTGGAAAACATCCTCGAACGGGCGGCGGTGTTATGCCGCGATCATGTGATCCGGCCGGAAGATCTTCCACACACCATAACGACGGAAACCCGGCGGGACACCCCATCCGCACCCTTCACCGGCAACCTGGCCAGCCTGGAGCAGCACCATATCCAATCCGTCCTGGATTCGGTCGATGGAAACCGTCGCAAGGCGGCCGCCATCCTCGGCATCAGTACGGTCACACTCTGGCGCAGACTCCGGACCGGCAACCCGACGGATCAATCCGACGCCACACGTTCCACCGACACGTAGGCGGACAATTCAGCAATCCGGGCGATATCCGGCAGCGGCGTGCCGTATTGTTCACACGCCGCGGCTCCGGCAGCAACCGCACGGGCCATGCAGGCTTCGGTCAACTTGCGGTCCGGAAAATAATCACTGCAGAACTGCCCCAGCAGGGCATCGCCGGCACCGGTGGTATCCACGGCACGAACATCAGGCGCCCTGGCCAGCCACACGGTCCGGCCCTGGGCAAAATAGGCGCCCACGGAACCATCGGACACCATCACAATCTCATGCCGGGCCGACAGCGCCCGCACGGCGGAAATCAGGGACGCATCATCCGTCAACGGTTGCCCGATCCAGCCCGATAACTCATCGCGGTTCGGCTTGAGGATGAGTCCGGGGTGCCGTGCCGCCCGCACCAGCGCCTCACCCGCCGTATCCAGCGCCACGGCGCAACCGGCTTTCAGGAACGGTTCCATGATCCGGGCATACGTGTCAGAAGGAAACCGGGCCGGCAACGAACCGCTGAACACTGCCACGGAACATCCGCTCACCAGCGATTGGAGGTATTTTTGGAGGCATGGCCAATCCGGCTCCAGGTCCGGAAAACCGGACTGGTTGAACTTCATCTCCCTCCCGTCAGCACCGGTCACCATGACATTGGTACGGGTATCGTGATCGACGGAAAGCAGGCGGGGTGTCACCCCCATGGATCGCAACATGCTGGAAAACCAATCCGCCTGGTTCTGCCCCACCAGTCCCCCCGCCACGACCTCACGACCCTGGGCGGCAAGCATCTTGGCAACGTTAAGCCCTTTGCCTCCCGGCGTACGGGTCTCCTGCCCGACCGCATGAACGGCTCCGATCCGCAGGACATCCCGCACCTGCCAGGTAACATCGACCGCCGGGTTCAAGGTCATGGTTACATGCATAGTGGTTTCTCTCAATTGCTATACGGGACGGTTCCCGTCTCATCCAGGGGGTATCCCCAACGGCGCACATACTCCGATCCCGGCAGGAATGAATCGTTCCGGGCTTTCAAACCAGCCTGGAGCCGGTCTTCCAACGCCAACCGGATACCCTCAAAGGCCGGGTCTGCTACCCGGTTATGCAACTGGAAGGGATCCTCGCGGTTGTCATACAGCAACCAGGGGCCATCCAATGACCGGACATAGGTATGCCGTTTCGTCCGTATCCCCCGGAATTCACGCCCGCCGTGGTGCATCCGGGTAAACTGCCCGAACGGTTGGACACACAGTATCAACGCCGCATCCTCAACCGGAGCCGGATGCCCCTGGACCTGGGGAGAGCAATCCCGTCCTTCGACCGTTTCGGGAACGGGCAGGTGACAGAGATTCAACAGGGTTGGCATGATATCGGGCGCATCGATCAACACATCCGTCGCATGCGGCGTCCATCCGGACATCCCGGGATAACGCAACAGGAATGGCACCCGGATGGATTCTTCATACGGACGCTGTTTATTCCATTGCCCCTGACTGCCCAGCATATCCCCGTGGTCCGAGGTAAACACCAGCAGCGTATCCTGCTCAAGACCGGTTTCCCTCAGGGTATCAACCAACCGCCCCACACAGGCGTCCAGGGCCGAAACATGGGCATAATAGCCGGCGATCCGTTCACGCGCCTGGCCGGCCAGCGATTCCGGGACATTCGACGGAAGGGTGATTGACTGTGGATCATACCACTGCCGGAAAGAATCCGGGGCGGTGCCGTAGGGATCATGCGGGGGTGCCCACGACACAACCAGCAGGAAGGGCTTGTCCGCATGCGTATGCGCCCGGAGATAGGCCTGGGCATCCGCTGTCTGGGCTTCCGCATCATACCCCGGCCAATAGCGTTTTTCCGCCGAGTTTCCTTCATAGTAAGCCGAGTGCCGGTAATCGTGGGTACATTCCAGCACTTTCCAATAATCGAACCCCTGCCGGCGTTCCGGCGGGATATAAACCGACCGCCCATGCCCGTCAACATGCCATTTTCCGATATACGCGGTGTCGTAACCACCGGCCGTAAAAGCCTGCGCCAGACTGACCGCCCGGTTTGAAAGGCAGACATCATTCATGAAGAGGCCATGCGTCAACGGGTACTGCCCGGTCAGGAGACTCGCCCGGTACGGCGTGCAGACCGGACATCCGGAAACCGCGTGGGTAAAGTTCACACTTTGCCGGGCCAACGCATCAAGGTGAGGAGTCCGGACATCCGGATTACCGGAATACCCCGTGGCCTGGGCCCGCCATTGATCTGCAAAAACAAACACCACATTCGGCTGTTTGACCGTGGAAAATTTTGTCATGCCACTCGTCCCTCGCATCGACACCCTACCGTCCCCACGTTACCCGTCAATCTGATTTGTATTTAACCCGCCGAATGGGTGAGGCGGGTTTCAGCGTTCGGGTTTCAGGTTTCAGAAATGTGACAACCAGCCTGATCCTTCCTGACACCCGAAACCTGACACCTGACCACTCCACTTGCAAAACCCTGTTTTGCAAGTGGCTCGGGTGACATCAAAAAAGTCGTTGAATGTCCATCCCTCCGCAGTGTACGGTGTTGGGGTTTTCAGGGGAGAACGAACGTATGGCAATTACCATCAAAAAGGGCGGGTTGACGATCAAACGTCCGGCAACCCCCGAATCCCCCGCACCGGCCGCAGCCACGCCCCCATCGCCGCCCCCTCCCGCCCCCGATGATAATAATGTGGTTCAGGCAGCATTGCCCATGGCTGGCGCTTTCATTCAGCAGCCGGCGCGATCACCGCACCTGGTCTCCCTGATTGTCGCCAGTATCACCATTATCCTCGTTCTCGTGTTGATCATTTTCCAAATGGCCGAACGAAGCAGCTATCGATCCGCCTTCCCGGCCACCACCATGGCGCCGATTCCAATCGCACCAAGCCTTCCCGTGACGGAACCCGGGACGCCGGCCGTTCCACAACCCGACCAGCCAGCCGCCGCAACAACCGACAACGAGTCGAACGCCACCGAAACGGCGGAAGCCCCTACCGAGGCAGCCCCAGCCGAGGCAGTTCCAACTGCGGAACCGGCCGGCGATACCGACGCGGTTGCGGAATAATGGACGATCACCCGGTTCATCCGCCCCCTCCCGAATCTTCCGGATTACCCCTGCTTCACAACCTGACCTGCTCCGAAATCGAATCGTGGATGGTCGCCCACGGGACCCCTCCGTATCGCGCCCGCCAGCTTTGGCAATGGTTATATGTCCACCGATGCCGTGATCTGGCCCGCATGACCAACCTGCCGGCAACCCTCCGCAACCAGATTGCCGATGCATTTGTAACCGATCCGGCCCACATCACGGAAACGCAAGGGGTCGAGGGCGACACGCGGAAGCTGCTGCTGCGACTTCGTGATGGCGAACAGGTTGAATCCGTATTGATCCCGGCCGAGAACCGGCGGACGATCTGCGTATCCTGCCAGGCGGGATGCCGTTTCCGGTGCGCCTTTTGTGCCAGCGGGCAGGCCGGCTTTCGCCGCAACCTCGAACCCGGCGAGATACTGGCGCAAGTTCTTTCGGCATGCGACCTCTGGCAACAACCGCCCACCCATGTCGTGTTCATGGGCATCGGGGAACCGTTCGACAACTACGACGCCGTCCTGCAGGCCGTCCGCACCCTCAATGACCAGGACGGGTTCCGGATTGGCGCCCGCCGGATAACCATCAGCACCTGCGGGATGGTGCCGGGCATCGAGCGTCTGGCCGGAGAAGGAATCCAGGTTGAATTATCCGTATCCCTTCATGCCCCGAACAATGCCCTGCGCAACCGCCTCATGCCGGTCAACCAGCGCTACCCGATGGAAGTTCTCATGCCCGCCTGCGACGCCTATACCCGGCAGACCGGACGCATCATCACATTCGAATACACCCTGATTCATAATCTCAATGATGGTCCGGAATGCGCGCGGGAACTGGCCCGATTGCTGCAAGGCCGCCCGGCACGCGTCAACCTGATCCCGCTCAGCCCCGTGGCCGAGTTCCCCCATGCCCCCCCCGCGCCGGAACAAGCGGAACGCTTTGCCGCCATCCTGACCGAGGCCCGGATCAATTCCACCCTGCGCCTGTCACGCGGATGCGCCCTCGACGCCGCCTGCGGACAACTCCGGTACCGCCCGTTATGAGTCCGTCAACTCCACCCCGGCATAATGCCCGTGCCACCGCCGTATCGATTCTTGGCCGCTGGCTACAGACCGGCAACTTCCCCGACCGCCTGATTGCCCCCGGTACGCCGGACCGGGCATTTGTGACGGAATTGGTATACGGGGTGATCCGGTGGAAACGCCAGCTGGAATGGCTGGTGCAGACCCTGGCCCGGCGCAATCCCGAGAATGATGTCGCGGTTTGCCTCTGGGTCGGACTCTACCAGTTGTTACGCATGGACCATGTGGCCGACCATGCGGCGGTTCACGAAACCGTCGAACTGGTCAAACAGGGGCGCCATGCACGGGCCGCGGGGTTCGTGAACCACCTGCTCCGGGAAGCCATCCGCCAACGCGAGTCCCTTCAGGCCTCCATCCAGGCACAGCCGCTCGGTATCCGGGAATCCCATCCGGACGATCTCATCGAATGCTGGACCCGAACCATGGGCGCTGATCCTGCCGAAGCCCTCTGCCGCTGGAACAACACCACGCCGGATGTAACCATTCACCCCAACCCCGCCCGTGTGAACCTGGACCTGTACCGGTCAACCCTTCTCGGGCTCGGCATTCACGCCATACCGGCTCCAGCCGCACCCCTCCGGTGCATCCTCCTGCCGCACGGCATATCCATTCCCGACCTTCCCGGCTATCGGGAAGGTTGGTTCTCCGTCCAGGATCCGGCGACCTTTGCGGCCGTTGACATGCTGGGGGCACAACCCGGAGAAACCGTACTCGATGCCTGCGCCTCGCCCGGCGGAAAAACGACCCTGATCAGCGAATCCATGAACCACACGGGCACCCTGGTTGCCCTCGAACGTCATGCCGACCGGATCCATCGCCTGCGTGATACGGTTGAACGGATGCAGTTGTCCCACGTCCGGATCGTCCAGGGCGATGCGACCCATACGGCCGGCTCCCTTGCGGAGTACGGTCCTTTCGATGCCATCCTGGCGGATGTCCCCTGCACCAACACGGGTGTCATTCGACGGCGACCTGACGCCCGCTGGCGGTTCAATACGGAACGGTTGAATCGCCGGACATCCGTTCAAACGTCCATTCTCAACCACCTGGCCACCCTTCTCAAGCCAAACGGCCGGCTCGTTTACAGCACGTGCAGCCTCGAACCGGAGGAAAACGACATCCTCCTCCAGTCCTGGCTCACCCACCATCCGACTTTCAGGATGGTCGCCTCCGCACGCCTTCTCCCCCAGGTTTCAGGCACGGATGGGGCCTACGCAGCCCTCCTGATCGCTTCCGGCAGTGCAGGCAAACCCCCCGCATGATGGCCGGCGCCTTGGATCCACGCCGGCACAATTCCGATGTTGTCGCCGGCGTCATGATACGATAGGGTTGACGGCGTTTTGATCCGCCAAGCTGTAGATGGGAGCCGTACGCATGTCCGATGTCATTCAGAAAACTCACTACCACAGGATCCTGCTGAAACTCAGCGGTGAAGCACTCCAGAACCGGGCCAAGGGGCTCTCGATCGACCCCGAGATCCTGGCCGGCATTGCCCGTCGACTGAAGACCGTGACCGCCATGGGCGCCCAGGTAGGCATCGTGGTGGGTGGCGGGAACATCTTCCGTGGAATCAGCGGAGAAATACGGGGGATCGGCAGAAACAGCGGCGACTACATGGGCATGCTGGCCACCACCATCAACGCCCTGGCCCTGCAAAGCGCCATGGAAAATGTCGGTCTGGAAACCCGGGTCATGTCAGCCATCGAGATGGACAAGGTTGCCGAACCCTTTATCCTCCGACGGGCCCTGCGCCATTTCGACAAGGGGCGCGTGATGATCTTTGCCGGCGGTACCGGAAATCCCTACTTCAGCACGGACACGGCTGCCGCCCTCCGGGCCAGTGAAATCGGAGCGGATGTCCTGCTCAAGGCCACCAAGGTCAATGGCATCTATTCCGCCGATCCACTCAAGGATCCAAATGCCGTCTTCTTCCCTGAATTGACCTTCCATGAAGCATTGGTCAAATCGCTTAAGGTCATGGATGCGGCGGCCTTCTCACTGTGCATGGAAAACCGTATCCCGATCATCGTGTTCAACCTGTTTGAATCCGGTAGTATCGAAGCCGTGGTCGCGGGGTCCCGCTCGGTTGGAACCCACGTACACGCCTAAACGGAAAGAACCGCTTGTTCGACAAGGAGGATCAACACCATGGAATCTATCGATGATGTCCTGCTGGACGCCGACGACAAAATGAGTAAATCCGTTGAATTCCTGCATGAGCAGTTTGCCGGCCTCCGGACCGGGAAAGCATCACCGGCGCTGGTCGAAAACGTCAAGGTCATGTATTACGGCACCCCCACCCGGTTGCGTGAAATCGCCAACATCGCCACCCCCGAAGCCCGGCTGATCGTCATCAATTCCTACGACCCCAATGCCCTGCCTGAAATCGAGAAGGCCATCCTGGCCGCCAATCTCGGGGTCACCCCGATGAATGACGGCCGCGTGATCCGGGTTCCGATCCCTGAACTTAACCAGGAACGTCGAACGGAATTGACCAAGGTGGCCCGCCGCATGGCCGAGGAAGCCCGGGTTGCCATCCGCAACGTCCGTCGGGACGCCAACGAACACATCAAGACCCTCCAGAAAAACAGCAAGGCAACCGAGGACGAACGGGACCAGTCCCTGGTACAGATCCAGAAGGATACCGACACCTACATTGGAAAAATCGACGACATCCTGAAGGCCAAGGAAAAAGACGTTATGGCCGTATGACGGGTGTTTCAACGGTTGACCCGGGATTCGGTTCGGCAGTATAGTTTGGACACCGGTCATGAGACCGGCACGTTGAATTTGATGCAACAGGAGTGCAGGATATGGCAGACCAGACTCCGGGGACCACGCCGATTCCTCCCAAATTGAACCTTGCCAAACGAATTGGCATACCTCCACCGCCACCCCAACCGGTCCAGGGACCTTCGACCACCCCCGCCGTACCAGCCGCTTCCCCCATCCCGGCCCCGGTTGCCACGGCACAACCGGTTGTAGCTGCCGGTGCTTCACCTATTGCAAACACCCCGACCCCGTCCTTGTCGGTTGCCACGACTCCCCGTATCCAGCTCAAGCCGGCGCCCGCCATGTCAACCCCGGCTCCAGCGGCGACAGCACCCAAACCAGAACCCCCGGCTTCATCCCCATCCACGGAACCCAAGGTGGATCAACCACGGGTAACCACCATTCACCCCGGCAACATAAAGCCGGCCGCGCCCGTACCAACCTCCATCAACCTCAAGCTATCCACTCCGGCAGCCAGGCCTGCTCCGGTACCCCCCATCAAGCTGAATCCGCCTGAATCAGGGGCAAAACCGGGCGGCATGCCGGCGGCTTCGGTTGTGACCGAACCCCCATCCGATTCACCCCGCACCATCAAGATCCAGCGACCGGCTGGCTTGACTGCACCCGGCATGAAAGAGCCTGCCTCACCGCCCGCGCCGGCTTCATCAGAAGCCCACACGGTCATGAAAGTGCGTGTCGATGCAGCCAGGACAATGCCACCAGCCGGCCCAGCGCCCGCTCAAGCCCCGGCTGCTCCTGCCCTGACCTCCAAACGTGAAACATCAAAAATTCCACTTGAGATGGCCAAGGCCATGCATTCATCCACGCCGACCGGAGCCAGCGCGCCCAAAACCATCCGGATCAAACCGCCCAGTGCGCTTCCCGGCCCCGCGTCTGCCCCCTCTGCCGCAGCCATGGCTTCCGCCGAGAAACGAAAGACTTCCCGCATCTCGCTCGAATCCGCGTTAAACTCCGACACCAAGGAATCCGCTTCCACGGGGGCACCGGAAACCATCAAGTTGAAGCGCCCCAGCGAAGCATCCACGGTCAAGGTCGTCGGCGCACCGGCACTGGGAACCGACGATGATGCCAAATCCAAGACCGCCCGTCTGGACGATATCCCGGGTGCTACGGAAGAAGACGCCAGTCCAACCCGGCGGAAAACCATCAAGGTAAAACGGGCCCCGTCACCTTCCGTGGTGGGAGCCCCATCAGCCGGCGCTGAACCGGAAGTTGCAGGCATGCCGTCCACCCCTTCCGGCATCCCGCTTCCCGCCTTTGCCCGCCCCCCGGAACCGGAACCTCCTTCAGACGAACTCGGGTGGCCGTTCGCCCTGGTGGCCGTCATCACACTTATCGTCTCGTTCCTGACGGTCTATGTGATATCCGCACAATGTTTTGGCCCCAATGATGTATGCCGTACACAGTTGTCATACGGAGCAGAGGGCATGCGCCTTGAATGGCCGGGCAGGATCGCTCCTCCCCGGAAATAATGCAATAAGGAGAATCCCATGTCAGGACCCAACACCATCGTCATCACCAGCGCCAACTGGCAAAATGAAGTGATACAGTCTTCCACGCCCGTGTTGGTCGATTTCTGGGCTGAATGGTGTGGCCCCTGCCGCGCCATCGCACCGGTCCTGGAAGAATTGGCCGCGGAATACCAGGGGAAACTCAAGGTGGCCAAGGTCAATGTGGATGAAAACCAGGAATTGGCCGAACAGTTCCAGGTCCGCTCCATACCGACCTTGCTGGTCATGAAAGGCGGTACCGTTCAGAAACAAATGGTCGGGGCCATGGGTAAAGCTGCCCTCAAGACGACCCTGGATGCCTTTCTCTGAGCCTGCCCGATTCCCGGATTCACTTTCGTTCATGATCCGGCGGGGCGCCGGACATCCACCACCCCGGCACAGCCTTGAGCCCCACGGATCCCCTGCATGAACTCCAACACCATTCGCAACGCATGGTTCGATATCCTCGGCGAGGGAATCTGGGGATTGCAGGCCGGCATGATTCCCCCAGCCACCGTGCTGGCTGTCCTCCTTGCGCGTTATGGCGCGGACAACACCGTCCTGGGGCTCATTTCGGCCATCCAGGGAGGCTTGATGTACCTGCCTCAGGTGATCGGTCTTTTTATATTCCACAGCATGCGATATCGCAAACGCCAGGCCATCGCCTGGCATATATTCGGGATCATCCCGGTGCAAACCTGTTGTGGCCTGGTGATCCTGCTGGACGGCCATATCAGCCCGGCAGGCATGCAGGCATGGCTCCTTGGACTCCATGCCCTGTTGTTCATCTTCTGCGGGGTCATTATCGGGGTGTGGTCCGAATGGCTGGCCCATCTCTTCCATATCCGCATTCGTGCCACGGTCATGGGAGCCGCGTTTTGCCTGTACTCAATCCTTGGCACCCTCGGGGGACTGGGCGCCGGATGGATGATCGAACGGATGGAAGGTACCCGTCCATACGCCATCCTGTTCATTGCCAGCGGACTGATTGCCTGGGTTTCGATGGCATGCTTCATGCTGATTGACGATCCGGCCGGTTGTGAACCGGACCTGCAGCAACGACCAACCATCCGGGGCGTTCTGTCCCGTTTCCACGCCAGCCTGTCTGACTGGAATTTCAGGGCATTCCTGATCGGACGCATCATGGTTTCCGTCGGTCTCTGCGTGTCCCCGTTCCTGGCGGCCTATTATCAATCCCCTGAAGGCGGCAGCCTGTCAGACGGGATCATTGTCACCTGCGGGGCCGCCATGACCATCGGTACCGCGATCAGCACCATTCTCATCGGATGCCTGGGAGACCGCACGGGGCACCGTTCAGGAATCATTGCCGGAGCCATGCTCCAGGTGGTAACCCTTGCCATCCTGCTGTTCACCCGCGGAACGGTCAGCTGTGCGCTCGCCTATCTTGGAATCGGGATCTGCGTGGGTTTTGCATTCATTTCACACACCAACATGTTGCTGGAGACCTGTCCACACGACGACCGACTGGCGCATATAACGGTTGGCAACACCGTGATGACCGTTCCCCTTCTGGCGGCCCCGTTGCTGGCGGGATACCTTGCCAATCAATGGGGACTGCGTCCGATGTTCCTGCTCAGCCTGGCGGTGAGCGCTCTGGCCGCCATCTGGTTCATCGCCTGCGTAAAGGAGCCCCGCACCGCAACCCCCGCCCATGCCCGGTGATCGCTCCGCCCGGGAATCAGGCCCTGGACACGAACATTCCCGTCCGGGTATCCACCCGTATCATTTCATGCGCGGTCAGGTATTCAGGAACCTGAACGACGAGCCCGGTGACCAGCTTGGCGGACTTGGTGCGGCCGGTGGCGGAGGCTCCCTTCATGTACGGATCACACTCCATCACTTCCATCTCGACCACGGGCGGAAGTTCAATTCCAAGTACGGATCCGTCGGCAATCAGCGAGACAATTCCCTCCATGCCATCCACCAGGTAGGGAAGCGCATCCTCAAGGGCATTCGTATCCAGCGTGAACTGGTCATAACTTTCCAGATCCATGAAGGTATACCGGTCGGTTTCACGAAACAGGAATTGGATGGGATGGCGTTCAAATTCAACGCCCCGCATCACATCATCCGCCCGGAATACCCGGTCGGCTTTCTGGCGGTTGCTTAAATTCCGGAATCGCACCTTGTACAGCGTGGCCGCACCGCGGGCAGACGGTGATTGCACCTGCATCTGTTCCACGATATGGGGTTTTCCGTCCAGATCAACAATCACGCCACGCTTTAATTCAGGGGCTTTGACAATCATACAGATATCCTTTCAAAATTCATATTGCAACCCGATGGTGACCCCGGTACGACCCGCCAATCCGACTTCCGCCAATAGCACAACTTCCGACAAACGAACCCCGCCGCCGATCATAACAAAGACACGATCCGTTGATTCAAGATCCACTCCGACATCCGATCCTAAAATCGTAAGCGTGGGTTTTACATCAATCGATTCCAGCAACCGGTAACCGGCCATGACCTGTCCCAGCCACCGTCCCTGATGGAACCGGAGTCCACCGCCCGCCGATACCGTGGTCTCTGTCAGTTCCAGCGTTTCCGTCCCTTCGGAGGATTCTGCAACCCGGATAACGCTACCCGTCACGCCCCCTCCACCGGGTTGCATCGAGAACCGGAGCGCCTTGTACGGGATCGTCCAATCCTCACGGGTGTGCGTCAGCGTGGCCCAGTATACCACCTGCATCCAGTCCCGGTTCCAGGCGGATCCCGAAAGGCGACAGGCGAGACGCCACCCGTCACCGGCAGTCGGCCCGAGACGGAATTCATCGAAAGCGGGAGATCCGTTTAACGGCCCCGATCCGGCGGAATCCCGGATCAACCCTGCCGAAACATCCAGCAATGCTTGCCGGTAAAACACCCCGATCAATTCACGCTCCAAATCGATTACGGTTCCTTCCTCAACGTCGCTGATCCGCCATTCATAAGCGGTGGATTCGGCAAAGGTGGAGAAAACACCCAGGATATGCCGGGGGGGTGGAAGAACCGGTGACGGAGGGGACGACGGAACCGGCACGGATGGCGGCGGTGCCCGCACGACCGGCACATTCAACGGCTGCGCCGGCACACGAGGATCCGGGTCTACCGGCACTGCATTCCGGGCAGGCGTGTTCACGTCTGGCGAAACCATCTCCGGCATGGCTGGCGGAGGGGGGGGAACCTTGACTGGAGGACGAATCAGAGGCGCCTCAGGGTCGACCCCTTCGGTTAACACATAGGCAACGCCCTGAATTTTCAGAATGCGCCCCGGGACCCGTTCGAAAGGCCCAAAAACATCTTCCGATTCCAATGAACGGACACGGAACCGGTCATCCACATCGATCTTGATCTCAAACACATCCCCGTTAAGGATGAAGGCAATATCCGTTTCATACCGGTACGGACCGTTCCATGTCCCGCCGGCAACCGGTTGCAGTCCGAACACCGGTGGATCCTCGGCCCCTGCACCGCACAGAAAGGCCAGCCACAAGGTCATCGTCAAGCGCCGTATCAAACCATGCATATCGACCTCCCCGGTCAGGCTGCGAGTCAACCACTCAACGCCCGGCAGACCGTTCCGGGCTTAACAGATTAAAACGAAATACCAGGCGGAGTGTCTGCTCCATCAGCGGGGCAGCCTGCACCGGAAACCGCGCGCGATAAGCCGCATTCACGGCGGCGCGTTCCAAAGCCGGGTAACCGCACGAATCCTCGACCGTCACACGGATCACACGCCCCGCTGAATCCACCTTGATCTGCACCTCGACATCACCTTGTTCATAGCGCAACCGTGCACTCAGGGGATATTCGGGTATGATCCCCAAATCGGCCGCCGAAAGGGTTTCAACCCCCTTCTCAAGCAGGTTGCCATCCTCCGGGTCCGTGGGTTCAACGACAACCGACAGCGCATCCGGCAACAACGGATTCGGTTGCGTCTGGTCGGCCGGCACAGCGACCGGCAACAACGTCAAGCGAACGCTGGATTGCCCGGACTTGAATAACGAGACATCCTGCCACGGGTTCCCGTCCAACCGGGTCAACCCGCTGAACAGGGCCACGTGGATCCCCACCGACAAGCTTACCGCCATCCATGGATCAACGCTGGGGTTCATGGTTCCGGTTGGACTTGAAATGAAACGGACTCGACCCCCGCCGATTGAAACGCCACCAACAATTCAACCGACACCTTCAAATCCGACCTTCCATCGCCCCGAATCAACACCGGGCGTGATTGTTCTTTCACCTGTGCTTGTACCAGCCGAACCACGTCTTCCGCGGAAACCTTACGTCCTTCCACTTCCAGGCGATTGTCAGCGGCAATGGTCACCACCAACGGTGACGGACGATCCGTTGAACCCTGGCCCCTGGGCAAACGAACCTGTATCCCACGTTGTACGGTCAGATTCAGCGATGCATAAATGAAGAAAACCAGCAGCAGAAAGACCACATCAATCAAGGGAACCAGTTCAATCCGGCCCCGGCGCAGCTCATATCCGCTTTCCACCTGCATGGTCAACCATCCCCGCGATGAAGCCCCTTACGGCAGGCCACTTCAAACTGGGTCGCGGCAATTTCGATCCGTCTTGCTTCGGTTTGGACCTTTCCAACCAGGTAATTGAGCATGGCCAGGGTCGGCAGGGCCACCACCAGTCCCGCGGCAGTCGTAATCAATGCCTCGGAAATGCCAACGCTGATGGCCCGTGGATCCGGGACATCACCACTTCCCAGCAGCTCGAACGACTTGATAATGCCCGTCACCGTGCCAAGGATTCCCAGGAGGGGCGCCATGGTCGTAATGGTGTCCAGGACCAACAATCCGCGGCGCATGGAGGCAACTTCCTCGCTGGCCCGTACCTGCATGGCTTCGGTCAACCCGTGTCGCCGGTGCAACAGACCATAACACAGGACCTGGACGGTCGTATCACGGCTTTTCCTGCCGTCCTCAAGCGCCTTCCCGGATTGCCCCGATTCCACCCCTGACAGCATCATCTCCACGGCATCATCGTTCCGGTTCCACGCCCGCCTCCACCAGAACATCAGACGTTCCAGCATTATGGCCAGCGCCAGGATGGAACAGAACAACAGGGGCCACATCAGGGGACCACCCTTGATCAACAGGTTCGTCATAAAATTCACGGCTGCCTCATTTCTCCTTAAAACTGATGCGCCCGATCCTTGATGGGGCGCGTATGTCCATCCGCTTCCGGATTTCGCCCGTGTTCAGCCACATTCACCAGCACCGCCATTCCCAGCAGGGACACCACCAGACCGGAACCGCCATAACTGATAAACGGCAACGCCAACCCCTTGGTGGGCAGACAACCGGTCACCACGCCGACATTGATAACAGCCTGCAGGACCGTCACGATCGTCAACCCGAATGCCAGATATCGCCCGAACGGATCCGGCGCCCGCAAACTGATCGCCACACCGCAGGCAAACAGGCAGACAAACAACAGCACGACGCCTATCGTGGCCACCATGCCCAATTCCTCGCCAATAATGGCCAGGATAAAATCCGTATGCGCTTCGGGAAGATACAGGTGTTTTTGCATGCTGTTCCCCAAACCGACACCCGACCATCCGCCGCTGATGAACGCAAACTTGGACTGGATGAGCTGATACGACTTCGCCGGAAACTTTTCAGGCCACAGAAACGCCAGGATCCGGTCAAGCCGCACCGGATCCTGAAGAATGGCGCCAATCAGGCCGGCCACCCCCAGTATGCCCAGCCCCACGAGATGCGTCAACCGCGTCCCCCCGACAAACATGATCGCCATACCGGTCAACAGCAGGAGGATACTGGTTCCAAAATCGGGTTCGAGCATCACGAGTACAATAACCATCGACAAGCCCACCAGCGGAACGAGGAAACCCTCCTTCAACCGGCCGGCGCGCAGACCGGCGGAAGCCATCCAACGGGACAGGCCGATCACCACCGCAAACTTGGCCAGTTCCGAGGGTTGAAACCCGACCGGGCCCATTCGTATCCACCGGTAACTCCCCCCCGCCTTGTGAGCAAACGGCGGTATGAAGACCAGGATCAACAGTCCAACGGACAGTGCCAGCAACACCCAGCAGACCTTACTCCAGACATGGTAATCCACCCGCGCCACCACGGACGAGATGATGACCGCCACGACCAGCCAAAGCAGCTGATACTTTATGTAATGATGGGCATCCTGAAAAGCCTTGACCCCTTTGACACTGCTGGTGCTGGCCAGCATCACGATCCCAAGGGCCAGCAACATGACCACGATCGCGACCAGGATCCGCGATAAATTCCGCATGCCGAGGTTACTCGGATGCCGGAATCCGGAGACTGTCTCCGGGCCTGAGCGTGTCGCTGGTCAGTTTGTTGAGTTTCCGGATATCCTCAACACTGACCGCCCACAGTCCGGCCACTTGGTACACATTGGTCTCATCCGGCTCCACTTTGTGTATATGTCCGGAATCCCGTACGGCAAGCGGGGCATTCGGCGCCACAACGGACGCACCCTGGACGGGCGCCACAACTGGCACTGAAAAACCAGCAGGTGAAGGGTTGACCGTCGGAGCAACCGCCTCCATGCTCCCGGCGGGTTTTACCGGGGACTTGATCGTCGACTGAGGAATCCGCAATTTCTGCCCGATCCTGACTTGATCGCCGGTCATCTGGTTGGCCTTCTTGATATCCGCCATGGTCACGCCATGCGCCACGGCTATTTTCGACAAGGCATCACCAGCCTTGACCTCATAAACATCCTTTGCATCCAGACCCGGCACCGCGGCGCCGGAGGATGAGGCCGATGGGGTTGAACGGGACGGCTTCACGGTCACCTTGCCGGGCAGGATCAATCGCTGTCCGACTTGCACCCGGTTGGCATCCTTGATGCCGTTCAACGCGATCAAATCCGCCAGGCGCACGCCGGAACGTGAGGCGATTGAAGACAGGCTTTCCCCTTCACGGATCACGTACTCGGTAACCTCGGCAGGAGCCGGAGGCACCGGGGTCGGAGCCGGTGATGGCGTCGGCAACTTGACCAGCGTGTTGTCCACTTCCACCGGGGGCATTTTCGGTTCGGGAACCGGCCCGGCATGGGGACGGGTGGTCCCACATCCCTGGCTGAAAACCACCACAACCAACGCCATGACATGAACGGCCGCTACGGCACCAATCACCACCGGTGTTTTCATAACTGCATCTCCTCGTCTTTTAAACTATCAACCACTGATTTAAAACGTTCACCACGTTCCGCATATCCGGAAAACTGATCAAAACTGGCGGCACCCGGAGACAACAAAACCGTCTCACCCGGCACGGCATCCCGAAAGGCACACCGCACGGCCGTCTCCATATCGCCACACAACCGGCATGGCAGGGTCATCCCCCACACACGCTGGAGAATTGCTGCATCACGTCCGATAAGATAAAGTCCCCGGATTCGCTTGACCAGCAAATCTTTGACGTTTTCGCACGGTGTTTCCTTGAGCATGCCGCCGGCAATCAGGCGTACGGCGCCGTTTGCCATCATGACACCGGCTTCCAGCGCGGCAAGATTCGTCGCCTTTGAATCATCGATAAACCGTACACCACGGACTTTGCCCACTTCCTGCATCCGGTGCGGCAACGGCTGGAACCGCTGTACAACCTGCGCCATCTGGCGCAAATCACAGCCCCAGCTTTCCACGGCTGCAACCGCCGCCGCTGCCGTCAGGCCCGTCACCGGATTTCCAAAATAGGTGCCGTTCAAGTCCAGGCAAACCGTCCGGTCACTCCGCCGCACGACACAGCCGCACCGGTAACGGTAATCCGCGGTTTCCCCCTCCCCGAAGGTCAGGCGGCGACAGGCACTCCTTTCCAGATTGCACAACCGGTCCGACAAGGGCTCCGGGATGATGACCGTATCACCAGCCCCCATATTCTCGAATAATCGTGCCTTGATCGCCAGATAGGCCGCCATGTCATCATGACGGTCGAGATGATCAGGCTGCAGGTTTAACAGGATACCAACCGCCGGCCGGAACGAAACGATGCGTTCCAGTTGAAATGAGCTGATTTCCAGCACCGCGGCATCCAGGGGAGCGGTTGCCATGGCAAGCGTTGAGACCGGGGTCCCATAATTTCCACCCGCTTCCACTTGACGCCCACCGGACTGGAGAACTTCGGTTATCAGCTTGACCAAGGTACTCTTTCCCTTCGAACCCGTCACCCCAATGACCGGACAACGCAACCGCCGGAACCCGAGTTCAATCTCCCCCATCAGGGATATTCCCTGCGTTTCAACCGCGCTCACCCAGGGGCCCCTCGTGTCCACACCCGGGCTGAGTACCGCATAGCTGACGCCATCCAGGATCGCCGGGGGCAATCCCCCCAGCGGCTCATCGTCCGACTGGACACAGCCCAGGAACACCTCCACACCGGCAAGGCGCAGAGACTCGGCCCGCGCTTCGATTCCCGCTCCAGACTGCTGATCCACAATCCGGACCTGCGCCCCCTCCCGCCGTAACAGGCGGGCGGCGGCATCGCCACTACGGCCCATGCCCAGGATCAGGACCCGCATCTTCACTCCTTACCGGATTTTCAACGTCAACAGCCCCAGCAGGGCAAAGATTATCGAGATAACCCAGAACCGGATGGTTACCTGGGTTTCACTCCACCCCTTGTGTTCAAAATGATGATGAATGGGCGCCATGGCAAAAACACGCCGTCCCCGAAGCCGAAACGACCCCACTTGTATCATCACACTGAGGGCTTCCATCACGAAGACCCCGCCCACGATCACCAGGACCAGTTCCTGTTTCACCAGGATGGCAATCACCGCAATGATGCCGCCAAGGGCAAGGCTTCCGGTATCGCCCATGAAAACCTTGGCCGGATGGCAGTTGAACCATAGAAATCCCAGACAGGCGCCCATCAGGCACCCGCACAACACCGCCAGTTCACCCGCGCCCCGCACAAAGGGAACCTGCAGATAATCGGCAAAAGCATAATGTCCGGCCACATAGGCCATCACCAGGTACGAGAACGCCACCGTGCTGGAGCATCCAATGGCCAGTCCATCAAGTCCATCGGTAAGGTTCACGGCATTGGTGCTTCCTGCGATTATAAGGGTGATAAATGCCGCCGCCGTCCATGCATTCACGTTCGCCACCAGCGACTGCTTGAAAAAGGGCACCATGATCTCACACGTTCGATCACGGGTTTCGGGCAAGACCAGCAGGACCAGGGTCAAAACCAGCCCCCACACCACCTGGAGCAACAGCTTGGCCCGGCCAGGCAATCCCCTGGAATTGCGATAAACCAGCTTGCGGTAATCATCCCAAAACCCAACCGCTCCCATGTAAACCATCGTTGCCAGCGCCAGTCCGACATACGTATTGCCCGGCATGCACCACAACGCACCCGACAGGAGAACCGCCAGGATCACCATCACCCCCCCCATGGTGGGGGTCCCTTCCTTTTCCTCATGAAGCTTGTACAGGGAGGGAGCCTCTTCCTTCCGGAACACCTGCGCGATACGGAATCGCTTGAGCATGGCGATGATCCACGGACCGGCCAGCAGGGTCAGCAGGAAAGCGGTGCCGGCGCCTCCAACCGCCCTGAACGTGATGTATCGAAACATCCGTAACGGCGGAAACCACCACTCAAGCTCATGCAATTCATACAACATATGGAAAACCCCGTTTCAACGCCGGACATTACCGGCGTCCACCCACCGGACCGGATTCCCCATCCGATCCCCACAACATGAGACGATCCGGATCACCGTTGGGCATCCGACTCTGCCGGCGTGGCGGCGCGTCCTGCCGGTCGACACCCGCCCCCGGCACCGTGACGCCTGCACGTACCGCACCGGCCGGCATGACCGGAATATACCGCACCGTTTGGGTTCCTGATGTCAGGGTGGTATTCATACGGCGTTCTCCTCCCGGTGTTTTTTGAAACGTTGTATCGCACGCTCCAACCCGATTCCCCTGGATGCCTTGAAGAACACGGCGTCTCCGTCCCTGACCTGCCGGCATAACCATTCCGCTGCCGTATCCGTATCGGGACAAAAGGCAAAACGGTCTCCCGCCCGGCCTAATCCATCCATGACCGCATGGGCCTCATCCCCCACAACCACTCCCCCCTGCAAGGGCAATCCCGCCAGATATTCCCCCAGGGCTTCATGCTCGGACGTTGCCCGCACCCCCAATTCCCGCATGCCCCCGATCACCACCCATTTCGGCCCGTAACCGGGTTGTTCACAAAAGGCGCGAAGCGACGCCCGCATACTGAGCGGATTGGCATTGTAAGCATCGTTGATGATGCGAATCGACCCCGCAACCTCCTCCTGCCAGCGCATCGGCAGGGATTGAAAACACGCCAAAGCGTTTTCAATTCCAGACCATGGCACATCAAGGGCCCGTACCACGGCAACCGCCAGGAGAACATTCAATGCCTGGTGGCGACCGGGCAGCGGCACCTGAACCGTCATGCCGTCCCCCGCCGCCTCGGCGACATGCAGACGGCGATCCGCCAACAAGGTGCCCCGCACGTCCATCCCCTCATCCCACCCAACCGTCGTCACGGGCACCGGACAGGCTTCCCGCAACCGGTCCGTATGCATGCCATCCGCACAGAGAAAGGCACGACCGGTCGGGGGAAGCGCACGGAACAAACAACGCTTTTCCTCCGCCACAGCCTCTTCCGACCCGAAATGCTCGATATGCACCGGCCCCACATTGGTAATCACACCCCAATCCGGTTCCAGGCACCGGCACAGGGCGGAAATCTCCCCGGGATGATTGGTCCCGATTTCAAAAATCCCGTAACACGTGTCCCCCGGCATGGCGAGCAGGCTCAACGGCAATCCTATGTGATTATTGAAATTTCCCTGTGTTTTCGCTGTGCACGCCTGGCCGGCCAGCATTTGCGCAATCAATTCCTTGACCGTGGATTTACCGACACTCCCGGTAATCCCCACCACTTTCGGCGCCAGTCGACGGCGGTAGGCAACCGCCGCTTGTTGCAATCCAACCTGGGGATCAACCACCCGCAGGAGCGCACCGCCGGCCCGGTGTTCCGGATAGGTGTTGCGCACCATGGCCGCCGCAGCTCCCCGGGCAAAGGCATCGTCAATGAACCGGTGGCCATTGAACCGGGCGCCTTCCAACGCCACATACAGCATGCCGGGCTTCAGCGACCGGGTATCCTGGGTAATGCCTTCAAAGACGGCGGGGGGCTTGCCTTCCCAGGCCCCACCCGTCCAGGCCGCCAAATCCCCGGAATTCCACGCCGGCTTCATCCTGCCTCCTCAACCATCGCCATCACAGGTAACGGGACGCCACTTCCCGGTCATCAAACGGAACCGTCATGTTTCCAAAATCCTGGAAGGTCTCATGTCCCTTCCCGGCCACCAGCACGATATCGCCCGGAAGCGCCCTGGCGATGGCCTTTCGTATGGCCTCACCCCGATCTGGTTCAACTTCAACCGCCCGGTTCGCACCGAATCCCTGGAGAATATCCGCGATGATCCGCATCGGATCCTCCTTGCGCGGGTTGTCCGACGTCACGATGGAATAATCCGCAAGCCGGGAAGCCACCGCCCCCATGGCGGGACGTTTTCCCGTATCACGGTTTCCACCACATCCAAACACGACCATCAGACGTCCCCCCGTAATCTCACGCAGGGTGGTCAGAACCTGCTCGAGGGCATCATCGGTATGGGCATAATCCACAAACACCCGGAAGCCCTTGCGGGACGGAACCTTCTGAAGGCGGCCGGGGACGGGTGGCATTCGGCCCGCCGCTACCACCGCCGTATCAAGGGAGACCCCCAAACGGACGGCACACGCCACCGCCGCAAGGATATTCTGCACATTGAACCGCCCCATCAGCCCGGTTCGGACTTCCCCCGCTCCCCAGGGAGTCTCAAGCCGGAACGTGGTGCCATCCGGACCGGGATGGATATCCGCCGCGCGCACCATCGCGGACGCCGACACACCGTAGGTGATGACTTCCGCACCGGTTGTCAGGCCCGCCATTTTTCCCCCGCACGGGTCATCGGCATGGATAACCGCAATCGCCGACTTGCGACCGCTGCCCAGCGATTTGAACAACAGCGCCTTGGCGTCAAAGTAGGCATCCGCTGAACCATGGTAATCCAGATGATCACGGGTCAGGTTGGTAAAGATCGCCGCATCAAACTCAACCCCCGCCACCCGTTGTTGGACCAGGGCATGCGACGACACCTCCATCACGGCATCCTGACAACCGTTGGAAACCATGGAGGCCAGCAGGGACTGCAATTGCGGGGCATCCGGGGTGGTGCGCGTGGCCGGAATCGAACGGGCCCCGATCTCGTATTCAATGGTGGAGACCACACCGGTGGCACGGCCCTGGCTGCGAAGCATTTCCCGCATCAAATACGCGGTGGTGGTTTTCCCGTTGGTACCGGTGATGCCGGTCATACGCAACCGGTTCGAGGGATGTTGATGAAAAGCCGCCGACAAAAGTCCCAGCGAACGTCGGGCATCCGTCACGGCAACCGCCACCATATCCTTGCGAAGTTCAGGCAGCGGTGACTCCGAAACGATCGCCACGGCTCCGCGTTGGCAGGCGTCATCAACAAACCGGACACCGTCAGTCGCCCCACCCCGGATCACCACGAACACACTGCCCGGGCGGACCTGCCGGGAATCCCCCACCACACCCGTCACCTCCGGATTCCGGCCACCGGAGCTGGCCGCTCCCGGAACGTCCCGAAGCAACGCATCCAACCTGACCAATCGATCCATGATGATCCTTCCACCGGTCGGCACCGGATCCTAACGGCTCGCCAGCAGGTTCCGTCCGGGTGCCACATCCAGGTATCGTACGGCGTAACCGGCAATCCGGCTGAAAAGCGGAGCCGCCACCACCCCACCCGTGTGCAGGGGTTGCGGCTCATCAATCACAACGATGATGCCAATCTCCGGAGCACCGGCCGGCACAAAGCCTGCAAACGACGCCACGTGCGCAGTGCTGGAATAGCCTCCTGCCACGGGCTTCTGGGCGCTGCCCGTCTTTCCTGCCACTTCATAGCCTTCCACACAGGCGCGGGTCCCCGTACCACCGGGTTCCGTAACCCGCGCCAGCAGCCGGCACATCAGGGCGGCGGTTTCGGAGCGGATGGGCCGCCCCAGAACTTCGGGTTGCGTACGTTTCAAAACCGTTCCATCCGGGCTGACCACATGGGATATGATGTAGGGACGCATCAAGAATCCGTCGTTGGCAATCGCACAATATACCGCGAGCATTTGCAGGGGCGTAACGGCGACTCCCTGCCCCATGGCAATCCGGGTCGAACTGATCTTGGACCATTTGGAAACGGGTGCCAGAATCCCCCCCTCCTCGCCGGGCAGATCAAATCCCAGGGGCTCCCCGATGTGGAAAGCCTTAAGATACCGGTAGAACCGCTGGTTCCCCAGGGTCAGGGCCGTCTTGGCAGTAAGGATATTACTGGATTTCTTCAGCCCATCCGCCACCGTTAAACGGTCGTACGCATGGTAATCCCGAAGTACCTTGCCGCCATAGGACCAGGCGCCGTCTTCACAATCGACCACCATCTCGGGACGCACGGTCTGCTCGTTGAATGCGGCGGAAAACGCCACCCCCTTGAAGGTTGAACCCGGTTCATAATTCATCCCGATCGCCCGGTTGGTCCGCTCGGATTCAGACGCCTGGTTGAAGGTGTTCAGATCAAAGGCCGGCCGGCTGGCCATCGCCAGAATCTCACCGGTCCGGATCCGTTGAACAATGACACAGGCACCCTTGGCCCGGTGTTCGATCATCGCGGCATCCAGGGCTCGTTCCGCCTGGTATTGTATCTGTTGATCCACCGTGAGCACCACATGGGCGCCTTCCAGGGGCGCCACATACTGCGCACGACGCCCGTACATTTCGCGCCGCAACGCATCCACCTGGCTTTCGAGATACCCGGGACTCCCGCGCAGATAGGCGTCGGCTGCCTGTTCAATGCCGGCACTGCCGATCCCGTCATGATTCACAAAACCAAGGATATGGCACATGAAATTACGGTGCGGATAATGCCGCACCATGTTTTCGCGGAAGAAAACACCCGGAATCCGACGTTCAAGGACTCGTGCCGCATCGTCCTCCATCACGGCCCGTCGAATATAGGCAAACTCCCGATCCGGCCGGTTGAGCCGCTGCGCCACCTCGTCCACCGGCACATCCAGCAGTTCCGAGAGGGTGGCACTGACGTCCACCAGGAGGTTGCTCCGGACAATCAGGGCAGGATTGGCGCAAACATCCTTCATGGGGACATTCAACGCCAGCAGGTTGCCCGATCCCATCCGGTCGCAAATAGCCCCCCGTCCGGCCAGTAATTGCTTGTGCATGCGCCGGCTTTCATCGATACCCCGCACCACGGACTCCGGCGTCAAGGCATGCAGGAAAACCAGCCGAACGCTTAATCCTGTCAGGACCAATCCCAGCAGGAAAGCGCTCGCATAAAAACGCCATTTCCAACGCCAATCATTCATTCATCGGAACCCTCTCGAGACTGGCATACTGCGGTGCCTCAACCATGGATTCAGCGGAAGGGGGAAGATCGGACTGACGAAGCCGAACCACCTGACGCATGCCGGGCAGAACCATTTCGATACGGTGCCGCGTCAGGGCCTTGTCCAGTTCCAGCGGCGATTTCATCCGCGACCATTTGAATTCCTCGTTGAGCAGAAGATTTTTCAACTCATTGCGACGAACCTCCAACTGCTTGATTTCACGACCCGCCGCTTCACACCGGCACCCCAGCCATACGTAGCCCAGAGCCAGCAAAACCAACAGGGATATGAAACCGGCAAAAGGTGCCGGTAATGCCCGGGTTTGAACCCTGCGATTACGATTTCTTCGTGCCATAGTACCGCCTCCGTCCTATTCTCAAACGGTGGGATCCACTCCACACCGGTCATCACGCTCCACAACCCGCAACTTGGCCGAACGCGCCCGCGGGTTATCTTCCCTTTCATTTTCAGATGCCACCACGACACGCCGGTGCACCCATTTGACCGCCGGTCGACGCCCCACCCAGGCGCTCCCCCCCTGCGGCAGCGATTCCCACCGGCCCGCATGTTCACGGAAACAGGTCTTTACACAACGATCCTCTCCGCTGTGAAAACTGATAACCACCATCCGTCCGCCATTCGCCAGCACCTGCAACCCGGATTCAAGACCACGGACCAGAATTCCCATTTCGTCATTCACCGCCATCCGCAGGGCCTGAAACACCCGCGTTGCCGGATGAATCTTCCCCGTCCGCCCCCCACAGGCGCGCGCGACCACATCCGCCAACCGGCTCGTGGTCGCTATCGGCGCACCGGAACGGGCTTCCACAATGGCCCGGGCAATCCGGCGGGAACGGGTTTCCTGCGCATACTGGTAAAACGTGTCCGCCAGAACCGTCTCCGGCCAGGTGTTCACCACCTGCGCAGCCGTCAACGACTGTCCCTGGTCCATACGCATATCCAACGGCCCCTCCGACTGGAAACTGAATCCCCGGCCCGGGGTGTCCAGTTGTTCCGACGAGACCCCCAGATCCAGCAGAACCCCATTCACCTCCGCGATACCCATACCATTCACCACAGCCTTCAAATCACCGTAGTCGGAATGAATGATCCGGCACCGTTCACCCCAGACCGATAACCGCCCGCCACTCCGCCCAACGGCATCCACATCCCGGTCAATCGCAATCAAGCGTCCATCCGGCGACGATGCCCGTAGAATCGCCTCGGCGTGTCCACCACTGCCAACCGTTCCATCCACATAGATTCCGCCCGGACAAACCCCGAGTGACTCGATCACTTCATTCAACAGGACCGACTGATGCATGGCTGTTTCGCCTTCATTTCACGGCGGACCCGGCGCACCCGCATCAACCGGCACCCGTCAGAATTCCATGTAACGGGCAGCCTCCTGCAAATTACTCCGATCCAACGCACCGCTCTGCTGCAAATGATCCGGATTCCATAACTCGAATGAATCAAACGTCCCGATCAACTCAACCTGATCCACGAGCCCGGCAAAATTCAGCAAGTCATCCTTGATTCGGATTCGCCCCTGGGAATCCCACTCCAGCAGCTCGGATTGGGACGCCAGCACCCGGGCAAACTGTCGTGCACGGGCATCCGTAAACGAATGCTGGCGCATCTTCTCCATGCGGCGAAACATTTCCGCGGCGGGAAAGGCGCACAGGCATTTCTGATCAATGCCAGGTAACACATAAAAGCCCTGCGGCATTCCGACCTGGGCACGCCAATCACTCGGAATCGTCACACGCCGCTTGGAATCCAAGGAATGCGGATGCCGACCGACAAACACACCGTGTCCGCCAATGGCTTTCTCATCAACGCCACTCATTTAATCACCTATTGACCTTTAGTGACACGATTCAACACTTCGCCCCACTTTGTGTCAATAGTTATTTGATAAATTTTCTCGGTATCGAGAACCGTTTCAGGAAGGATTTTTCCGGAATGCCAGAAACCGCTATTTATGGCCGGATTTTACCCCGGAAATACATGCCTTGGCATAGGGCTTAAGCATGCAGGGATAAGGGCAGTGGTAAGTTAGCGAATAACGGGGAGCAATCAGTTCCCCACCGTGCCCCACACCGGCGGCAATAAGGATCGACGGAGAACCGCATCAAACATGCGAACGGATCGGAACTATCGGGGGACCACGCAGGCTACTTCACCGTGGCGCCGGAGACCATTTCACCATCAACGGTAACAAGCCGCAGGACATCATCTTTCGACGCTGCCAGCAACATGCCGTTCGACTCAACCCCGCGTATCTTTGCCGGCTTAAGGTTGGCCACCACCACAATGGTCCGTCCAATCAACGTCTCCGGCGCATAGAACTTGGCAATGCCGGCCACGATCTGCCGGGCTTCCCCGCCGATTTCAACCTGGAGACGCAGCAACTTGTCAGCGCCTTCCACGCGCTCCGCCTGCACAATCTTTGCCGTACGCAATTCAACTTTTTGGAAATCCGTATATTCGATAGACATGACACCCTCCACTTCAACAGGCGTTGCCGCCGGTACCGGCGTTGGCTTGGATTCCTGGCGCGGAAATAAGATCGGCGCCGCTGACACGGGTGTTCCGGGGACCAGTCCCCCCCATTCCCGTAAACGATCGAACGACGGCGCTTCCGTCCCAACGCCGAGTACTGCGCGCAATTCTCCCATCTTGGTCGGCATGACAGGAAACAGCATACCGCTGACAATTCGTAGACACTCCGCAGCCGCATACAACACGGTCTCGAGTTCCGCCTGTCGTCCGTCTCGTGCCAACACCCATGGCTGGCGTCGTTCCAGGTAACGATTGGCCTCGCGGATCGCGTTGGTAAGACCAGTCACCCCCTGATCCACCCGCATACGCTCCACGGCGTCAACCATGTCTTTGGCTGCCGCCAGCGTGACATCCCGAATCCGCACCTCATCCTCACCCATGGTTCCAGGCGAGGGAACCCGCCCACCACAATGGCTGCCGATCAATTTGACCACACGGCTCAACAGGTTGCCCAGGTCATTGGCCAGATCCGCCTGGTAACGCCTCATGAATGCCACTTCGGTGAAACTGGCATCCTGCCCCAATGACATCTCGGCCGTCAGGAAATACCGGAAGGCATCCACCCCAAACCGTTCAATATAGTCGAACGGATTGACCACATTCCCGAGGCTTTTGCTCATCTTATCCTGCCCGGACAGCCACCAACCATGTGCAAATACAGTCTCCGGCATGGGAAGCCTCATGGCCTTGAGCATGGTGGGCCAGTAGACCGTATGGGTGGTCAGAATGTCCTTGCCGATCAGATGATGGGACGCAGGCCACCACCGCTCGAAAAGTGCGGGGTCAGAACGATATCCGATCGCGCTGATGTAGTTGACCAGCGCATCGAACCAGACATAGCAGACAAACTGCGAGTCGAACGGCAGCTCAACGCCCCAGTTCAAGCGGGACTTGGGGCGTGAAATGCACAAATCCTGCAGGGGTTTACGAAGAAATCCCAGCGTCTCGTTCCGCCTGAAATCCGGCTGAATGAAGGATGGGTGTGTCTGGATGTAGTCAACCAGCCATTCCTGGTACCGGCTCATGCGGAAAAAATAGTTCGTTTCGCGGATGGGCTCGACCTTCCGTCCGCAACCGGCTTCCGGACAGGTCCCGTTGAGCAGGTCTTTCTCCATGTAAAACCGCTCACAGGTAACACAATACCACCCGTCATATTCCGCCCGGTATATCTCGTCCCGGTCATAAAGGTCCTGGAGGATTTCCTGGACCACCCGCTTGTGTCCTGCATCGGTGGTGCGGATAAACGCATCGTTGGTGATACCCAGCTGCTGCCACAAATGCTGGAACCGGACCACCGTGCGGTCCACATGGGTCTGGGGATCCACCCCGGCTTTCTGTGCCGCCTGCTGGACTTTCTGTCCATGCTCATCGGTCCCGGTCAGAAAAAACGTGGGAACCCCGAACAACCGGTGATACCGGGCCATGACGTCCGCAAGCACCGTGGTATAGGCGTGCCCGATATGCGGCTTGTCGTTGACGTAATAGATCGGGGTCGTAACGTAGTAACGTGTGCGTGACATGTTTGCCCTTCCTCAAATCAAGGCCAAACCATAGGCGCAACAATGTCTCGGATCAAGCAGTATCCCCGCGGGTCACAGCATGTGGATCGCATCCACATCAATTGCCAGGGCGACATCACGGGGCAATGAAACCACCTTCAGGACAGACCGAATGGCATCGGTCAGCCGCCGTACCGACGGCCCCCGCATAAGCACCTGGTACCGGAACAAACCCTTGGCCTTGGCCAGCGGCGCCGGACATGCCGGGGAAACAACCGCCGGGGCTGACAACCGGGCCGATAACGCACCGGACAACTCGCCGGCCGAAACGGCAACCCGCCGCTCACTGGCGCCCTTCAAGCCGAGACATACCATATGCCCGTAGGGCGGGTACCCCAACTCCTTGCGTTGAAGCAGTTCCGGTCCAGCAAACCCGTCATAATCCAGGGTCCGGGCCGACACCAGGGCGGGGTGAGCCGGCGTGTAGGTCTGGATGATCACCTCGCCGTTTACATCCCCCCGACCCGCACGACCCGCCACCTGCGCCAGCAATTGAAAGGTCCGTTCGCCAGCCCGGAAATCGGGAATATGCAAACCCAGATCGGCATGCAACACCCCCACCAGGGTTACGTTGGGGAAGTGCAATCCTTTCGCAATCATCTGCGTGCCCACCAGGATGTCGATCTTTCCCGAACGGAATGCACCGAGCACTTCCTCGTAGACTTGTTTACGACTGGTCAAGTCGGCATCCAACCGCTGGATACGGGCCTGGGGAAAACATTTTGCCGCGATCCGTTCCACACGCTGGGTTCCGACCCCCCCCATCCGGATGCCCGGATCCCGGCATTTTGGACAGGATGCGGGAACCGGATGACTGGCCCCGCATATATGACATCGCAACCGCTCATCCGACCGGTGGTAGGTCAGGGCGATGCTACAGGCCTCGCAGGTAACCACATGTCCGCACGCCGGACACTGCAGGGAAGCAGCAAACCCGCGCCGGTTGAGAAATAACATGACCTGCTCGGCACGATCCAACCGGCGCCGGATGGCCTCCAACAGTTCGCGCGAAAACACACCGATCTGTCCGGTGGATTCCGCCTCCATGCGCATGTCCACGATCCGTACCGCCGGCAATTTCCGGTCATCGGCACGCCGGTGCAAAATGCTGAGAAGGTATTTCTTCCGCTCCACATTGGCCCATGATTCGAAACTGGGTGTCGCCGTGCATAACAACACGGGACACGGGGTCATCTGCGCGCGCATCACCGCCACATCCCGGGCATGATAGCGGGGCGACTCCTCCTGCTTGTAGGACGGCTCATGCTCCTCATCCACCACGATCAGGCCAAGATGGCGTACCGGCGCAAAGACGGCGGATCGGGCGCCGATGACAATATCCGCCTTGCCATCCCGTATCCGATGCCATTCGTCATGCCGTTCGCCATCGCCCAGATTGCTGTGCAACACGGCAATCCGTTCACCGAACCGCGCTTGGAACCGCTCCACGGTTTGCGGGGTTAACGATATTTCAGGAACGAGCACGATTGCACTTCGCCCCTTTTGCAAAGCGTGCTCAATGGCTTGCAGATAGACCTCGGTCTTGCCGCTCCCCGTCACGCCATACAACAGGATGACACCGGGCGGATGTTCCATGGCTTCAACCGTCGTGGCCAACGCCCCGGCTTGTTCCGGCATCAGTTCCAGCGGCCCGGTTCGTAGAACCGTACGGCAAGCCAGCGCCGTCCGTGTCACCGTTTCAGTCTCGATGATCACGACCCCGCGTTTCGCCAGGATATTCAACGGGGCATTGGTCACTCCGGCTCGCTTGAGCAGCTCTGGAACCGGCATGGCGCCCGACCCCTGCAATACGGTTACCAGGGACTGTTGCACCGGCGTGATCCCGGCAGGGGTGGCGGTTTCATCGGCCAGCCGGACAATCCGTTGTGTCTTGAACCGTGCACCGGCCCTGCGCACCGCACCCGGCAACATGGTCCGCACGGCATGCGCCAGCGGCGCCTGGTAATAATCCGCCATCCACGCCGCCAGTTTCAGGAGGGTGGCGTCCAGCATCGGCACGGGATCCGGAACCGCTTCAATGGATTTGAGCTTCGCATGGTCGGAATGATCGGCCAACTCGAAAACCACGCCGGTTACGGTCCGGTGACCGAATGGGACGGAAACCCGGACCCCCGGCTTTACGACAGGAACCAACGCATCGGGAATCGCGTAATCGAACGGACGGTCGGGAACCGCCTCCACCAGGATCCGCGCCACCCGGTTAACAGCAGGCGTTGTGCGGGAATCACTCATCGAAAAAAAACGGGCTGGCGACATGCCTGCCGCCAGCCCGTGGGATTCCAGTCAATTAATCAACAGCCAGTGCGGATGCCCATACAGGAACCGGCGAGCCGACCAGATTCGAAATCGTATTGTTTGCGGCAGCCGTATTCCATTCCGCCTCGAGGATCCAGAGAACCGAACCATCCACGAAAAGAACGTTCCCACCTGCATTGGCGTGGTTTCCGCCCCAATTGGCGTTATTGACGCTGTTACTGCCATCCTTATCGCACACGTGCATACGGGTCGAAGCAACGGACTCCGTCAAACCCTTGACCATATTGTAGCTGCACATCGCGGTGGTCATCTGGGCCAGCGAGGTTGCATTACTGCGCGTATCACTGGGGCAGATGAACAGTTTGGGGTTGTCCGCATACTGTGCCATGCTGGATTTGAAATCGCTCGGGAACCGCTCACCCTGATCCATCGAATACATCTTGAGCGCCTTGCCAATCTGCGACAAGTTGGCCGCACAACGGGTTCGGCGGGCACGTTCACGGGCCGCAGCCACGGCAGGCAGCAACATGCCGGCCAGAATACCGATGATGGCGATTACGACCAACAATTCAATCAGGGTGAATGACCGCAGACTTAACCGGCGCCAGATATTCTTCATGGATGTTCTCCTTATGCCTAATGCAATATCTCAAGCATTAGCAGAATCACAAGCGGATGGTCAAGCCTCCTCCCAAAGAATTTTAGGTGGCAAATGTGTCCCCCAGGATCAGCATGCAGTCCCCATAGCTGTAAAACCGGTAGGATTTCCGGATTGCCTCCGCATAGGCCGCCATGATGCAGTCATGCCCCGCCAACGCGCTGACCATCATCAACAGGGTGGATCGTGGCAGGTGAAAATTGGTCAACATGGCACCCACCACCCGGAACTCGAACGGCGGCCGGATAAACAAGGTGCTTCGTCCCGAGGCGGGAAGCACCCCGCCATGTTCCAGCGCCACGGTCTCCAGGGTTCGGACCGTGGTACTACCCACGGCAACGATCCGTCCTCCGGCCTGACGGGTCCGCCTGATTGCTTCCGCTGTTTCCGGCGAAATCTCGTACCGTTCCGCCTCCATCGTGTGTTGGTCCACATCCTCCACCTTGACGGGCTTGAAGGTGCCGGGACCGACATGCAGGGTGATTTCACTCATCCCCACGCCATCCCGTCCCAACTGTCCTAGCAATTCTTTTGAGAAATGCAACCCCGCCGTGGGGGCCGCAATAGCACCGGTATGCCGGGCAAAAACCGTCTGGTAACGTTCACGGTCCAGCAAATCGGTTGCGGGGTCATCCGCCTTGCGTTGAATATAGGGCGGAACCGGCATCACGCCAAACCGGTCAAGGGCCGAATCCATCGAACCGGTGCCCTGCCAGCGAACCCGTATCCGGCCAAAGGGGAGGCAGGTCACAACGCACAGGGAGGAACCATCGGCATCCAGGCTTATGATCCGTCCCTCCCGTGCCGAACGTGACGCATGATACATGGCATCCCAGGTGTCCGTGCCGCTGGGCTCGAGGAAGAGCAGTTCAACCCGTCCTCCCGTATCCTGCCAGGAACCGTACACCCGTGCCGGCAAAACCTTCGTATTGTTGACCACCAGACGATCGCCGGACCGGATCCATCGGGGCAAATCCCCCACGGTCCCGTCGGCCACGACCCCCAAACCCGCGCGCACCACCATCATGCGCGACCCCCCGCGGATGGGAGGGGGCTGTTGGGCAATCAACTCCGGCGGCAGATGGTAATCATAGTCCGATGTCTTCATGTGCAGGAGGTTGCGCAGCGGTTATTCACCGCGACACCAGGACCAACCCCTCCCGTATGCCGCTATCATGCACACACGTTTCAACCCGGGGTGTGATGTTGACATAACCGCGACGTGCGGGAATCTCAAACGTCAGTTCCTGACGATAGGATTTCATGGATTATCCCGATGTCCCCGTTGTGCCGGCACGGTCGAACTGCAAATCAAACAGCCGGCGGTATAAGCCGCCCCGAGCCAACAGTTCATCATGGGATCCAAGCTCCACGATGCGTCCCTTGTCCAACACGATCAGCCGGTCGAAATGGGCAATGGTGGACAGGCGGT
>MHBQ01000057.1 GCA_001803315.1 Lentisphaerae bacterium RIFOXYC12_FULL_60_16
TATCACTATTATAAGTGATATTACGAGACAATAAACACGCATGCCCAGGATGTTCAATATGCGTATAATAGATAGGTCACCGACCCCGGCTACAGCATCCGCCGGTTTGGCGATGTTCCGGAAGAACCGCAGATTGACGAATTATGAACACCGAATGTCGACCTTTCCTTCGACATTCTACGGTTGGGTATTCTGCGGTTCCGCCGGAAGAAGACGAAGTAGACGGTCATTTTCAAAACGGCTGAAGAAGGGCTCTTTCAAAGCGGCGTTGACAGCAGGGTAAGCAACGCGGGTCACCGGGGAGCGGCGCGCTCGGCCCTTCGGCTGTGCTCAGGGCAGGCGATCGCGCCCTACCGGGGAGGGGGTTATTAAACGTAGAACGTGGGATGTGGGGATGGGGAAGTGGCGGGGTTACCCGTAGGTTTTGTGGTATTTGACTTCGCGGTCGGTTTTTCCGGTGGTTTTTATTTCCGGTTCCGGCGAAGGGGGCGTTTCGGCTGATGGTGCCTTGGCTTTTGCCTCGGGTTGGGGCGGGTTGGCCTTCTGCGCCTCGGCCGTTTCGACATAGGTCATCTGGAGGGAGGAGACCGTATGGTCGATCATGCGTTTCTCTTCCGGGTCGAGGTTGTTCAGGGTCTTGGCCTGCAGCATGGACAGCATGTCAATGGTGACCTGGGCGCCTTCAAGGTTGGTTTCGGCCTTGCCCTTGGCAGGGTCCACCAGTTTGCCCATCTGCTGCATGGCGGATGCCGACAGCATCATGGTCAGGTTCAGGAACAGCGCCTTGTGCAGGTCTTTTTCCGTCATGCGGGGTTGTGCGGTCATGGTGAGGGTGCTCCTTGATCGGTGGTTGGTGCAGGGTCTACCGGAATGACGATGGACACTCCGGAGACGGTTTGGGTGAACAGGGAAGCGGCCGTGGTCTGAAGCGTTTCAGGCGTCAGGGCGCGGAGCCGGTCGGCGGTACCGAGCCCGAAATCGAAGCCCAGCCCGTACAACTCGTTGAGGGCGCAGTTCATGGCGGTATCGAGCGGGTTTTGCAGGGCCATTTCGTGCGCCGCGATCAACCGGTTCCGGGCGCGCTCGAATTCGTCGGTCCGGATTCCCTCCCGTGCGATGCGGTCGAGTTCCTTGCGCATCAGGGATTCGACGGTGGCGACGGCGTCGGGGCGGGTGCCGGCATACAGCACGAATGAGCCGGGTTGCAGGCCGGGGCGCTGGTAAGCGCCGACAAAATAGGCCAGGCCGCGGGTCTCGCGCACCTCCATAGCCAGATCGGAGGAAAGGCCGCTCAGGGAATCCTGCAGGATGCGGACGGCTTCGTAACGGGGATCCTGCAGGGTGATGCCGGGGAATCCCATCAGGACGATGGCCTGTTCGCGGGGCATCGGCTGCTCGATGCGGCCGGGTTGTCCGGGGCGGGATACGGGCTGATCAACCGGCGTGGCGCCGGCCGGGAGATCGTTGAAGGCACGGGTGCCCAGCCATTCCGCCGTGTCGGGATCCAGGTCCCCGAAAATGGCCACCGCCACATTGCCGGTGACGGTCAGGGTCTGGTAGTGGCGGATCACCGCGTCGCGGGTGAGGGCTTCAACACTGCCCACGGATCCGAGGAGTGGCCGTCCATAGGGGTGGTCGTTGAACAGCAGGGGCCCGAGTGCGCGTTGGGCGACGGCGATGGGGTCCTCATCCTGTTTGCGGATCTCGGCGATCTGGATGGCCTTGTGCTGGTCGAGTTCGGTTTGGGGAAAGGCGGCCCGTGTCAGGCAGTCCGAAACATACCCCATGAAGCGTTTGACGTCGCTGGAGAGGCAGCGGCCGCGCAGGCCGAAACTGTTCCAGCCGCTGAACGGTTCCAGGGTGGCGCCCATGGTTTCGATTTCACGCGCGAGGGTTTCGGCGGTGAGGGAGTCGGTTCCCCGGGTCAGCAGTTCCGCCATCAGGGAGGTGATGCCGCTGTTGGTGGTGGTTTCCTGGAGCAGGCCGCCGCGGAAGGCCACGCAGATGTTGACAAACGGGAGGCGGGAATCCTGCTGGACGATCAGCGGGATGCCGTTGGCCAGCACCCGTCGTTGGGGCCGGGGCGATCGAACGGCTGATGCGGCCGGAACGTTGGTTGATGCCGGGGCTTGCGGGGCGAGTACGGCCAGGGTGCGGCGTTCCACCTGGAGGTACCGGCCGGCAACCGCCATGACCGATTCCGGTGTCACGGCCATGAGCCGCCGGATCCAGGTTTCCGAGAAGGTGGGGCTCCCGGCATAGAATTCACCGCTGGCATACTGGCCGGCCTGTCCCTTCATGGTCTGGAGTTCAGCCAGTTCGCGGACGGCGAGTTGCCGACGGGCTTTTTCGATGGATTCATCCGGAAAGGGGTTGGTCGTCCAGCGTTCAACCTCGGCCTGGAGGACGTTGACCAGGTCGGTTTCCCGTTCCGGATCGAACACCGCGCTGATGCCGAACAGGCCGGCTTCGCGGGGGGTGTAGGACCAGGCGCTGATTTCATGGACCCACCGGAGCCGGTCGCGGTATTCGAGCGTCAGCCGTGAACTATCCCCCTGGCCGGTCACGACGGCCAGCACTTCCAGGGCGGCGGCGTCCGGGTGGTTCAGGGGGACCGTCTGCCAGACACAGCCCATCCGGGTAACCTGGTAGGGGCCGGTCTGGCGTATGGTCCGGGAAGCGGATTGCCGGGATTCGGCGGGCAGGACGATGGTCCGGCGGGTCCGCCGTTCCAGGGCGCCGACGGTTTCCCGGACCGCCTGCATGGCTTCCTCACGGCGTACGTCCCCGACGATGACCACCACCAGGTTGTCCGTTACGTAGTTGCGGCGGCAGAAGGTGACCAGGTCATCCCGGGTGGTGCGGCGGAAGACGGCTTCGTGCCCGATGATCGGGAACCGGTAGGGATGTTCACGGAAGGCGGTCTGCCAGACCAGCTGGCCGAGGACGCGGTCCGGGTCGTCGCGGGTCATGGCGATTTCGCGCAGGATCACGTCGCGTTCCCGGGTCCATTCGTCGGCGGGGAACGAGGCGTTGAACACGGCGTCGGACAGTACATCCAGCCCGACGCGCCAGGTGCGGGCCGGAAGATCCGCGTGGAAGACCGTGCGGTCGAAGCTGGTATAGGCGTTGACGGAACCGCCGGCGTCGTCGATTTCGCGCGAGACGTCTCCAGGTTTGCGCCGTTCGGTGCCCTTGAAGATCATGTGTTCCACGGCATGGGAGAGGCCGGCGCCGAGGTATTCCTCCTCGTGGATGGATCCGGTGCCGACCCAGAGCTGTACGGACACGACCGGCGCCGTGGTGTCCTCGCGGAACAGGCAGACGACGCCGTTGTCGAGGACCGTGCGTTCCAGGCTGGCGTTCAGGTCCTGCAGGCGGGGGAGCAGGACCTTGGCGATATCCGGTGAAGCCCGGCATAGGGCCGGCAGGCAGACGCAGGCGCTGCCGAACAACGTTCGTAGAAAGGCGGGGCATCGTATCATGAGGGTTCTCCGGTATTTCGGGGGCGTCGTGCCCGGGTGGTCCGTTTATGGTTCCGGCGGATGTTCAGCACCGTTTCCGGCGAGTTTGGGCGGAACGGTTTGGCGAAGGCCTCGTCGAACGTGTAGCCGTTGGCAAAGTCGCTCCGGTTGTCGTGTTCCGTACAGCCCAGTCTGCCGGATTCAACCAGGTTGAAGACGATGTTGCCGAAATCCTCGGTGCACTTGATTCCCCAGTGGTTGAGCACGGAGAGGGCCATGGGGCCGAATTCCTGCAGGATATATGCGCGCAGGCCGTTCAGCAGTTCCTGGCCGCTGACGTGGCGTCCGGGTCCGGTAGACGGCTTGTTCAATTGCTTGGAGGTGTAATCCAGCGCTTCCCGCATGAAATAATAGGCATCGGGGGCGTAGCGGTCGTCGTGGGAACAGATGGTGTCCACCGTGTCGCCGAAAACGTCCTGATCCATACAAAGTCCTTTCGAAGCCGGGGGGTTATGTGCCGGTGGGGAGTGCCCGGCGGATGCGGTCCGCAAAGGTTTCCATTTCCGCCGTCGAGGCATACTTGCCGGGTATCCAGTTGCGCGGGTTGTCGCTGTTCTCGTATCGGGGAATGACGTGGAAATGGATGTGGGGCACACATTGTCCGGCCACGGCGCCGTTGGCCTGGGTCACGTTCAGGCCATCGGCCTTGAGACCCGTCCAGACGGCGGTTGCCACGTGCCGGACGGCGGTGATCACATGGACCAGGACCTCGTCCGGGGTGCGGGTGATCGGGTCGTAATGGGCCTTGGGGATGACCAGGGTGTGTCCCTTGATGACGGGGTTGATGTCCATGAAGGCCAGGATGTGCGGGTTCTCGTACACCCGGCATGCCGGCAGGGTGCCGGCCACGATGCGGCAAAACACACAATCGCTTGTCGAATCGTTCATAACCCGTCTCCTGTGTTGCGCGGTATAACGGCAATCACCCTTCACTATACCGGTTGCGCCGCTGGAGGCAAAGTTGATTCTTGTTTCCGTCGGGCGGGCTTCCTATGCTCCCCGGAACCCGATGGTTATGCCGTATCGGGAATATAAGGGAGGATGGGTATGACGCGTTTGTTAAAGAGCGGTTTGACGGTGCTGGCGGTGCTCGGGCTGGTGGCAACCGGGTGGGCGGACATGGCCGTATCGGCCAAGTTTGGAACGCCGGGTATCGGTGCGGATCTGTCCGTGCCGGTGACGGAAGTCCTGAATGCCCGGGTTGGATTCGCCTGGCTCAACGTGGATTATGAAGAGGAGTCGACCGACGATGCCAGCGGCAACTGGGATGAAGAAAAAATCCAGGCGGAGTTGAAACTGCAGACCCTGGGTGCATATCTTGACTGGCATCCCTGGTCCACCGGATTCCGTATGACCTGCGGGCTCGTGTTCAATGGCAACGAGGTGACCTACTCGGCCGAGACCGGCGACGAGATCGAACTTAACGGCCGGGACTACGAGGTGTCGGATCTCAACGGGGGCATTGAATTTGCCAGCGTGTGTCCCTATCTGGGCATCGGTTACGGCAACCCGTTTGTCGGCGATGGCCGGTGGTTCTTCTCCTTCGATCTGGGCGTGATGTACCATGGAGCGCCGGATCTCACCCTGAACGTCGTGGCCGCCAATCCGGCCGAGCAGGGGCAACTCAACATCGACGCCGAGATCGAACGGCAGGAACTCCAGGAGGATATGGATCCGTTCGTGGTGTATCCGGTCGTCGCGATAGGCCTGACCTACAAGTTCTGACCGGAGCCGGTGTGACGTGCGGCCCGCCCTTTGCAGGGCGGGCCGTTTGGTTTATCCGACCACCAGGTTGATCAGCTTGCCGGGGACGACGATCACCTTGCGGATGGTTTTGCCCTCGGTATAGCGGCGCACGGATTCGGAGGTGGTTGCCAGCTGCTGGAGTTCGGCCTGCCCCATGGCGGCGGGGACCTGTTCGCGGCCGCGCACCTTGCCGTTGATCTGGATGGCCACCTCGATGGTATCCTGGACCAGGGCCGTCGGATCCACGGCGGGCCAGCCGGCGCTGAAGATGCCGGGCGTGTGGCCCAGTTCCACCCAGAGTTCTTCGGCGATGTGCGGGGCAAACGGGGCAATCAGCCGGACCAGTCCCTCGAGGGCCGCCTTGCACACGGCGCGGTCCTGCGCCGGGTGGTCGGCGCCGATGGCTGCGGCATCCACGGCGTTCATCAGCTCCATGATCTGGGCGATGGCCGAGTTGAAGTGGAAGTCCGTCTCGATGGCCTGCGTGATGGCGGCGATGGTCACGTGCAGTTTGCGGTACAGGTCGCGCGCCGCGGCGGACATGGCGTCGATCCGGCAGGGTTCCGCCGGGCGGCCGAGCCAGTCGCGGTTCACATAGACGCGGGTCCAGAGGCGGCGCAGGAAGCGCGAGGCGCCCTCGATACCGCGGTCGCTCCACTCGACATCCTTTTCCGGCGGGCCGATGAACAGCGTGTACAGCCGCAGGGTGTCGGCCCCGTAGTCGCGGATCAGTTCGTCGGGGCTGACCACGTTGCCCTTGGATTTTGACATCTTGTACAACTGGCCGTCCTTGTCGCTGCGTTTGCAGATCATGCCCTGGGTAAACAGCGCGCCGAACGGCTCGGTGAACGAACAGCAGCCGGCATCGTGCAGGACCTTGAGGATGAAGCGGGAATACAACAGGTGCAGCACGGCATGTTCGATGCCGCCGATGTACTGGTCCACCGGCATCCAGAAATCCACGTCCTCCCTGCGGAAGGCGGCGGTTTCCAGGCGTGGATTGACGTAGCGCAGGTAGTACCAGCAGGAACACAGCCACTGGGCCAGGGTGTCGGTCTCGCGCCGGGCCGGCTTGCCGCAGGTGGGGCAGGTGGTGCGGATGAAACCCTCGTGGTGGGCGAGGGGGTTGCCCCGTTCGAGCTGGAAGTTGACGTCGTCGGGCAATGCGACGGGCAGGTCCTTCTCGGGAACCGGCACGGCGCCGCAGGTGTCGCAGTGGATGATGGGGATGGGCGCGCCCCAGTAGCGCTGGCGGCTGATCAGCCAGTCGCGGATACGGTAGGTCTCGGTGGCTTCACCGAAACCGTTGCCGGCGGCATGCCGGATCATGTCCGGCATGGCCTCGCGGTTGCCGCGTCCGTTGAAGGGGCCGGAATCGACCAGCGTGCCGTCGTCCACGTAGGCTTCGGTCATGGCATCGGCCTGCAGGGACCGGTCGGTGTTCTGGATGACCACCTTGATACCGAGCCCGTAGGTTTTGGCGAATTCGAAATCGCGCTGGTCGTGGGCCGGAACGGCCATGACGACCCCGGTGCCGTATTCCATCAGGACGTAGTTGGTCACCCACAGCGGCACGCGGTCGCCATTGTAGGGGTTGGTCACGTGGAACCCGGTGAATACCCCTTCCTTTTTGGCGGTATCGCCGGTACGGGCGGCGGACGAGAGGGCGCGTTGTTGTCCGGCAAAGGCCAGGAGCCGGTCACGGTTCGGGCTGGTGGCGGCGAGTTTCTCCACCAGGGGATGTTCCGGGGCGATGGCCATGAACGTGACGCCGTAGATGGTGTCGGGCCGTGTGGTGAAGATGGGGCAGGGGTCCCCGGTTTCGCTCACGGTGAAACGGACGGTGGCGCCCTGGGAGCGGCCGATCCAGTTGGCCTGCATATTGCGGACCTTTTCCGGCCAGCCGGTGAGGCCGTCCAGGTCATCCAGCAGGCGCGGGGCGTATTCGGTGATACGGAAGAACCACTGGGTCAGGTCCCGTTTGACCACCGGGCGGCCGCACCGTTCGCAGGTACCGTCGGCGAGGACTTCCTCGTTGGCGAGGGTGGTGCACAGTTCGCACCAGTTGACGGGGGCCAGTTTCTGGTAGGCCAGGCCGCGTTCGAAGAGTTTGAGGAACACCCATTGGGTCCAGCGGTAATAGTCCGGGTGGCAGGTGGCCAGTTCGCGGTCCCAGTCATAGCCGACGCCCCAGGACTGGATCTGGGTCCTCATCTGCCGGATATTCTTATACGTCCATTCCTTGGGATGGACGCCGCGGCTCTTGGCGGCGTTTTCGGCGGGCAGGCCGAAGGCATCCCACCCCATTGGGCTGATGACGGAATGGCCGGTGATGATCTTGTAGCGGGTGAGGGCGTCGCCGATGATGTAGTTGCGGCCGTGTCCCACGTGCATGGTGCCGGACGGATAGGGGAACATTGTCAGACAGTAGAACTTGCGATCCGGGCGGGATGCGGTGTCCACCTTGAACAGGCCGGTATCCTCCCAATACTGCTGCCATTTGGGTTCGATTTCGCTGTACGGATATTTTTCTTTCATGACATCGCTTTCCAGCCGCCTGGTGGCGGCAAACGGAGGCATTGTAGCGACCCGGCGCCGGGAGGCAAGGGGGAAGGGGTGGTTTGGTGGGCGGGGTTGGTGGTAGGCAGGCCGTGTGATGAATATGGAAAAGAGTTTGGAGCACATGGAGGGCGAACATCCTCGTGAGCCGTCTGGATGGGAGTTTGACGGGATAGACAGGATAGGATGAGCGATGGACAGGATGGGACGTGTTCGGCGGAAAGATGGTGATGCTCGACGGCGCGAATGTTTCACGATACGATTTTTCCCGTATGACCGTGGGCCGTGGAGGGATACGCGATGCAACGGATGATCTTTATCGGCACCTACAGTACCCGGGGCAGTGAAGGCATCTACCAGGTGCAGTTTGACACGGATTCCGGAACCCTGCATGCCCTGCAACCGGTTGCCGCTTTGCCGAACCCAACCTTCCAGGTGATTCATCCGTCCGGCCGTTACCTGTATTCGGTCTGTGAGGAACGCCGGGACGGGCACCGCCATGACGGTTCGGTGTGTGCCTTTGCCGTTGAACCGGAGACCGGACGGTTGACCCTGTTGAACCGCGTGGCGTCGGGCGGCGACGGACCCTGCCACCTGTGCCTGGATCCGGGCGGCCGGTTTGTTATTGCCGCCAACTATGCGTCGGGCAGTGTGGCGGTTTTCCCGATTGCGGGTACCGGAAGGTTGGGCAAGGCATCCGCGGTGATTCAACATCCGCAGGGATCCCGTGTGGTGCCGGACCGTCAGGAGGGGCCCCACGCACATTCCGTCACGATGTCGCCTGACAACCGGCTGGCCTGGGTGGCGGATTTGGGCATGGACCGGATCATGGTGTACCGGTTTGATGCGGGGGAGGGGACACTGGTCCCCCATGATTCGCCGTGGGTGGTGTGTGCGCCGGGATCGGGGCCCCGTCACATGGCGGTGCATCCGGACGGCCGGCAGGTGTTCCTGGTGCATGAACTCGACAACACCATCACGCACTACCGGTATGACGCGGAACGCGGGGTGTTGTTGCCGGGCCGGACGTTGTCCCTGTTGCCGGAGGGATGGACCGGGACGAGTTATGCGGCCGATGTGCATGTTTCGTCGGATGGGCGGCATGTCTATGCGTCGAACCGCGGGCATGACAGTCTGGCGGTGTTTGCCGTTGATCCGGCGGCTGGCGGGATGCGGGCCGGCGGGTATGTGCCGGTGGGGGGGCGTTGGCCCCGGAATTTCCTGCTGACGCCGGACGGGGTGTTCCTGTTGGCGGCCAACCAGGAGAGTGATGGGGTCACCGTGTTCCGGGTGGATCCGGAATGGGGCCGGTTGCAGGCGTGCGGGGGACCGTTGGCGGTGCCGGCGCCGGTTTGCCTGACGATGGTGCCGGCGTCTGGTCTGGCTGGAGCCGGGGCGACCTTGCCCCGGTCTGGTTGGTTGGGTGGAGGTAGGCCG
>MHBQ01000058.1 GCA_001803315.1 Lentisphaerae bacterium RIFOXYC12_FULL_60_16
CAAGAAAACGATCCCACAAACCATCCTAAACAGGCCTTATCTTAGTGCCATTCGGGACAGACAAACTATCGCCGACAAACTATCGCCCTGATTTTTAGCTGGGCGCACACCATCGCCTGCACCGTACGGCTCATCCGCCTTCGCGCAGACGCTTCGGCGTGGCACGTCGACCACGGCTACAGCCGAATGCCTCCAGTCCCATGGATCCGTCCCTGACCGGCAATTCCCATACTGACGATGGCCGGCATGCCGCCACTTACTTCCGCTTTTCTTTTTGGATGACATCGTGTAATACTGCCGGAGTTTAAGGACGGAGAAGCGATCCACCATGAAAACGGTTCCCGTCGGACAATTGATCCCGTGCTGCACCAGCTGTTACCGCGCCGATCTACAGGCGGATGCGCTGGTTTTTCAACGACTTCCACCCCTGGTTCAGGCCATTTATGACCGCGCCGAGGCACAGCGCGTGCGGATCCAGTGCCCCAGCGGGGTCCGGATCCGCTTCAAGTCAAACACTTCATGCCTTTCCATCGCCCTCCGCTACGGCCCGGCCGCCCGCTCACTGTTCCGCGGCACCCTGGTGGTCAACGGCGATCTCTACCCCTGGGGACCCGACCACCAGACCCCCACCTGGCAGGACGATATCTACCGCACCGAGACACGCCAGGACCGCTTGTTCGACCTCTGGATGCCCCACCTCTGCCGGAACGACCTGTTCTCCTTCAAGATTAATGACGACGCCGAAATCCTGCCCGCTCCCACCCTCCCCACCCGTTGGCTGGCGTTCGGCGATTCCATCACCCAGGGCATGACCGCCAACCTCCCCACGCGCACCCATACCGCCATCATTTCCCTCCAGCGCCATTACGATTGCTGGAATTTCGGGGTTGGCGGCGCCACCTTCGACGCCGCCCTCGCCACCACCATCCCCCACCTGCCCGACGCAGGTATGATCACGATTGCCTACGGCACCAACGACTTCAACCGGGCGATCCCGATCACCGAGATGAAACACGCACTCGACCGCATCCTGGCCGCCATCCAGCAGCGTTACCCCCGCATACCAGCCTACCTGATTACGCCGGTCACCTGGGTGGACGCACCGGATGCCAATGCCATCGGCCTGTCCCTCGACGCTTACCGCGAGGCCATCGGTGAAACCGGCGCCACCTATCCGAACATCACCGTGATCGACGGAACCAAGCTGATCCCCGATGATTCTTCCTGTTTTGTAGACAAGGTGCATCCCAATAACCGGGGTTTCGCCATTTACGCCGACAACCTTGCCCCCCTGCTCAAGGCATACCGGGAATCACCGTCATGATGACGCATGACGCTTCACCCCGGTCATACGTACAACCCCACACCAAGGAGTCACCATGCAACCCATCCCCCTGCTGCTGATCGTCGCGTTATCCGTCCCAACCCTCCTCGCCCAGGAACCCATGCCACCCGTCCCCCCGGTTCAACCGGCGCCAGTTGCCCGTACCGTACAAGCCCGTGCCCAGGCAGAGCCGATGGCGCCGGCAATCCCTGCCCCCCAGCCTCCCGCCATGCCCCGCCAGAATCATAAACTCGCCTTCCAACTGGTCCCGCAGGATGCGGATGACAAGGAATATTTCATCATGGTCACCGACGGCCCCTACCGGACCCGCTTCTCCATGGATAACAACCAGCATGCGTTCTGGATGGATGTGAACGGATCCATCGCACCGCAACCCGACGGTCGGATCATGCTGAAGTTCGACGCCACCCTGCATTTCGAGGGCGATGACATGACCGGCGAATTCCAGGCCGATTCCACCGCCATTGTCATACCGGAAACCGACACCGCCATAGCCCGCATGGGTGAACGAACCCTGATGGTCCGCATTGATCGAGCCGGAAAGGAATGACCATGGACCCAACCTCGCAGGACCTCTTCGACATTATCGCCCGGCGCCACTGTTACCGTGGTCCCTTCAAAGCTGACCCGGTCCCCCGGAACGACCTGCAACGCATCGTGCAGGCCGGTCTGCAGGCTCCTTCCGGTTGCAATGCGCAAACCACCACCTTCGTGATCGTCGATGATCCCGCCCTGATGGCAGCCATTGCCGACATCGTGGACCGGCCGGTCGTCCGGACCGCCCGGGCCATGATTGTCTGTTGCATCGAACATCGGGTCGTATACAAGGACAAATCCTTTGGCGTCGAGGATTGCGCCGCCGCGGTGGAGAACATCCTGCTGGCCATCACCGCACTCGGTTACGCCACGGTCTGGCTGGATGGCGTCCTGCGCGAAGACCAACGGGCCGCCCAGATCGCAAAACTCCTGGGTGTTCCGGCCAACCGTGAGGTACGCATTCTGCTTCCCCTCGGATGTCCCGCCGAACCCGTTGAAGCGAAGGAAAAACTCCCGTTCGACAAACGTGCCTGGTTCAATCGGCACGCGGCAGCCCCGTCATGAACCGTCTCCATCGCCATACCGGGATACTCGCCTGGCTCCTGTGGGTGACATGGAATCTTGCCGCCCAGGGAAACCCATCCCTTTCGAACGCCGTCCCCCGCCACAACCTGGTGATACCCGTCCCCTCAGCCCTCCCGCATTACGGTTGGACCACACCGAACACCCGGTATGATTATGTCGGGCGATCCCCCCTGGGATATGAGGTGCTGTTGGAAACCGGATCCGGCACCGTCGTCGCCCGCATCCCGTTCCGCGATGAATGGGGACGCGTTTCGGTGGATTCTTCCGAGTTCGATATCCGGATCGCCCCCGGAACCGTGAATGCCCGCATTCCCGTACCGCTATCGTCGGGCGCCGTCATCCTCTACCGTGATCAACCCTATCCTGCGTTCAGGGATGAGGACGGCCGCATCATCGTCCAGTATACCCTCCGGAACTTCACCACGAATCTCCCGGTCGCGGAATCCAATGTCCGTTTTCCGGTCGTTCCGGCTACGAACGATATCCCCTCGACGAATCCGGCCATCACCTTTACGACCGCTGAACCCGTGCCCCCTGCAGCCGCACCAGCCGTCGTAGAAGTTGCCACCCCGGCACCTTCGACCGAAACGCCGGTCGTCGTGCCGAAACCTGCACCCGTCCCAGTTCCCCCCGCGAAACCCCTTGCAGGCCGGCGAAATCATGCCGGAATCGGCGCAACCGTCACCGTCTCCTCCACCCATGCAACCGAGGCAAATGAAGGGCCGCCTGACGCCCTGGTCGACGGCATGCTGACCACACGATGGTCCAGCGAATACACGGAACCCCAGCATGTCATTCTCACTTTTCCAAAACCCATTCCCGCCCGGCAAATCAACCTGTTCTGGGAAACGGCCAGTGCAGTCCGTTATGCCATATCCACCTCGATCGACGGCACCACCTGGCAGGCACAGCCCCCCGTGACCAAACAGGTTCCGGCAGAACCCCGAACCGACGAAATTCCCCTGACCCGGACGCCCATCACCGCCATCCGGATCGATCTGCTGACCCGTATCAATCCCAACTGGGGATTCTCGCTGTATGAAGTCGAGGTCCTGGAATAATCCATCCGGGAACGTTCATGTCCGATCCAGTTCCAGTCCTGTGGGTTCACCATGCCAGCGTCCTGGGAGGCGCTGAACGGAGTCTTCTCGACGTCGTCCGCCACCTTGACCCGCACCGCTACTTTCCCGTGGTCTGCCTACCCCACCCGTCCCCCCTGGCATCCGCCTTGCGCGATGCCGGCATCCAGACCATACACCTGCCGATCCGGCGCGTGACCCGGACACCATCCGGTTTTTTCAGCCTGGCCTGGAATCATGCCCTTGGCAGCACGCGCATGGCCGGGATATTACAATCCCTTCGTCCGGCCATCGTACATGCCAACAGTCTCACCGCCCTGTTATGTGCGGGTCCGGCCTCACGGCGACAAGGTATCCCCTGCCTCTGGCATTGCCGCGACTTGTCGTCAATCAAGCCCTTCCAATCCGCCGTCCGGCGCTGGGCAACCGGCGGTGTCATCGCCATCTCGGATACAATCGCCCGGCACCTTGCTTCATCCCTGGGATCTTCCCTGACCCCGATTACCATCCCCAACGGAATCGACCTTGCACCCGATGTACCCCCTCCGGAATCCGGCCGGTTTCGTCAACAATACGGAATTCAACCCGCCACCTTCCTGGTCGGTAATATCGGCCAACTCGTCCCCTGGAAACGGCATGACCGGTTCCTGGATGCCATGACCCGCGTTGCGGCCATTCTGCCGGACAGTCGTTTCGTGATCGCCGGGACCGACCCCTACAATGACCACCCCGCCATGGTCCGCGCCCTCCAGGCCCGCGCATCCAGTCCGGCACTGCGTGGCCGGGTTATCTTCACCGGTCATCTGCCCGACATCCGTCCGCTCCTGGCCGACCTGGATTGCCTGGTACACACGGCCGACCGCGAACCTTTCGGCCGCGTCATTGTCGAAGCCATGGCCGCGGGTTGCCCGGTCGTTGCCGTTAAATCCGGCGGGCCCGCTGAAATCATCCGTGACGGAACCGACGGCTTGCTGGTTGACCCAGCCGACTTGGACGCCATCAGCCAATCGGTCATCAGGATTGCACAAGACCCCTTGCTGACCGAACAGCTTACCACCTCCGCCCGATCCCGGGCACGCGACGCTTACGACATCCGCCTCACCGCCACCCGTCTCATGTCAGTCTACGACCAACTCGGTTCATAATCCACGTTCCGCATTACATCCCGCGCCTTGCATCCACCCCCCCGTTTCGCTAACGTGTAGCCATCATGTTTTTTGCTGTGGAGGTTGCTGATGCCGACATTTGAATCAGATGGATCCGGGTTGCGCACGGCATTCAATGTTCCGATACCCATGCGGGACGGAATTGTCCTCAAGGCCAATATTTTCCTGCCGGAACGAGAGGGACCCGTCCCTGCCATTCTCGAACGAACCCCCTACGGCAAACGCGGCCATGACACCGCGGTCCGGCGTTACGTCCTTGCCGGCTATGCCTGCATCTTCATGGATACCCGCGGGCGCTATGCATCCGGAGGAGACTGGATCCCCTTCATTACACCGGAAACCTACGAAGGCACTGATGGATACGACACCATTGAATGGATTGCCAGCCAGCCGTGGTGCAATGGGCGCGTCGGCACGACCGGTGCCTCGTACAACGCCCTGGTCCAGTGGCGTACCGCCCCCCTGCGTCCTCCCCACCTGTGCGCCATGAGCGCACGCACCATCCCCACGGAATTCAACGAACTGGACTGGACCGGAGGCATATTCCGGCTGGCACGCCGACTGCGTTGGCTGTTTGTCACCATGGCACACGACGTACGTCGCCGGGCGGGCTGGCAACACCTTCACAAGGCCGATTCGGTCCTCGCCGCATGGAACCTTGAGGGTGAGTCACTGATGCGTACCCTGCCCGTTTCCGCTATCGCCGATCAGCTTCCCTCCCCGATGGACCATTATTTCCGGGATTGGTTGAAGAACCCATCGGTACGACTCTGGCATTTCAACGAAGGGCATCACGAGGTTGATGTGCCCAACCTTGACGTGACCGGCTGGTTCGATCATTGCAACGACTCGCTCCGCCATCTTGCCGGCATGCAGGCCCATGGCCGCACCGAAACCGCACGCCGACAGTCCCGCGTGATCCTGGGTCCCTGGAGCCATATCACCCCTGGCCAGCCGTCGTGTGGCGCCTTTGATTTCGGACCCGCCGCCCAGCAGGATATCGATGGGTTGATCCTCCGCTGGTTCGACCATTGGCTGAAAGACGAACCCAACGGTGTCACGGAGGATCCCACTGTGCGGTATTTCATGCTGGGATCAAACACCTGGAAGACCGCTCCGGCCTGGCCGCCTCCCAACACCCGGGATCAAGCCTGGTATCTCGCCGGAACCGGATATGCCGCCGTTCCCGGAAAACCCGGCGACCTTTGCACCACCGCCGCGGAAGGATCTCCGGACAGCTTCGACTACGACCCCATGAATCCCGTCCCATCCCTGCTCAACGCCAACCTGTTCACCGAGGCCAACAACCGTGCCCGGCTGGATCATCGCGACGACATCGCGCGTTACCGGTCAGCCCCCCTGTCCGAAGCCGTGGAGATCGCCGGCAATGCCCGTGTGATCCTCCATGCGGCATCCTCCGCACGCGATACGGATTTCCATATCCACCTGGCCGACGAGGCGCCGGATGGAACCGCCATGGAACTCGCCAGCGGCGCGATACGGGCACGTTACCGGAACGGGACCGACCGTGAAGCCCTGCTCACACCCGGTGTACCGGTGGAATTGACCATCGAGCTCGGACCGACTGCCTGCCGATTCGCCCCAAGCCACCGGATTCGTCTTGAGATCACCTCATCCAACTTCCCGAATTTTGACCGGAATCACAATACCGGGGGCGATGATCTGCACGAAACCACCCTGGTCACCGCCCGCCAGACGGTGTTTCATAATCCACAACACCCTTCCCGTCTGATCCTACCCATCAGCACCTGATTATACACAGCGAGCCTCTTGCAAATCCCCCGGAAAAAAGGTCGGGGTGGCACCCGACCCTCCATTCCTGATGCGTCCCCTGGAGGGCCGCCTTCCACGGCGGCCGAGACTGGTCGGGGTGGCACCCGACCCTCCACGCCTGACGCATCGCCTGGATCGGTCAGGGTGTAACCCGACCCTCCACACGCATTGCCTGGAGGGCCGGCTTCCACGCCGGCCGGGGATGATGGTCGAGGTCTAACCCGACCCTCCACACGCATTGCCTGGATGGCCGGCTTGCTGCATCCTCATCGCAGACAGAAGACCGTTCCGTGTGAAGTGGCACGCCCTTCGTAGGCGCCCAGGTCCACTTTACTGCCCTGGATGCGGGGATTCCCCGCCAGATCTGTCGCGGTGCCGGTCATCCAAACCTGCAACCTACCCACCTCGATGGCCGGAGACCCTTTATCCAGCGCGTAAAGGCCGCCGCCGGCATCCTCGAACAGCGGATCAGCGCTGATGTTGCCGTTGATGCCTGCATAACCGGCGTTGCCGGTGTCGGAATAGCCCATGGTGAACGTACCAGCCAGATCGGTGCCGTTGCCCCAGATTATGCTGTTGGTAACCGTCGTGCCGGCCGTGGCGTTGAGTCCCTGCCGGAGGTTGTTCGCCACCGTGCAATTCTCAATGGTGAATAGGCCCGACAGGCCATCCCCCAGTCCGGCGGCGATGGTGCTGTTTCCCACGATCAGGCAGTTCCGCAGCAGACAGGTTCCCAGCGACCGGATACCACCACCGAGCGGGGCGCCCCAGCTTGTCGGGATCCGATTGTGTGAAATTATGGAATGGTGGATGTTCATGGTTGTGCCGCTATCCAGGTATATACCACCGCCTTCCGCCTGGTAACTCCCCGGCTTCGTTACGCTGTTGCTTGTAACCATGCAATCATGGAGGGTGATTTGACTGGCGACTGCGCCCAACCCGCCTCCGTTCCCATAGGTGCTTGATCCTCCAGGGGAAAGGACATTGCCGGCAATGACACAACCCTGAAAAGTGACACTCGTGCTCTGTTCCACCAGGATGCCCCCACCATGGCCGCTTGACCGGGCACCGCCGCGCAGGGTCAGGTTTTCAATCGTCAGGTCGGAGACACCCCGGACCAGCATGACCCGGTCACTGCTACCCGCGGCATTGATGATCGTGGTCGCACGATCCGCTCCGGTGATGCAAATGCCGTTCAGGTTTTCAAGGGTCAGCGGAAAACTCTCCGGATTGTTGGTGTACTGGCCGGGATTAAGGTGAATGACCGAACCATCCTGCGCCATGGAAAGCGCTTTCGTAATCGTCCGGAACGCCTGGCTCCAGTTGGTACCGCTGTTGGCATCGTTGCCATCCACTTTCACGTAATAATCGCCG
>MHBQ01000059.1 GCA_001803315.1 Lentisphaerae bacterium RIFOXYC12_FULL_60_16
GGCCTGCTCGGCGGCTCAAACGGCCATACCACGGCCTTCTACGAACTTGCCAATGCCGATGCCTCCGCCGACCATTACCGCATGTTGCCGGAGCAACAGTTTTCCGCCATCCGGGACATGCGCACCAAGGGGCTTCGCATGCTGGCCATCTGGCATAGCCACCCCGCCACCCCGGCCCGGATGTCCGAGGAGGATCTCCGGCTGGCCTTTACGCCCGATACGGTTTATCTTATTCTGTCGCTGGCAGTTCCGGGAGCGCCCGATCTCCGCGGATTTATCCTGCAGGATGGCCGGGCGGAACCCGTCGAACTGGTAATCACAAACAAGGAACCGACATGACATCCGGACAACCCTATCCCCTGCCCGCCGATCTGGCGGCGGACATCGACACCTATGAACGGGAGGTCCGACAATTCCTCGACGGCGCCATGCCCGCGGCGAACATCAAGGCCAAACGGGTCCCCCGCGGAGTCTATGAGCAGCGCCGGGATGGCACCTACATGGTACGGGTCCGTGTGGCCGGCGGAGTCTTGAACCACGAACAGGTGTCGGAACTCGCAACCTTGAGCCGGAAGTTCGGCAACGGCCTGTTGCATGTCACGACCCGGCAGGACGTGCAGTTTCATGATATCGCGCTGGACCATACCCCGGCCATCATGCGACGCCTGATGACCGTCGGTCTGACCAGCAAAGGCGGCGGCGGCAATACGGTCCGCAACATCACCGCCTGTCCCTACGCCGGCATCTGCCCCCGCGAGCGGTTCGACGTCACCCCGTGCGCCCAGGCGGTTACCGGATACCTGATCCCCCTGGTCGGCAGTTACAATCTGCCCCGGAAATACAAGATAGCCTTCAGCGGATGCCCCGCGGACTGCGCCCTGGCCCAGGTTTCCGACCTGGGGTTCATTGCCGAAACCCGCGACGGCAAGGCCGGTTTTCGCGTGATGGCGGGCGGTGGACTGGGCACCCATTCCCGCGTGGCCGATCCCTTGATCGACTGGGTCCCCGCAACCGGGATTCTCCGCGTAGCGGAAACCGTCCGCCGGCTGTTCGACCAACTGGGAGACCGGAAAAACCGGCACCGCGCCCGGTTACGTTTCGTTTTCGACCAGATCGGCCCCGAAGCATTTCGCCAACGTTTCACGGCTCAATTTGACGAAGTGGTCCGGGAACAGGTTCCCGAATGGCAGGAAACCTCACCCCTCAATACGCAATCCGCCGACAGTCCGGCAACCCCACCCGTCCCCCGGATTTCTCATGGGGTCCGGGTCATCCCCCAGCGCCAACCGGGGTTCGTTGCCATTCCCCTGCATCTGCCGCTGGGATTCCTGACGGCCGACGACTGGGCTCGGATCGGGGAATTGGCCGGACAATTCAGCGGGGAAGCGGGGCTTCGAACCACCCGTTCCCAGAACCTCTTGCTACGCTTCGTCAGAGAAACAGACATTCCGGCCCTGACCGCCGGATTACGCACACTCAAGACCGACGTGCTATCCCCCACGCCGCTTGACCGGTTGGTTGCCTGTGCGGGCGCCTCAACCTGTCGGCTGGGTATCGGCCTGGCCCGCAACGCCGCCCAGGCATGTGCCGATGCACTGGCAACCCATGAGATTTCCCGGGACACCCTGGATGCGATGGAGTTTTACATCAACGGGTGTCCCAACGCCTGCGGACATCAACCCGTCGGCATGATCGGATTGTTTGGCGCCGCGCAACGTTCCGGCGAACGTTTGGTCCCTTCCTACGGGATTACACTCGGCGGGCGTTGCCGTGCGGACGGAGCCCGTCTTGGTTTACCGGCCGGCAGGGTGCCGGCCGCCGCCCTGCCGCTGCTGGTACGGGATCTGGCTATCGATTTCCAAACGAACCGCCGGGACACCGAATCCTACCCCGATTATTACGACCGGCTTGGCCCGGCGCACTTTGAACCCATGGTGGCCCGGCATGCGTCCATCCCGGCATTCGAGGAACGTCCCGATTACTACCGGGATCTTGGAGCCACGGAACCCTTCTCGCTGGCCGGACGCGGCGCCGGGGAATGCGGGGCCGGTGTCTTCGAGGTGATCCAGCAGGACCTGGCCACCGCCCGCAAGGCAACCGGATCGTTCGATATCCTGCTGCCCACCATCCGCGCGCTGTTGATCACGCGCGGTGTGGATGCCCAGGATTCCGACACCCTGTTCCGCGAATTCGAACGACATTTCATCGATACCGGCCTGGTCGCCGACGAGTTCCGCGGCTTGCTCACCCGGGCACGCGGATATACCCAGGGCTGGCAGGCTGCACTCGATGGCCAGCAGCAATCCATCATCAGCCTGCGGGAACGGGTTGAACTTCTTTACTCGACGCTCGACGCCAACCTTGCCTTCCATCCTCCCGAGCCGCTGTCACCACCGGCACCCCCGGTGAAGCCGGTACCGCCTGGCCCTTCCATACCGGCCGGTCATCCCGCATCCGGAACAACAGCTGAACTTGACCTGCGCGGCGTTGCCTGCCCGATGAACTTCGTGAAAGCCAAGCTCAAGCTGGAAATGATGGATGTCGGTGACACACTCGCCATCGTTCTGGACGATGGCGACCCCATCCGTAATGTCCCGGCCAGCTTCCGGAACGAAGGACAGGAAGTCGTGGAGACCCGTCCCCTCGATGACGGACACTGGTCCGTGGTCATCCGCAAGACAACGGATTAACCCGCGGCCTTTATTCACCGTGTAGCCATGTCTGCTTCATAAATCCTCCATTATGGATGAAAGAAAGGTCATGTCGTCCTCGTGGGAGGCGCGACAAGCGAGAACCACCTTTGAAGCCGCCCTGCGGGGACAGCACAACGAAGGCAGGCTGAGGTCGGAACGCCCCTATGCGGAAATCGGCGGACGGAAGATGTCGCCAATCAGTAGTCTTCCAGCGCGCTGCAGCGTGATCGGATAAGCGCGTTCAACATGTGCTCCATCGGAGCGTTCGACGCGACGTCGGTATCACCCACGCCAGTCGAATGTCGTCTCCGCGTCCCGGTCCCAGCCGTCCCACAGGTAGTCATCGGCAATACCGTTCGCGATGAGACGAAAGGCGTAGCGAACCTGCTCCTCGTAGAATTCGCAAAAAGCGCCCGTTCGGTGCATCCCGCCGTTCATCGCGTGTGCTTCGGCAGGACAGGGTGCGCCGCAGAAATGCCGGATCGCACACTGGTTGCACGGTTCGATAGCCTCCACTTTGCGGCCGGTTACTTTCGTGAAGGCGGGGGACTTGAGCACGTCGGCAATATGGTCCTTGAACAGGTTGCCTCCCCGAAATTCCTTCAAGCCGATAAACTCGCTGCAGGGATACAGTCCGCCATCCGGCGCGAGCGCAAAGAAACAACGCCCGCCGCCGCAGGGCGAGATGTCGCACATGAGTCGCCGCGCGGTCGGAGCGAGAATGGAAACCAGCACATTGGCGAAGTTTGCCACCACCAGCTTCCGGCCTGTGCGCTTGAACAATAGGTGCGTCCGGTCCAGGGCGGCAAGGAAAGCCTTGGCCGCCGCGGCGTCGTCCGGCTTGATGGTCCGCGCGCCCGGCAACGTGCAGCGCACGATGTTCAGCATGCACGCGGGCGCCTCGTGGGCGTGCAGAAACTCCACCATGGGAACCAGGTATTGGAGATTCTCCCGGGTGACCGTGCAGATCACGTTGAAGCCGGGATAGCCCTTGAGTTTCCGCATGGCGGTTTCGACGGCCTCGAAAACCCCCTCCCCGTTCCACGAACGGCGGGTCCTGTTGGCGACCGCCGGCAGGGGGGCGTCGAGCGAAAGCCCGATCCCGATGCCGCGTTCGGTCAGGAATGCGATGGCGGAATCATCCAACAGGGTGGCGTTGGTCTGAACACCGAAACGGAAGGACTTGCCGTAGCGCTCGATGGCGGCAAACAGCGCTTCGCGGTTGAGCATCGGTTCCGCGCCGTGGAACACCACCTGCGGCAACCGACCTTTCGGCATCGTGGTCTTGAAGTATCGTTTCAGACGCTCCAGCGCCTCGAACATCCGCGCCTGCGACATGTGCCGGCCGTGTTTGCGCATCGTCTCCGGAATGTAACAATAGCGGCAGTTGAGATTGCAGCGCTCGGTGGGATTGAAGTATACGGCCGAGGGCTTGAGCCCGAAACGGAGCGCGTGCATCTCGGTGGCGAAGGCGTCCTGTTTCCGGACCACGGCCGCGCGAAACGAAGGGTTCGCAAGCGTATCGGCCAACGCGTCCTTGCGGACGAGCGACCAGAACGCCGTATCGGGTTCGATCAGGGCCACATAGGAGTCGTGGCCGATATCCAAGGGCTGCAGGTGCGGCCCATTGCCGGTGTTAAGGAAGCGGCCCCGTGAGGGGGCCGCTTCGGAAACGGAGCGCGTATGCATCACTTCGATTTTCGATCCATCAGGATGTAGTGCGAGAGCCCCGTGCCACTGGCCTTGCAGGCCTTGCGAGAGGCGATGATCGTCTGCTTCTTCTTTGCCTGGTTGCTGCGTTTCATGCGTAACCTCCTTTTGTGCCCGCCATAAAAAGGGTCCCGGCAGGCATGGACCCGTTCCTACACACGAATCCTTCGGACGCGCCCCCGCTTCCGGGAAGACGATCGTCCCGTACAATAAAAAAGGGTTCCGGCAGACCTTGGAAGGTCTGCCGGAACCCTTTGCCATCAGATCCCGTTTCACGCGAGCAGACGGCAGGTCTTCTGACTTTCGGATCGCCATCCGGCCGCGCCTTCCCATCCCGCTATCCGCTTGCGGCGGACGCGGGCCAGTGGCTCAATGCGGTCGAACTCCCCGATTACAGCGGCGGGACCGTCGCGGATTTTCACCGCGTTCCGAACATGCCATTGCTCTCAAAAATCGTTGTCTTTATACGCCGACAATGCGCAGGCTGTCAACAATTCGTTGTCGCCCCGTTGCGGATTTGCGGATTCCGCCATTAAATCGCCCAGGACGCCACCTCGTCCTCCCTAGCGGAATCGTGCGCCGTCCATAGCGTCTCCCGTCCGTTGCACCGTAAACGAACCGCAACGCTTTCCCCGGTTGTTTTGGGCGAATAACACCGCAATAACCGCCCCACCACGAGAAGGTCGTTTTCCGCATGGGAACCCCGCAGCACGGCGGTTGGTCCGGGTTTGTCCACGAACGAGACGACCGGAAGCGGCCCCGCCATCTGTTCGAGACGGGCGTTCTCCCCCGCGTCGCGCCCCAGGATAACCTTGAGACCCGGGTGAAGACGGAAGTGCCGGCCCAGGGTGGCCAGCCGCGCATCGCGCTCGTCCCAATCCGGGCACCGGTCGAAAACATCCTTCAACCGCCGGCTAATAACCGGATCGGTCAACAGACATCCGCCGGAAGGGCACCCGAAGACCTCCACCCCCCGTTCTTTCGCAATGGCAAGCTGGGGGGATCGTGACCGCCCGCTCAGATCGAGCATCCGGTCGCGGGGAATCACCCCTTCAAGTTCCGGAATCGTCGGCGGCAGGAGGTGGGCGCTCAACGGCCGCAACAACCGGCCGGCGAGCCCGCTTTCCCGCTCGATCAGGTCAAGCGCCCGGCGATGCTGCGACATGGGCCGCTGCCCAAGCACCTCACCCGTCACCACGCACACGGCGCCGGTCTCCCGCATGACCGCCGCGGCCTGGAGAAGCATGTAGATGCGGCAATCGATGCAGGGATTTAATCCCCGCCCGTAACCGAAACGGGGCCGCTTCACGATACGGAGGTAGTCCATCCCCTTGACCATCACGCGCAGATCGACGTCCAGGCTTTTCGCCACGCTTGCCGCCAGACTGCATCCGCCGTTTTTCCGCGGGCTGCACGTGCAAAACGGACTGACGAAATTCAACGCCAATACCCCCAGTCCCTGGTCCAGCATCAGCCGCACGACGATGGTGCTATCCAGCCCGCCCGAAAGCAGCGCGACAACGGTTGGGCGGTTGGACACCACGGCGGAAGACGACAAGGTTTCAGCGTTCACGCGAAAGTCCCTCCATGGACGCGTGGATACAATCACGGGGATGCAGTTCGTCCGTATTATGAGGGAGGGTCATTGCGACGGTCCATACGCCCATCCCCGACCTCGTTCATCGACATCTTACGAACCCAAAGGCCGCCATCCCGCCGAAACAACCGGTCCCGATTGGCGCCATGCGGGGCATGTCACGGTTAACGCTCCGGTCATGCGGACTTCAACAACCGTTTTATCGTTTTGATGAGAACCGGCAGTTTGACCGGTTTCTCCATGAATTCCTGAACTGGCAACCATTCCGAATCGATGTCTTTGCCGGAAAAATCCATCGGGAATTCCTGGTTGATGCCGGTCAACATGATGATCGGCAAATCCCGGATGCCTTTCGTGCGGCGGATCTGCCGCGCCACGTCGAACCCGGCAACCGGATTGTCCGGAAACATGACATCGAGGATAACCAGATCCGGTTTCTGTTCAGCGACTTTAAGGACGGCATCCTGCGCCGAAGTCAGAATCGACACCTCGTGTCCTTGATCGCGCAATACCGCCGCCATATTGTCCGCCAATTCCACATCATCGTCGACCAGCATGATTCGAGCCATGTGTTTCCTCCGTTCCGTGATTAACCTGCCGGCATCCATACTTCAAAAACCGTCCCATTGCCAGCTTCACTTTGCGCGGTAATCGTCAACCGCAGATTCTGGGCGATTTGCCTGACGATCGCCAACCCGAGACCCGTCGAATTCGGGTTGAACGCAACGGCCTCGGGGGTCCGGTAAAAGTCATCGAAAACATGCGCCAGGGACTCGTCGCTAATGCCGATGCCGTGATCGGCGACACGAATCGTCACGCGGGAGTCCCGCTTTCCGATGGCGATATCCACGACTCCGCCTATCCGCGAGTAGGTGACGGCATTCGCGAGAAGATTCGCGAACAAGACCTTCAACTGCCGGGAATCGCCGGGCACGATCACCTCGGCGCCGGCAAGCTTGACGGACACTTGTTTCCGCAGGGCCACGTCTTCGATTTCCAGCCATACGTTTTCCAGCAGCGCGCGCAGGGATACCGGATCGCGCGCCGGCTGTCCCGCCGGAACGGATCGCAGGTTGCCAAGGGTCAGGATGTCGCTGATCCGCGCGCGCAAGGCGGCCGAACGGGCATCGATTTTTCCGACGATCTCCCGCACGCTTTCCGGCATTTCGCCCCAATGCAAGGCTTTCAGGATCTGGATGTTGCTTTCGATTCCGGAGAATGGCGCCTTTAAATCGTGGGTAACCCTCAGCATCTGCTGGTTGATGGCTTTATCCGCCCGCAGGATGCGCTCATTGGCGGCAGCCAGATCCCGATCCCGCCGCCGTACCGCTTCGGAAAGCGAGGATACCAGATACCACACGATCAACCAGACGAACACGGCGGGAATGGCGAACAGGAGGGAGGCCGGCATATCGGGATGGCTGAGCCGGTCAACGACCAGGACGCTCGGATGCGGCAGCAATTCCAGGTACTCGGCCGCAACCGTCGCCAGGAACAACCCGGCGCTTAACAGGGTTACCAGAAAACTGTCCCGCCGGCCGAAAAATATACAGGCCAACGAGATATGGAACAAATAGGTGAATGCCACGACCGTGTTGGTCGGGCCAATCCGGCAAACCAAGCCGGTCAGCACGACCAGATCGGAGACGATCTGGAACCAGATATTCGCGGCAATCATGCGCCAGGGCGTCCGGGCGGACATATAACGGATCCACCGGATGGACCCCAGGTTCAACAAGGCAAGGATGCCGGACAGATGCCAGGGCCATAAACCCGGAGCGATGAGCCCATACCGCTTCAGGAAGGCCGGATCGATCGCCATGCCCACCGCGCCGAACAGGACCAGCGCGGCCACCACGATCCACCGGATGCGGGTGAACCATCGCGCATTGTGCAACAAGACCACACCCGTCATCCCCGCATCGCCCGAGGCAGCCATCACGGTTCCCGCAGGCGGCGTGACGGGATCAAGTCTGAAGGTTCCCATGAATAATCACCCGGTTCAGAAGTAGTGCATGGCCTGCATTTTTTTCAGCATGACCATATCGCGCTCTTCAACCCGAATCAGCGCTTCCAACACGGTTCGCGCATCGTCACCCACCGGCTGGACCAGTACGGAACGATACAAGGACACCAGTTCGCGGTCATGGCCGACGGCCATTTCGATCAATTCATCGCCTTGGATCGTTTCCGGCGGCGCATAGGGCATCTGCCGGCCGGCGTCGAGATCGAACGGGGCGTCGAACTTAAGCTCCACCATGCGCACATGCCCCACCCGATCCGGATCCAGCCCCGCCAAGGCCTGCTCCTGATGCCGCCGATGCCGGGCCAGATAATAGGTCAACAGTCGAACTCCATTGTCCTTGGATCGGTCGCGAATCTCCGCGTAGTAAACCTCGAGCCGCAACTCGAAATCCCGGGCACGGTCCATCAATTCCCCCACCGTAACAATCGCCATAGTCATCCTCCTCGCGCGCCCGGCACGACCGACCGCAAACCCGCCTGTCGGAATCGCAATCCGTGTTAGAATTTATCGTAGAAAATTGCCGCGTCGGTCAGCCCCTTGGATTTCAACACGTCAATGACCGCTTCGATCATGGGAGGCGGACCGCATAAGAAAGCCTGCCGGTTTATGCCGGGGATAAGTTTTTTGTCCACGGCCAGATGGATGAACCCGGTTTCGCCGTCCCAGGACTCGCCCGGCCCGAGGGGATCGGACAGCGCGTAAACGATCTTGAAATTGGGATGCTGTTTCGCCAATTGCCGGTACTCCTCCAGATAGAACACATCCCGGGTCGACCGGCATCCGAAAAACAGCCAGCAGGAACGGTCCGGCCAGCGCCGGTATAATGAATAGATGATATTCCGCATGGGCGCCATGCCGCATCCACCCCCCACGCAGACGATTTCTCGGTCGGGATCCTCAGACAGACGGAACTCCCCGTAAGCTCCCGTCAAGACGACCGGATCGCCGGCTTTCAAGCCATGAATATAGGTGGAGGCAATTCCCCCCGGAACCAGACGCACATTGAGTTGCACGTGGCGCTTCTCGTACATCGGCGAGCTGATCGAATAGGCACGAAACACCGGACCTTCCGGCCCCGGCGCCTGGATCTGCACGTACTGACCGGGCCGTTGTTCGATCGCCTCAGGATCCAGCAGATCGAATTCAACTTCCTTGATATCGCGCGTCAACTCCCGAACCAGGCTGACCCTAGCCTGATACTGCTTCACGTTCAGCAGGTCTTCCGGAATACGTATTTCCATATCCTGCTTGATCTTTACCTGGCAGGCCAACCGCATTCCGGACCGCATTTCCACGCGGTTCAGGAACGGCGTCTCCGTCGGCAGGATCGGTCCGCCGCCGGCAACCACCATCACCTTGCAATACCCGCAGGAACCTTTTCCGCCACAGGCCGAGGGGATGAACACCTTGTTCTCGTACAGCGCGGCAAGGAGCGTCCCTCCCCCCTGCACCTTCAAGACGCTGGATCCCTCGTTAATTCCGACCGCGCACGGACCGTATCGGACCAAATACCGTTCCGCCACCAGCAACAGGATTGCCAACGACACGAAAAGACCGCCAATGACCAGAATGGCTATAAGATAGATCACCCGTTTCCCCCGCGATTGAATCCCGCGCCCCAACCACCCGATTGTCCATGGAACGCCATCACTGCACGTTGAGCATCCCGGCAAACCCCATGAAGGCCATGGCAATCACGCCCGTGACCAGCATGAGAATGCCAAGCCCCCGCAAGGGTTCCGGAACATTGGAATACCCCATCTTTTCGCGCAGCCCGGCCATCAGGAGGATTGCCAGCCCCCACCCCAGTCCGGCTGAAAATCCAAAAACGGTGGACTGGGCGAAATCGTATTGCCGGATCACCATGAAAAGAACCGCCCCCAGGATGGCGCAATTGACCGTTATCAGGGGCAGGAAAATGCCCAATGCGTAGTACAACTTGGGACTGAACCGTTCCACGAACATCTCAACGAATTGGACAAACGCGGCAATGACGGAAATGAAGACCACAAACGACAGATAGTCGAGGTGCAGCGGGAGCAGGACAAAGTAATAGATCAGGTAATTGAGCATCGTGGTACAGGTCATGACAAACACCACGGCGGCACTCAGCCCCAGCGCCGTTTCAACCCGACTCGAACAAACCAGAAACGAGCACATGCCCAGCAGGCTGGCCAACAGAATATTGTTGGTGAAAAGGGAGCCCACGAAAATCACCCAGAGCGGGGTCGGGTTCACGGTTTCTTCTCCGGTTTGCGGGGTCCGAAGGCGTTGACCAACCATATCAACAGCCCCATCGTGAAGAAAGCGCCGGGCGCCAGAACGAACAACAGGTTGGTTTGATACAGGGATTCCGGCAGCACGACCATTCCCAAGAGGGTTCCCGCCCCCACCAATTCCCTGACGCACCCCACGAAAACCAGCACCAACGCATATCCCAACCCGTTGGAAAACCCGTCAACCAGGGACAACATCGGCGGGTTCTGAAGCGCGAACGCTTCCAACCGCCCCATCAAAATACAGTTGGTGATGATCAACCCCACATACGGACCCAACTGCTTGGACATATCCCAGTAAAGGGCCTTGAGAATCTGGTCAAAGCAAATGACGAAGACCGAAATAAGCGCGATCTCGACGATCATACGGATCCGTGGAGGCGTGATATTGCGGATCATCGACATGAACAGACCTGAAAGCGATGCCGTGGCCGTCAGGGCAATCCCCATCACCATCGCGTTTTCCACCTTGTTGGTGACCGCGAGACAGGAACAGATCCCGATGGCCTGGACCAACACGGGGTTGTTGCCGCGTATTCCCGCCGCCAGGGTCTCCTTGCACTTCCCCGCTCCGCACACCCCGCAAGCGGCGCCCTTACTCACTGCGGCCATGACGGTTCATCCTTTCCGCCGCCACCTTCCGGGCAAGGTCCTGCAGCATGTTCTGCACCCGGTCGGAAGTCATGGTGGCTCCGGTTATGGCATCCACGGAGTTCCGATCCGGGGTTGTGCCTTGCTTGACCAGCTTGAATCCCGGCTCGTCGGAATCATCCACGATCCGCTTGCCCTTGAACTGCCCGACGAACCAGTCGGATCCGATCTCGCCGCCCAGCCCGGGCGTTTCCTCCTGTTGATAAAACCGCAACCCCCGGATGGTCTTCAGGTCCGGTTCAAGCGCCAACACCCCCTTGACCGGCCCCCATAACCCCATGCCGGCAAACGACACCGCGATGGCCTCCGGATCCGTCGTCCCCTCCGGGACATACGTATACAGGACCAGGTTCCCGTTCGTACCGACACGCACATTCCGATCGAATACACTTATCAAGTCACCGGCGGAGACCTTCGCATCGAACGGCACGCCCAGCGCCGTCAGGTAGTTGCGCATTTCTTCGCCCTTCTCGTTGGCCGCCCGATGGGGCGCCGCCCACCGCCCGACAACCGTCAGAATTACCGCGCAAATCGTTCCAAACAGGGCGGCAAAGACCACCGTGCGAAGATCAGCTCTCATGAACATACCCCCTGACTTTGAACCGGATGACGATCTCATCCAACAGGGGGCCGAATATGTTGCCCAGGAGAATCGCGAACATGACGCCCTCGACATAGCCGGAGAAGGAACGGATAAGGATCGTTACGGTTCCAATGAACAGACCATAAATCCAACGCGCCGAGCCCGTGACCGGACCCGTCACGGGGTCGGTGGCCATGAAAACGACGCCGAACAGGAATCCACCCGCCAGGAGATTAAACGAAAGCGGCGGGACCAGTGCCGGAACCACCCCATGCAGCAAGCCACCCAGTATGGAAAACGACAGCACCGATCCAAGCATGGTCTTCAGGCTGGCAACCCGCATGATGGCAAGTATGAATCCGCCGATCAGGATCGCCAGGATGGAGGTTTCACCGACGCATCCGGCTGTCTGGCCGACGAACAGATCCCCCAGCGCGGTCATGGTTCCATTCTTGGCCAGCATGAGCGGCGTGGCGCCCGTGATCGCATCCGACGGAATGCCCGGCAATGCCGTAAACCATGGCATCCACGACCCTGCGTGTGGAGATACCCACGACTTGGAAAGGGCCGACGGGTACCCCAGCAACAGGAAACAACGCCCGAGCAGGGCGGCATTGAAGAGGTTTCGACCCGTCCCGCCGAAAACCTCCTTGCCCACCAACACCCCGAAAATCACCCCAACCGCCACCATCCAGAGCGGGATGCCGGGTGGAAGTATCAGGGGAAAGATGAATCCGGTAACCAGGAAACCTTCATTGATCTCCTCCTTACGCACGATGGCAAACACCACCTCGACCAATCCCCCGGCCGCGTAAGACACCATCAGCATGAGCAGAACGCGCGGGCCGAAGAAATACAGGGAAGCGAGAAACACCGGCATCAAAGCCAGGATAACCAGCGACATGTAGCGCTTGATGTCGATCGGATCGCGTCCATACGGGGCGTGCTCCGTCGCTTCAACATGCGAAAAGAAAAAATTATCCGCCGCCTGGAAGATTGGCCATAACACGCGCCATCTGCCACCGGGGGCAAACAACGGCCTAAAACGATTCAACCCCTCCGCAACCCATTTCATTTGCGCCAGTCCTCGCTGTGCTCTTTTTCATGTTGGCGGGATTCTTCACGCTGTTCATTCACGGTTTCCACGGCCTGTGCCTGCTCATGTTCACGGCGTAATCGATCCTGTGCCTGCGCAAACTCGTGGCGCAATTCAATCTTCGACGGGCACACATAGCTGCATAGACCGCACCCGATACATAACGGCAACCCGGTCCGTTCGGCTTCATCGATCGCATCGCGGTAAAGGTAACGGTGCAGCACCTGCGGCAACAACCCCCGGGGACACACCTCCTCGCACAGGCCGCAGGCAATGCAGGGTCGCCGTTCGCCGCGAAGCGAGGCGGTGATCGTGCGGTCGGCCGCTCCCGTCAGCCGCGACGCAAAACACGGCAGGATCGACACGCGGTCGAAACCGGGATTTACAAACCCGAGAAATTCCCGCTTCGCCGGCCGGGGCAGCACAAAAAAGGCATCGTCGTCATACTTCACGGCATCGGCAGCCTGGACCGGCGTCCCGCGCATGAGCCCACCCCGCAAGACCTGCTGGCGGGTTTCATCAAGATCCGCGGCATCCAGGACCCGATCCAGCGGGGTGCCGATCCGCACCCGAAGATGACCGGGATTCGCGGCCCCGGGACCGCCGACCGCCACGATACGTTCATGCAGCGGGAGCCCCTCTCCCAGACACGCCCCAACCGCCTGCACCGCCTGGGCATCCAGGATCCAGATCGTTTCATCCGGCTTTACCGTCCGGTCACCCCGGCGCAACGCGCCGCACAAAACACGCGGATGCTCAACCGGATAACGAAGCGGCGCCGTCTCAAGATGCATCCAGACCTGACCCGTCGTCTCCTTCTGCAGGGCATGTGCCACCGGATCATCCGGTTCCGTCAGCACCAAATGTACCAGGCCATATTCAGCGAGCAGGCGCGAGAGGTACCGCAATCCCGTGAGCACCTGTTCCCAATGTGCCTGTAAAACCACTTTCCCCCGCGTCCGGAACGGCTCGGTGGCCAGGAAATTGACCAGGATTCGCCGGGGCTCCTCGGATCCGTCGAGCATCGGCATGCCGCCCGTTCTCGAGCTCCAGATAAGCGGCCATAGGCCCCCGCAAGCCAGGGATTCCCGGATTGCCTCCGCCGGGATCCGTTCCGGGGGTTGTCGCGGCCAGACCGGTGTGGTTTCGGCATTCGTCACCTTCAGCGTTAGCGCCGAAGCATCGGCGTCGATGGAAACCACGCCGGTAACCGGCGCCGGCAGGGCAATTCGTCCACCGGCTCCTTCCGCCCATGCCAAAGGCGACCCGAAAGCCACGGTCTCCCCGTTGCCAACGGCGCCATGATAGGTCATGCCGCCCTGCCGCAGACGAATGACCAGCTGGTCAGGTACCGGCGCGTGGCGAATCATCGATGACGGACGCCCCGCAACCCGCGGCAGATATCCTCCGTGGAACCTCATGCCGATGTCTCCAAAGCCTGGCAACCGATATGGCCGCCCAATGACGTTCGTCCAACGGCATCCCGGACAATCCGTGTCACCTCGTCCAACATGCCGTTACATTCCGTATGACCACGCATGGATAACGCTTCTCCCTACTGCAACCCCACCAGAATGCCGTACGGATAATGATATTAAAATCGGACAATGCTACGATTGCACGGACAGGACAACCGGCGGCTGCCGGGTCAATCCGGGTTATTCGGAATTCCCAAGGCCGCCATGGCGATTCCTCCACTCACGCGGGGTCAGTTTGGTCCGTTGATGAAACCGGCGCGCGAAATATCCGGGGTCGTCGTATCCGACCAGTCGGGCCACCTCGCTGATGCTCAAGGTCGGATTGCGCAGAAGCTTGAAGGCCCGGTCGATCCGGTGTTGCATCAGATACTCGGTGAACGTGACACCCGCATGTTCCCGGAAAAGCGTGGTGAAATGATTCGGCGTCAGCCGCGCGGCTTCCGCAAGTTCCTTGACCGTAAGCGGAAGATCGGAACGCTGACGGACCAGTTCACAAACGACATTCACCAGCAAGGGCATTTCGCCAACCCCGGAGGCAGGGGCCGCGTCAGGCTTGACCCAGGCCGTTTCCTGGAAATACCCCTCAAGCGCAATCTTCCCGGAAGGCCCCGGCAAATCCTTAACGTTCCGGGCCATCAGCTCCTGATTATGCCGGATCACGCGAATGGCGTGGCTCATGACCCGCATCCCGTGCTCCAGCAGGCCACGCTGGTGAGGACTCAACAGGGGCAGGCTCAAAAAAGCCTTGCGCAACAACGCCAGGTTAATCCCCAGCTTTTCCCCCCGTTTGCGGGTGTCGCTCCACGCTTCCTCGGGGGCAAACGTACACGAACTGATAACCGCAACGGCTTCGTCCGTCTCATCGTTGGCCGGACAGGCCAATACCGAGGCGCCCGCATGGCAACGCTGTTCAGTCGGACTTCCATTGCAAGCGGCCACGGCCATCAAGACATGGCACATCCGGCAATATTTTGCCCCATCCTGCGTCGACTTGATCAACTTGCAGAAGTCCGGCTGTGGCTGGAGCTGCCCGTCGCCATAGGCCTGCCCCCACCCCGACAACTCCGGGTAGACGATCAGCAACTCAACCCCGGTTGCCTCAGCCGTCATCCGGGCGATGTGACGAATCAACGGATGCTGAACATCCAACCCAACACCCGCCTTACGCGTTTTCCCGTTGCTGCGCATGATCCTCCGAACCGTACCGAGCAGATATAGGCATCTTTATCTTCGTAGATTTGTCCCATAATAGCAATTCGACGGCGAATGTAAAGACAACTCGTTCAGCAGACGGGTGCCCCGTCTCCTTCCACCGATGAAAGCTTTCTGCTTATGCCTCTTTCAAAATCGAGGCGCCACCCCCGTTGCCGCGCTTTCCACTTGCCCACCACAGTGTGGTATGTTATAAACGTTTACTTTTTTCGACGAACCGCTTACCAGAGAACCGGTATGTCTATTTCCGAATGTACGGATAAGCCGCTGGACCTTTCGCCGGTGGCCGCCATGGTCGCCGACCGGGCGCCCTTCAGCGAGGGAGACGTTATCGACGCGTTGCAGGACATGCAGACGCGGTACGGGTATCTTCCCCGTGCGGCGATGGATGAAATGGCGCGCTTGAGCGGCGTCCCCGTCGCCCGGCTCTACGGTGTAGCCACGTTTTATTCGCAGTTTCATTTGCAGCCGCACGGGCGGCACGCCGTTCGTGTATGCCGGGGAACCGCCTGCCACGTCCGCGGCGCGGCCGGCATTTTATCGGCCATCAGCCGCCATCTCGGCATCGAGGACGGCGACACCACGCCCGACATGCAATTTTCCATCGAGTCCGTAGCCTGCCTGGGTACGTGTTTCCTCGCGCCCGTCATGCTGGTCGACGACCAGTATTACGGGAATCTCACGTCGGATAAAGCCGTTGCAACGCTGAAGCGGATACAGGCGCGCGACGGCGCCCCAAATGCCGCCGCTCAACCGGCGGCGCAAAAAGGATCCGCGCCATGTCCGCCATGAACACACCGATCGAAGCCTTGCAAATCCGCCGCCGCGAGGCGATAGCCAGCCATCCGCGCCGCGCCGTCCGCATATGCTGCACGGGTTGCCGCGCATTGGGCGCGCTGGAGGTCCATGCCGCGTTTGAAGCGGAATTGGCCGCCGCCGGCCTGACGCGCGACGTGGCGCTGATCAAGACCGGTTGCCAGGGAGTTTGTGCCGGCGCCCCGGTGATCGGCATCGATCCGGAAGGAATCCTCTACCTGGGCGCCCGGCCCGAGGACGTACCGGAGATCGTACGCACGACGCTGCTCGGCGGCAACGTGGTGGAGCGTCTCTGCTTCCGGGGCGCCGACGGCCCGCTTCCCAAACGGTCCGCCATTCCATTCTTTGCCGCGCAGAATCAGATCGTCCTCGACCGCTGCGGGCGGATCGATCCCACCCGCATCGAGTCGGCCCTCGCGGCGGGCGCCTATGCGATGCTGGAACAGGCGCTGACCACCATGGATCCGGAGGCGGTCATCCGCGCGATCACGGCATCCGGCCTGCGTGGCCGTGGCGGAGCGGGCTTTCCCACGGGCCGCAAATGGGGGTTTGCCCGCGCCGCCGCGGGCGATGTCAAATACCTGGTATGCAATGCCGATGAAGGCGATCCCGGCGCCTTCATGGACCGCGCCGTCATCGAGGGCGACCCGCACGCCGTTCTGGAGGGCATGCTGATCGCCGCGTACGCGATCGGCGCACGGCACGGTTACGTCTACGTTCGCGCGGAATACCCCATCGCCATCGAGCACCTCCATATCGCGATTACGCAGGCCCGTGAATGGGGGCTGTTGGGCGGGAATATCCTGGGCCTGGGCATGGACTTCGACGTCGCGATCAAGGCCGGCGCCGGCGCCTTTGTCTGCGGCGAGGAGACCGCGCTGCTGGCTTCCATCGAAGGCAAGCGGGGACAACCGCGGCCGCGCCCCCCCTTCCCCGCCCAAAGCGGCCTGTGGGGCAAGCCCACGAACATCAACAACGTGGAGACCCTCGCCAACGTCCCGGCGATTCTCAGGATGGGCGCCGAACGGTACGCCGGGATGGGCACCCCGACCAGCAAGGGCACCAAGATCTTCGCCTTGGCGGGCAAGGTGGCCCATACCGGTCTGGTCGAGGCGCCCATGGGCGTGACGCTCCGCGAACTCGTCTACGGCATCGGGGGTGGTGTGCGCAAAGGCCGCGCCTTCAAGGCCGCCCAGATGGGAGGGCCGTCCGGCGGCTGCGTGCCGGCCCGTTACCTCGATCTGCCCATCGACTACGAATCGGTCAAGGAAGTCGGGGCGATCATGGGCTCCGGTGGACTGATCATCCTCGACGAGAACACCTGCATGGTGGATATCGCCCGCTACTTCATGGACTTCTGCGCCAAGGAATCCTGCGGCAAATGCGCTCCGTGCAGGATCGGAACAACCCGGATGCTGGAAATTCTCCAGCGCATATGCGCCGGCGAGGGACAACCCCAGGACGTGGACAAGCTCGAAGCCCTGGCGTACCAGGTGAAAAAGAACTCGCTGTGCGGGCTCGGGCAGACCGCAGCGAACCCGGTGCTGAGCACGCTGCGGCACTTCCGCGAAGAATACATGGAGCATATCGCGCTGAAGCAGTGCCGGGCCTCGGTTTGTTCGGGCCTGATGGAATCGCCCTGCAGTCACGCGTGCCCGGCCGGCGTCGACGTGCCCGACTACCTGACCTTGGCGGCCGAGGATCGCTACGCCGAGGCCCTCGCCGTCGTCCAAATGCGCAATCCCCTCGCCTCCGTGTGCGGACGGGTCTGCGATCACCCCTGCGAACACCGTTGCCGCCGGGGCGACATGGACGAACCGCTGGGCATCCGCGACATTAAACGGTTCGTCACGGACACCGTGGCGGCGCCGTGGCGTCCCCCCGAACCATGGTCCGAGCGTGAGACGCAACGGCGGGTGGCCGTGATCGGCGCGGGACCCGCCGGTTTGAGTTGCGCGTACTTCCTGCGCTTCTTCGGCCATCGCGTCACCATCTTCGAATCGCTGCCCGAACCCGGCGGCATGTTGCGGGTGGGCATTCCCGCGTACCGCCTGCCGGTCGAGCGCCTGAAACTGGACATCGACTTCATCCTGTCCACGGGGGTCGAGTTGAAACTGAATGCGCCCGTGGAAAATCTCGATGCCCTCTTCGACGCCGGATATGAGGCCGTCTTTCTCGGCGTCGGCGCGCATGAGAGCGCCCCGTTGAAGGGCATCGACACCGCCGCGCCAGGCGTTCTTGACGGCGTCCGGTTTTTGCGGGACGTCACGTTCGGCAAGGTGTCCGGACCCCTCGGCCGCACGGCCGTCATCGGCGGCGGCAACGTGGCGATCGACGCCGCGCGCAGCGCGCTCCGTCTGGGCGCCGAGGTGACCGTCGTCTACCGGCGGACCCGCGCCGAGATGCCCGCCTATCCGGAAGAAATCGAAGCCGCCGAACACGAGGGCATCGCGCTCGTGTTTCTGGCGCAGCCCACGGGGGTCGTGGACGACCACGGGCGCGTGACGGCGCTCCGCTGCGTGCGCATGGAACCGGGCGCCGCCGATGCCTCCGGCCGCCGACAACCGGTTGCCCGGACGGATTCGGCGTTCCAAATCCCGTGCGATACCGTTATCAGCGCCGTCGGCCAAAAGGTCGCGGCACGGGACGCGTGGGGACTGCGGCTGACCCCGCACGGAACTTACGAGACAGATCCTGCCGCACTGGCCACGTCCCGCGATCGGGTGTTCGCCGGCGGAGACTGCGTGCGGGGCCCCTCGTCCGTCGTCCAGGCCATCGGTGACGGCCAGCGCGCGGCCGGGTCCATCGACAAACTGTTCGGAGGAACCGGCAAACTCCCCGACAACCTGAAACTTTCACGAAGCCGGTACGCCGCCCAAAGCGAGGAGCCGGCAACGCGCCCCAGGCCGCCCCTGGCGGCGTTGGCGGGAAGGACGGCCTCGTTCGACGAAGTCGTGGCCACGCTTGGCGATGGAGCGGCGCGCTGCGAAGCCCGGCGTTGCTTGCGGTGCGATTTAGAGAAAACCTGTCAATAACCATGGCGGGGAGGAGAACAAGGCATGGTCCGCTTGACCCTTGACGGCCGCACGATCGAAGCACGGTCCGGCCAGACGATTCTCGAGGCCGCGTTGGCCAACGGCATGGACATCCCCCGTCTCTGTCACGACCCGCGGCTGATACCGAGCGGGGCCTGCCGCCTTTGCCAGGTTCACGTGGGCGGCACGGAACGCGAACCGGTCCTGGCTTGTTGCACCGCCGTGACGGAAGGGGCAACGGTCGTGACCGAATCCCCCGAACTGGCTTCCCGCCGCCGGGCGATTCTGGAACTGCTGCTGAGCGAACACCGGATGTCCTGCGCCACCTGCGATGCGGACGGCGACTGCGCGCTGCAGGATCTCGCCTATCGCTACGGGGCCACCGAATGGGCCTACGGGACGTTTCAGCACACCGAACCGGCGATTCTCAACTACACCTCGGAAAACCGCGGGATCGAGTATGACGTTGAAAAGTGCATTCGCTGCGGCCGCTGCGTGCGCTTTTGCGACGAGGTGCAGGGCGCGTGCGCCCTGACCTTCGACGGGCGGGGCATCACCATGAAGGTGAACACGGCCCACGGCCGGGCGTTGCACCAGTCCGACTGCGAACTGTGCGGCGGTTGCATACGCCTCTGCCCCACGGGCGCCATGCGCGAAAAGACCGCCCGGGGAATGGGACGGCTCAAGGACCTGACCAAAGTGCAGACCACCTGCACGTATTGCGGGGTCGGTTGCACGTTCGAGCTCAACGTCAATCCGCGCCTCAACCGTGTCGTGCGGGTCACCACGCAGCCGGGCATGGGCATCAACGATGGAAATCTCTGCGTGAAGGGACATTTCGCCTTCGACTTCATCCATTCGCCGGAGCGGCTCCGGAAGCCGTTGATTCGCGAGCACGGCGCCTTCCGCGAGGCATCCTGGGAGGAGGCCATCGAAAAGGCGGGACGGGCACTGGTCGCCGCCCGCGACCGGTACGGTCCGGAAGGCCTGGCGTTCCTGAGTTCCTCGCGCTGCACGAACGAGGAAAACTACCTCATGCAGAAGCTGGCGCGCGCCGCGGGAAGAACCAACAATATCGACCAGTGCGCCACCACCTGCCACGCGCCGACCGTCGCCGGACTGGCACTCTCCCTCGGTTCCGGCGCGATGACCAACTCGATCAGCGAGATCAAGCACGTGCAGACCCTTTTCGTCATCGGCGCCAATCCAACCGAAGCGCATCCCATCGTCGGCCTGGAGATGAAGAAGGCCATGCGCAACGGGGCCCGGTTGATCGTTTGCGATCCGCGGGATACCTGGATGGCGAAGCATGCGCACCTCCACATCAAGCACCGGCACGGCACGGACAACATGCTCATCAACGCGATGATGCATCACATCCTGGCCCGGGGCCTTCACGACCGCCCGTTCGTCGCGGACCGTTGCGAGCAGTTCGAGGCGCTGCGCGAGAACGTCAGGTCCTACACCCCCGAGTTGGCGGCCGAGGTCTGCGGCGTCGAGGCCGGCCTGATCCGCCGCGCGGCCGAGTGGTATGCCGCCGGAACGCCATCGGCGATTTTCTACACCCTGGGCATCACGGAGCACACGTGCGGAACCGAGAATGTCCAGAACCTTGCCAACCTCGCCATGCTGTGCGGTCAGATCGGCAAGGAGTCATCGGGCATCAACCCCATCCGGGGGCAGAACAACGTCCAGGGCGCCTGCGACGTGGGCGCGATCCATTCCGTCCTGCCCGGTTACCAGAAAGTCGCCGACGCGGCGGTCCGGGCCGCGTTCGCCAAGGCCTGGGGCGTCGAATTGCCGACCCATCCCGGCGGCCGCGTAACCGACTTTCTCGAGAAGGCCGGCGAAGGAGTCCTCAAGGCTTTCTACGTCTTCGGAGAGGATCCCGTCCTCAGCGAGCCGAACCAGGCCCGGGTCGTCGAGAACCTGAAAAAGCTCGATTTCCTGGTCGTCCAGGAAATCTTCATGAGCGAGACGGCCATGCTCGCCGACGTCGTTCTTCCCGCGACCTGCTTCGCCGAGAAGGACGGCACGTTCACGAACACCGAGCGCCGCGTGCAGCGGGTGCGCAAGGCCGTCGAACCGCCCGGCGAGGCGCGTCAGGACTGGCGAATCCTGTGCGACATGTCCACCGCGATGGGGTATCCCATGTCCTACGGTCACCCGTCGGAGATCTGGGACGAACTGGCGTCGCTCACGCCCAGCCTGGCGGGCATCTCGTACACACGAATTGATAAGATGGGACTGCAATGGCCTTGCCCGACGCCGGATCATCCCGGCACCGCGTTCCTGCACCAGGGGCGATTCACGCGCGGCAAGGGACTGATGCACGCGATCGCGTTCCGGCCGCCCGCCGAGCAGCCCGACGCCGACTATCCCTTCGTGCTCTCCACGGGACGGACGCTCTATCACTACAATATCGGAAACATGACGCGCAAAACCGCGCCCATCGCGCAGAAGCAAAACGCGAATTTCGTGGAAATGCACGATGCCGACGCGGAACGCCTGGGCATCGTCGACGGCGGCGCCGTGCGCGTCACCACGCGGCGCGGTTCGATTTCCGTCCGCGCGCGCGTCAGCGGCAAAGTGCGCCCCGGTGCCCTGTGGATGCCGTTCCACTTCGCCGAGTCCTCGACCAACCGCCTGACCCACGACGCCTTCGACAACATCACGCGCACGGCCGAGTACAAATGCTGCGCCGCGACCATCGAACCCGACGGACATCCGGATGCCCCAACCGGAGAACCCCCGCGGTGAACGCCAACACCCCCACCGGAATGGATGCCGTGCTCGACCGCGCGATCGCCAACGAGGAATCCGCCGCCGCCTTCTACCGGCAGGCAGCCTCCCGCGTGACCGATGCGCTCACACGCGAGGCGCTCGAAGGCTTGATGCGCGATGAGGTCGAGCACAAGCGTCTGATCGAGGAATTCCGAAACGGCGCGCGCCCCCTCCCCGAAGAACGCACATCGGGCGGCTCGCTCCTGGAGTACTTCGGGGCGCCGGATTTCACACCGGATCTGTCGCCCGCCGAAGCCTTCCTCCTGGCCGCCAGGAAGGAACAGCTCGCCGTGGAGTTCTACGAGCACTGGGCGGACCTCTATCCCGCCGGGCCGGAGCGGGAATTGCTCCTGCGCCTTGCGGAGGTCGAACGCCGCCACAAGGTTAAGGTGGAATACCTCTATGTCAACACCGCGTTCCCAGAGGCATGGTGAAGTGAACGCCCCTTGCCCAGCCGCCACGGTTGCTTTCGCGGAGACGGATGTTGTCCAATACCAATGTAATGGCGGCCGGTGCGAGAGTCTGTACCGGCGCGACGCCGTGGTCCCGGAATCGCCCCTCCGCATCGAGGCGGACAACGCCACCTATACGCTCATGCGCACGCCGGGGGCGGACCGCGAACTGGTCGTCGGATTCCTCTTCACCGAGGGGATCATCGAGCGGCCGGACGATATCCTGCTGCTGCGCGAGTGTCCGGAATCCCCTGACGTCATCACCGTGAAAACCTCCGATGCCAGGGAAAAGCCCCGCCGGACGCTGACGATCACCTCGTCGTGCGGACTGTGCGGCAGGGACGACATCGAAACGATGGTGGAGGCCCTGGGCCGCGTCGAGAGTCCCTTTCAAGTCTCCCTGGCGACCGTGTACCGGATGCCCGCGACGGTCCGGGCGATGCAACCCTTGTTCGACGCGACCGGCGGCGCGCATGCCGCGGCCCTGTTCGACGCGGACGGCAAGGTCCCCCAGGTCATGGAAGACGTGGGCCGGCACAATGCGCTGGACAAGCTGATCGGACAGGCGCTCTTGCGGGGAATCTCCCTCAACGACCGCGGGGCGTTTCTATCCGGGCGAACCAGCCTGGAACTGATCGCAAAAGCAGCCAGGGCCCGCATTCCCGTCGTCGCAGCGGTGGGCGCTCCCACCACCGCCGCAGTCGACGCGGCCGAGCGGCTCGGCATCACCCTGCTCGGGTTCTTGCGGGACGAGCGGGTTTCCGTGTATACGCACGGATGGCGGATCATGGCGTCGAACCTGCGGGCTCGCGCCGAGGGGCCGCTCCGCACAGCGGTCGAAATCGCGAACGGAGGAACCGACATGTGCCAAATGCGCATCGTGCTGAAGGAAAACGACCATGAGGAGGTTGTTCTGGAAAACGCGGCCTGCCTCAAGGTGACCGACGCGGGCATCCTGGTCAACGCTTTGTTCGAGCAACCGAAACTCGTCCCGGGCGTGACCCTTGCCGGCATCGATTTTCTAAGCAGCACGGTTACCTTGACCAAAGCAGGAACCCCCTGACATGGAACCCACGACGATCATCGACAAATTACGGATTCTTCTGCCGCACTGGATCACGCACAACCGCAATCATGAGGCGGAGTTCGGAAAATGGGCCGCCTTGGCCCGGACGGAGGGAGCGGAGAACCTGGCGACGCTCCTTGACAAGGCCGCCGCCGCCATGGTCGCCACCGACACGATCCTGAAACAAGTCGGGCAGGCGGTCGGCGCACCCGGGGAAATTCAAGGCCACGCGCATCGCCACGATCATGAACCGGGAACCGCTTCGCCGGACCATGGACATGCAGGCTGAAGATCACGCCTGGAACTTGCTGGCCGGACTCGACCCTGGCGACGTCTGCGTCCGATCGCTTTCGACCTTCGATCCATCGGCAGGAACCTACGCCGTCAGCGTTTTTGACATGCCCGTCACTGTCGCGCCCGCGGCCCGGACGGTCAGCGGGACACGTCCGGACAGCGAATTAATCCTGAAGCGCATGGCGTATTTCTCGCGCCTTTCCATCCTGCACTATCTGATCGCGGCACAGGATTTTCCCCTGGCAGGCCGGCTGGTCGGACCCGCCGATCTCATGGCCGGCGGGGAATTCTACACGGCCGGTTCCCACCGGTTGCCGCTCCATGCCGTGGCGGCCGGTTATGCCCGGGATGCAAAGGAGTTCCTCATGCGTGGCATCCGGTTCGGCGGGAAGCCCCGACCCCACGGCGACGCGGCCGTGGAGCTTCTTCCGTTCCCGCGCCTGCCCGTCACGATCATCCTCTGGCTTGAAAACGACGAGTTTACGGCCCGCGCCGACTTGCTCTTCGACGCCACCTGCGAGCGCCAGGTCCCCCCGGACATCCTCTGGTCGATCGCCATGTTGTGCCTCGGGGTGATGCGGCCGTCACCCGCCGGGTGAGGATCCGCCCGGTCGCCGCCTCACACCCGGGGCTGCAGGCCATCGGCCAGCACGGTTACCTTCGACCCGGTCACGTGAAGAAATCCGCCGGTGATAGCGCAAGCGGTTTTGTCCTTCCCGGTGGCTTGACGGACCACCAGGGGGCCCGGAGCGAGGATGGAAAGCAACGGCTCGTGCCGCGGCAGGATCTCGACCTCTCCGCCGGAAGTCCGTACCAGCAAGCTGGCGCAGCGCCCGGAGAAGATCGTCGCATCGGGACTCAATATGTCCAGGGCGAATGACTCGGATTCATCGGTGACTGCCACGGGTTTCTCCTTCTTTCACGGTTCCGCGGATCGTTACCCTTTTAAGCGTTCGGCCTTTTCCCTGACTTCCTCGATCTTACCGACGTAAAGGAACGCGGCCTCCGGCAGATCGTCGCACCGGCCTTCGACGATTTCCTCGAACGAAGATACCGTATCGGCGGTGGAGACATACTTGCCCGGCACGCCCGTGAACGCCTCGGCCACGATGAAGGGTTGCGAGAGGAAACGCTGGATCTTGCGGGCACGCGCCACGGCGAGTTTGTCCTCGTCCGACAGCTCGTCGATACCCAGGATGGCGATGATATCCTGCAGGTCCTTGTAGCGCTGCAGCGTCTCCTTGACCTGCGTCGCCACGCGGTAATGGCGGTCGCCGACCACGGCTGGATCCAGGATCCGGCTGGTGGACTCCAGGGGATCCACGGCCGGATAGATCCCCAGACTGGCGATGTTCCGCGACAACGCGGTCACCGCATCCAGGTGCGCAAAGCAGGTGGCCGGAGCGGGGTCCGTGTAGTCGTCCGCCGGCACGTAGATGGCCTGGATCGAGGTGATGGAACCCTTCTTGGTGGAGGCAATGCGCTCCTGCAGGGCGCCCATCTCCGTTGCCAGGGTCGGCTGGTAGCCGACGGCGCTCGGGATCCGCCCGAGCAGGGCGGACACTTCGGACCCGGCCTGCACGAACCGGAAGATGTTATCAATGAAGAGCAGGACATCCCTGCCCTTGACGTCGCGGAAATACTCGGCCACCGTCATGGCGGACAGGGCCACCCGCAGACGGGCGCCCGGGGGCTCGTTCATCTGCCCGTAGATCAAGGCCGTCTTGTCCAGCACGCCGGCTTCCTGCATCTCGAGCCACAGGTCGTTTCCCTCGCGCGTCCGCTCCCCCACGCCGGCAACCACGGAACAGCCCGCATGTTCGCGGGCAATCGAGGCGATGAGCTCCTTCATCACCACCGTCTTGCCCACGCCGGCGCCGCCGAACAGGCCGACCTTGCCGCCCTTGGGCAGCGGTTGCAGCAAGTCGATGACCTTGATGCCCGTCTCGAGGATTTCGCACACCGTTTCCTGCTCCGAAAATGCCGGGGCGTCCTTGTGAATCGAGTGATAGGCCTCGGCCTCCACGGGCCCGCGCTCGTCGATCGGTTCGCCCACGACGTTGAGAATCCTGCCCAGCGTGGCCTCGCCGACCGGCACCGAGATCGGCGCCCCAGTGTTCGTCACCGGCATGCCGCGCCGCAGTCCGTCCGTGCCGCTCATGGCAATGCCCCGCACGGTGTTTTCACCGAGATGCTGCGCCACTTCCACGACAACGTGGATGTCCCGTTCGGCCTCGTCAATCCGCAGGCAGGTGTAGATGTCCGGCAGGGCGTCTCCGTCAAACGCGACGTCGACGACCGGCCCGATGATCTGTTTCACGCGTCCCACACCCGCCATTACCGTTTCCTGTGCCATGAATGCATCTCCTTTTCGAATTCCATTGTCCCCGGTTCCCCTTCTCCCGGGTTCCGGACTTCCCCGCCGGGCGCCGTCAACACAACCCCTCGGCGCCCGCGACGATATCGAGGAGCTCGGCCGTGATATTGGCCTGCCGCGCCCGGTTGAAATCGACCGTCAACCGGTCGATCATTTCTTCGGCGTTCTTCGTGGCGCTTTCCATCGCCGTCATCCGGGCCCCCAGTTCCGCCGCATAGCTTTCGAGCAGTGCGCGATACAGGCGCGTGGCCGTGAGCCGGCTCACCAGCCGGCGCATGGCCGCCTCCGGGCCGGGCTCGATCTCGTAACGCTCGCCCCGTTGGACCGGCGCCTGGCCGCCGTCCCCGGCCGCGTCTTCCGTCCGGGCCCTGCCCGAAACCGCCGACAGATCCAGGGGCATCAGCTTGACGACGCATGGACGCGGGGTCATGACCGTGACGAATTCGTTGTAGACCAGGTAGGCGCCGTCGATCCCGCCGTCCAGGTAGCAGGCGGTCAACGGGTCGCCGATCGCATGCGCGAGCGTGTAGGACAGGTCGTCGAACACGTCGTGGAAGCGGCGGACGATGGCGATTCCGGGCGCTCTCCGGAGCGCCAGCGTGGCGCGCTTGCCCACGGACCAGATCTCGTGCGCGGCGGCCGGATGTTCCGCGATGTGTTCCCGGGCGCGGCGAACCACCGTGGCGTTGAAGCCCCCGCACACGCCACGGTCGCCGGCGATGACGATCGTTGCGATCCGCCGTTCGGGCCGCTTCCGGAAGAACGGATGCTCGTCGCCGAAGAGCGCGTCCGACACCTCGCCGACGATCGACCCCAGGTGGCGCGCGTACGGGCGCAGCGCGAGCATGCGCGCCTGGGCGCGCTGCAGTTTCGCGGCGGCCACCAGCTTCATGGCACGGGTGATCTGTTTCGTGTTCGAAACCGACCGGATCCTGCGTTTGATTTCTCTCCCCAGCGGCATTGCGTATTCTCCCGGCGCGGCTCGCGCGCCCGTGCGCCGTCACTCCACGAAGAAGGACTTAAACGCCATGATGGTTTCCAGCAGCTTCTGACGCACCGCATCGACCGGCTTGTCGGTCGTCACGATATCCCGCAGCAGATCGGCCTGGGTCTCCCGCAGATGCTGCAGGCATTCCCGTTCGAAACGCCGTACGCTGGATGGTTTCATATCGTCATACACCCCGGCGCTGCCCATCGTAATGGCGGCAACCTGCTCCTCAATCGGCAGGGGCTGGTACTGGTCCTGCTTCAGCGCTTCCACCATGCGCGCGCCGCGCGCCAGCGTGCGCTGCGTGGCGGCATCGAGGTCCGAACCGAACTGGGCGAACGCCTTGAGCTCGTTGTACTGGGCCAATTCCAGCCGCAACATGCCCGCCACGCGTTTCATGGCCTTGATCTGCGCGTTGCCCCCCACCCGCGAGACCGAGATGCCGACGTTCATCGCCGGCCGGACACCCTGGTTGAAGAGATCCGCCTCCAGGTAGATTTGCCCGTCCGTGATGGAAATGACATTCGTCGGAATGTAGGCCGATACATCGCCCGCCTGCGTCTCGATGATGGGCAGCGCGGTCAGGGACCCTCCCGTGCCCGGGACCATGGCGACGCGGCACCCGGACGGAACGGCCAGGGCGTCCAACTCCCACTGGCCCGGCATCCCGGCGTATACCTTCCCGTCCCGGGCCTGCTCGACGGTCACGTCCTTGTCGGCCACCGTGTCCGCCACGATCACCCGGTCCTTGCGCAACTTGACGGCGCGCTCGAGCAGACGGCTGTGCAGGTAGAAGACGTCGCCCGGGTAGGCTTCGCGGCCCGGCGGCCGGCGCAACAACAGGGACATCTGGCGGTAGGCCCACGCGTGCTTGGACAGGTCGTCGTATACGCAGAGCACGTGCCGGCCCTGCTCCATGAAATACTCCCCCATGGCGCAACCCGCATACGGGGCCATGAACTGCTGCGTCGCGAGGTCCGACGCCGTGGCCGAGACCACGATCGTGTAACCCAGGGCGTTGTTCCGGTCGAGGGTCTCGATGATCCGCGCCACGGTGGACCGTTTCTGGCCGATCGCCACATAGATGCAGATGACGTCGATCGTGTCGGGGTTCCCGTCCCACCCCTTGTTCTGGTTGAGGATCGTGTCGATCGCGATGGCGGTTTTGCCGGTCTGCCGGTCCCCGATGATCAGCTCGCGCTGGCCGCGGCCGATGGGTGTCATGGCGTCGATGGCCTTGATGCCCGTTTGCAGCGGCTCGAACACGGGTTCGCGCCCCACGATGCCGGAGGCCACCCGTTCGATCTGCCGGAACTGGCCGCCGGAATCGATCGGTCCCTTCCCGTCCTGCGGCTGCCCGAGGGCGTCCACGACGCGGCCCAGCAAGGCCGGTCCGACGGGCACCGCGGCAATCCGGCCGGTGCGCCGCACGATGTCCCCCTCATGAATCCCCGGGCCTGGACCGAGGAGGACCACGCCGACATTCTGTTCCTCCACGTTGAGCGCCGTGCCGAGCACCCCGTTCGGGAACTCGACCAGTTCCCCGGCCATGACCTTGGCCAGGCCGTATACACGGGCAATCCCGTCTCCGACCATCAAAACGTGGCCGACCTCGGCCATCTCGATCTTGCCGCCAATACTTTCGATTTCCTGGCGGATGACATCACTGATTTCTTCCGGGCGTATCTTCATGCTATCGCTCCTTATTACGTCATCAAGCGCGTCCCCAGCCGCTCGAGCATGCCCAGGGCGGAACCGTCATACAGACGGCCGTCGACCTGGATCCGCACGCCGCACAGCAATCGTGGATTCACATGCGCAACCAATTGAATGGGCGTTGCCAGGGCACGGCACAGGGCATCCCGGATGCGGTGGCACTGCTCGTCCGACATCGCGTGGGCGGATTCCGCTTCGGCAACGAGCATGTTGAATTGCCGGGCGGTCCGCTCGCGGAGGTGTACCGCGATCCGGTAAACCAGGCCGATACGCCGGCGCTGCGTGAGATATTCCAGGAAGCGGACGGTCAATGCGCCGAGCGCGAGCCGTCCGGCCAGCAGTTGCAGGAAGCCCCGCTTCTCGTCCGCCGTCAGGTGCGGGGCCCGCAGAATCTCCATGAGTTCCGGAATGCAGAGCCCGCGGCGTCCGGGAACGAGATACTCCGCCGCGAGCAGCAGTTCCGCGCTGGCCGCCTCCAGGTTGCCGCGGCCGGACGCCACCGTGCAAAATGCCCGCGCATACCGCGCGGCGACGATTTCCTTAATCATGGCGATCCATGCCCTCCAGTTGACGGACGAAGGCGCGGATCATACGGTCCTGCGCTTCGCCCTCCATGCCCGCCGCAAAACGGACGCGGGCCTGCTCCAGCACGCGCCGGACGACGGCTGCCCGCAATTGGGCGGCGGCCGCCTTCTCATCCGCCTCCAGATGGCGCCGCATCGCGACGGTCATCTTTTCGGCTTCGCACTTCGCCGCCTCGACGAGATATTCCCGCTCGGCCCCGGCATCCCGCGCGGCCTGCTCCATGGCCTGGACGCTTTCCGCCTCGAGTTGCGCCATAAGTTCGCGTTCCCTGCCCTGCAGCGCCGCCGCCTCGATTTGGGCGGCGCGCGCCGCCGCCAGGCGTTCGCGAACCGCGTTCGAACACGCCCGGAGAAAGGCGGGCAACGGATCGCCGAGCAAGGTATACAGCAACAGGGCCAGGCCGGCGAAGTTGAACAGGCCGAGGATCGACCGCCACGGCAGCCCGTGGAACGCGTCGGTCTTGTAGAGCGCGATGAACAGGGATGGCGCCGCGGGGCCTTTCTCCGCCCGCCGCCAGGCGTCGCCCTCCCGCGTGAAACCGCCCGCCAGGGTGGCGCCGGACTGCAGTCCCCGCAGCGTCGCGGGGCTCACGGCCTCCCCGGCATCGATTTCCAGCGGCTTGCCGTTTAACTCCACGTACAGTTCCCGCCATAACCGGCGGCCCTCCGTCAACGCGTCCAGGCGCATGAATTCGGCGCCGGTCAAGCCGTGCGCGACGTAGGCGACGATGAGGCAGGCATACGCCGCCATCCAGATTTTCGCCAGGCGCTTGCCGTGCCGTTTCGCCGCTCCCGCCGGGATCGCCGCGCCTTGCAACTCCACCTGTGTCTCGGGCTGGTTCATCGGTTATCGTCCCGTCCGGTATCGCGCCCGCCGGACTCGCCGTTGGCGCCTGTCATGATTTCCACGAGCCGTTCGGCCAGCAGGGGCACCTGGGGCTCCAGGTTCTCGCCGGCTTCGCGAACGGCGAGGTGAAGGCCCGCGCCGGCATCCTCGCGCGCGCGCCGCAAATGGGTCTGGGAATGCCGCAGGATCCGGTTCGCCTCGGTCATCGCGTCGCGCTTGGCGGCGGCCACCTTCCGCTGGTACGCGTCACGGGTTTGCCGCCGCTTCCCCAACTGTTCGGCTTCGATCCGTTCGCCATGCCGGGCGTTTTCGACCGCCACCTGCTCCCCCTCCGCCAACTCCCTCCGCCGGGCGTCCAACAAGGCTGTCACGGGTTCCCAGAACAGCTCCGTCAGCGTGAGCGTCATGCCGACGAAGATGAGGATGACCATGAAAACGGTGGCATTGAACCCGACCACACTGCCGGAACCGATCACCGGGATGTGCGTGATCCCGGCCGCCAGGCAGCGGTCCAGGAGGTCCTCCGTGACCTTGTCCCCCGCCGCGCCGACGAGCGGGGCGTCGGCGGCCGGCGCCACGTGGTTGCGCAGGCGCAGGTCACGCCCGGCGAACGCGCGCAGCGGGGCCGGATCACGGACCTTGATCCGCCGCACGCCGGCGAGCGCCAGCCGTTCATAGTCCCGAGCATTGAGCACGCGCGTGACATCCATCCGTTCGCCGCCGCCCAGTTCCACGGGCTCCGCCGGATGCAAGCGCCGATTCTCCAGCGCGTTCAGCCGCTGGTGCCGCTTGGACGCGTACGTCGGGCTCTCCCACTGTGTCACGGTGGCCCCGCCCAAAATGGCCAGCGTCTCGAACCGGTGACCGGGAACGGCGAAGACCGCCTGCCGCTTGAACGCCAGCACGCAGTACACCGCGAAAACGGCCAGAATACCAACGATGCAAATCCGACGTCGCACCACAATGCTCCTTTCGCCGGGGTACGCCCCGCACACCATCCCGCCCGTGCGGGGTTTCCGGTTCAGCCCTTCATGAAAATCAGGATCAGCGCGATGACGAGGGAGTAAATCCCGGTGGACTCGGACACCGCCTGCCCGACGAGCATGGTCCGGAAAAGGTTGGCATACTCCTCCGGCCGGCGCGCGATGCCTTCACAGGCCTTGCCGGCCGCGAACCCCTCACCCACGCCGGGACCGATGGCCCCGAACCCCATGCAAATACCCGCGCCGATCAGCGCCGCCGCCTTCACGAGTTGAACGCCCAGTTCCTTGATTACCACCGGATCCGTCTCCATGTCCGCTCTCCTTTACGTGGGCCCTTGAAGCCCGTTCTTGGTTTATCGTTTCCTTCATGACCCGAAAAGCAACAGCAGGGCGATGACGAAGGCATACACCGTGGTCGACTCGGCGACCGCCGCCCCCACAAAAAAGGTGTTGCGGAGCAAGCCGTCGCCATGTCCCGGGGTGTCCGCCAGCGCGCGGCAGAACTTGGCCCCCACGAGCCCGATGCCCACGGCGGGGCCAATGGCGCCGATCCCCATGCAGATGCCGACCGCCAGCAGGCGCCCCACCATGCTGACCGTTTCGATTCCCGTGACGCCGCCGAACGAACCGAACACCATCATCAGCCCGATCACCAGGGCCAGGATGTTGGGCGTCTGGCTCCAGGCCTGCCCCACCAGCATGTAGAGCATGATCTTGCCTGATTGCCGCGGGTTGCGGCCAACCGCTTCCACCGCGTCACACCCGACCAGCCCGCAGCCAATGCCGGAACCGAGTGACCCGAACCCCAGGCAGAGCCCGGAGGAAAGGAAGGCGGCGGCCTGCGCCCAGGAATCGGCCGCCGCGCCTTCCGGACTGGCCATCTTGATGACCAGGATCAGCGCCACGACCAGGGCAAAAATACTGGGGGTCGAGGCGCCCGCCTGACCGACCAGCATGAGCCGGAATAGCGCCGGGCTGAAGGAAGGCTGGCGTGCCCAGCTCCGCAGCGCGCCCGTCACCACGTACCCGATCCCGGCCCCATTGCTCAGAGATCCGAGCCCCATGCAGATTGCCGCTCCCAGCAACGCGGCCATGATGGCAATATCCATGTTTACTCCTGTCGATCCGATGGAGGTTTCACGCCGGCCGTTGCGGGTTTGTCGCGGGTGTCATCGTCCGGCATTTCGGCATCCGCCACGCCCAGCGAAATGTAGGTCAACGCCAACATCGTAAAGACGAAGGCCTGAATCGTCCCGGCGAATACGCCGAAAAAGCCCATCAGCCCCACCGGCAGCACGAGATGGTGGAGCAGGCCGCTGACGACGACCAGAATCACCACGCCTCCGAATATGTTGCCGAACAGACGAAACGAGATCGACACGACCTCGGCGATCTTACCGACCACGTTCAAGGGAAACATGATGATGCCCATGGCGCCGCCCGGTTCGAAATAACCCTTCAAGTAACCCCGCAGGCCGTGCTTTCGGATCGTGGCGCCATGGCCGATCAGGACGACGAACAGCAGGGCAAGGGCGAGGGGAACATTGTAGTCGCCGGTCGGCTCGTGAAAGGCCGGCAATCGGAACCCCGCGTCGTAGACCCCGTTGTGACGCGCGAAAAGCCCCTGGCCGTCGCTCGCTTCCACGAACTCGCCCGGATCGTACCGGCCGTTGCCGTTATAGTCGTTGAAGCGCTCGCCGCCGATATGCATCTCCGGAACCGGTAGCAGGCCGATCATGTTGGAGACCCACACGAAAAGAAAGAGGCTGCCGATCCACGGCAGGTAGCGCCGCCCGCTGGCGGCCCCGATGCTCCGTGTGACGAGGTTGTCGAAGACTTCGAACACCTGTTCGAACAGGACCTGGGCCTTGCCCGGCACCTCGCGCAGACGTCGCGTGCAGAGCCACGCCAGCGCGCAGATGAGGACGGCCACCACGAACGTCATCATGACGGTGGCGTGGTTGAACTCCAGCAGCAGGCCGAATCCGTCGATCTGCACGGGTAGTTCCCGCGCGATGTCTTCGGACGCGTGCGCGCCCGGCGCCAGCGCCAGGCATGCCGCCGCAAGAAGCACTCCCTTGACGTTGAGCGGGCGGCGGATCATGACCGACTTCCATCCGCAATCGTTTCGTTTTCCGCCGGGCCCGACAGGGCGGCCGGCCGCAGCAGGCTGTCGCCGATCAGGACCAGACGTTCCAGCATGACCCCGCAGAAGCAGGCGTAGAGATCGATTTTCTCCGTCAACGCGGCGGTAAGCAGCGCAGCCAGCGCCACGCCGAACTGCAGCGCCGAGGAACGGATCGTGGCGCGTCCCCACCGGCGCGGTTCGTCCTGCGCCATTCCCAGGATCGAGACCACGCGCAGCCGCAAGATGACCAGTCCAGCCGCGCTCCCCAGCAGCCATCCTCCGCAATAGCTCAAGTCCTGGGGCAGCAAGACGGCCAGACCAATCCCCCCCGCCCCGCCAAGGACGAGGACCGCGAGCAGGATCGACCGCTGATACCGGTATATGCTTTGCATCATGTTCGCTCCTCGCACGCGCCGGTTTCCCACCGGCGCGGCTTCATCACGACCTCCGTCAACGACCGGCAGGCCCACCGGGACGAGAGGACGACACTCGCCGCGACGACGGCCAGAATCGGCCACAAGCCCTGTTCCAGACGCCGGCTTGCCCACGCCCCCGCCAGGAATCCTCCGGTGACCGCAGCCGCCACCGAAAACCCCAGAACGCCCGCCAGGCGGAGTATGCCCGTGATTTCGCGCCACTCCGTGTCGGTGGCCGAAGGGCTCGCGCCGTCATCCTTTTCCAAACGGTCCAGCGGTTGCATTCCGGCTATGCCTTTCCCTGCAAATAAGCCGTCAGGTAGGAATCGCTGTAGATCGCCTTGTTCAGAAGGATTTCCGCCGTAACCATGGTGTTCGTCAGCTCGGTGTCCAGGGGATCGTGAATGCTGGCATCGAGTCCGGCGCCGATCGCCATGGTCAGGAATACGCGGTTGATGAGCGACCGCTCGGTGGCGCCCTGGCTGAGGTTGCTCAGCCCGATCACGACGTGCGGCGCCGGGTCGCTCAGCAGCCGGAACTGGCGGATGGTCTCGATCACGATGCCGGGCGCCTTCTGGTCGCAGTTGACCGGCAGGATGATCGGGTCGAGGTAAACGTCCTCGATCGACACCCCGGCGTCCGTGGCGGCGGCCAGCGTGCGCATACCGATCTCCAACTTGCCCTCGATCGTGGCCGCCACGCCGTTCTCATCGATCGAAAGACCGACGATGCCCGCGCCGAATTCGTGCGCGAGCCCCATGAAGGCGGCCAGTTTTTCCGCCTGCCCCGTGGTGGAGTTGATGATTGCGCGGCCCTTGATGGTCGCCGCCTGCAGCCCCACCCGCACGGTCTCGAGGCTGGGGTTGTCGATCGAGAGCGGCTTGTCGGTCACCTCGCGGGTGACCTCGATGAGCCACCGCATGGCGGCGGCCCGCTCCGCCTTCGGCACACGGGTCCCGACGTTGATGTCGAGCGCGTCGGCGCCGCCGGCCAGTTGTTTCTCGGCCATCTCCCGGACGGGTTTTGGATCCTTGTTCTTAATGGCTTCGCCGATTGCTTCGAACATTCCGTTGATGCGTTCTCCGATAACCAACATCGTCGATCTCCTTTCGTGCGTGAAATTATCCGGCTCAGACCACGAGCCGCTTGATCATGTCCTTCAGGCCCAACGCCGCTTGGGGATGCCGCATCACCATGATATCGCTGCCCGCCTGCAACAGCGTCACGGCCGTGGACAATTCCCACAGCATGCCGCGGAGCGCGGGATCGCCCCACGTCGGTTGTTCCTCGGTCGTGGCTTTCGATTCCTTGGCCCGCCAGGCTTCCTGCCCCACCATGCAGATGACCGGCATCGCCATCATCTTGTCCCCGCCCAGCGCCGCCAGCCGGCCGCGTTCCTGGATGGAGTAGGTATATTCCAGCCCGTACCCCAGCGCGCCGGTCGTCTGGTACATCACGATCCGGTCCAACGGGAATCCCATCTCCGAAATCAGGATGTTCACCTGTTTGGCGATGTTGATGTCGATCGGGCTCAGCCCGATCAGCGCGTGACCGTCCGCCTGACAGGCCGCCACGAGCGTCTTGTAGTTGTCCTCGGTCGCGGCGCCCAGCAGACACCGTTCGCCCGCCGCCGCCTGGCTGCAGGAAGGCAACACCTCATTGTCCTTCGCTTCGCTGTCACAGCCCCAGATGACCAGGGGTACTCCCACGGCCTTCAACACCGACCGCACGACCGCGGCGGCTTCCGCCGGCGACCGGTCGCCGGTGTCCGGATGGGTTCCCGCCAGTTTCAGGCAGATGAGATCGGCGCCGGCCTCCTCCACCGCCTTGCGGGCCCAATCGGCGGGGGACTTGACGGCTTTGCCCCAGGCCGCGGTCAGTGCGGCGGGCCAATCATCCGGCTCCCGGTCCCAGATCTCGATCGCCACGACGGGCGGGTGCGGGGTGGCGCCGTCGAAGCGCATGAAAGGCACCCCCGTGCCCCCCCCGACCGTCACGGTCGAGGTTCTCGTTCCTCCCTCCCCGGCCGTCGCCCCCAGGGTCAGGGTATTGACTGCACCGGCCCATTTCTCCTTGGCGTCCGCAAGCATCGTCATCGTCTCCTCCTCTCGAGCAAGTTGCCCACCATTACATCCACCGCCCGCAGGGCCTCCGACTCCGGAGGCAATTCCAGCAGCGATCGCTGTTGCGCCTCAAAATCGACCACGAGCGGATCGTCCGGGATGGTCCCGACGATTTCCATGCCCGTCTTGGCGAATTCATCCCGCAGGGCCGGCGACAGGGATCCGTCACACCGGTTCAACACCAGGAATGCGCTTTGCACCTCCAATTCCAGGCTGACCATGATGTCGCGGATACGCAGGGCGGTGCGCGCGCCGATGAGGTTCGGCTGGCACGTCACCAGCATCACCTCGACCCGCCCGTCCGTCCGCCGGCTCAGATGTTCCAAGCCGGCCTCGTTGTCGATGATCACCGCGCGGTATTGCTCGGCAATCCGTTCCAAACAGTTCCGCAGGAGGTTGTTCAGATAGCAGTAACAGTTCGGCCCCTCCTGCCGGCCCATCACGACCAGGTCGAAGCCGACGGCCTCCGCCACCTCCTCGTTGATGAGCCGTTCGATCCATTCGGCTTTGGAAAACCCCTGGGCCGCCGTCTCCGGATCGGCGCGCAACTGCTCCCGCATGTGCCCGATCGTCTGCGTGGGCGCCACCGTCACGCCGAGCCGGTCGGGAAGACAACTGTTCGGGTCCGCATCGACCGCCAGCACCGGCTTGATGGACCGGTTCAGGAGGCAGCGGCAAAGCAGGGCGGACAGGGTCGTTTTGCCCGTGCCTCCCTTGCCCGCGATGGCGATCTTGAATGCCATAATCGTATATCCCGGTTTGGCGCCCCCGCCCTTCAGGCCTTTCCTTTCATCACGGAGGGGAACTTCTCGATGTCGGTGTGCGGCAAAAACAGGCAGGAACTGTAGCCGTCGATGTACTTGTGGTGCGTGCTCAGTTCCAGGTAGGTCATCATGTCGGCCACATGATCTTCGGCGTACTTCAGGGCTTCCCGGGACAGAAGCGCCATTTTCGCACCCTGGACGGATCCGTTGCCGACGAACCGGAAACGCTCGAGGGGCAGGTCCGGCAGCAACCCGATGTCGATCGCCCTCGGAATGCGCAGGTAGGAACCGAATCCGCCGGCGATATACACGTGCCGAACGTCCTCGAACGTCCCGTCCACATAGTCGAGCAGACATTCGGCGCCCATGAATACCGATCCCTTGCTGCGGATCAGATTCTGGATGTCCGATTCGGTCAGGACGATGTCCCGGCCCAGCGCGGTTTCTTCGCTGGGAAACAGCACGAACTCCGGTTCGTCGGCCTCGCCAATGCGCAGGCGATCCCCGCACCGGTCGGGCATGTAGCGACCCCGGCGATCGATGCAGCCGATCCGTAACAGCTCGCCCACCACGTCAATCAGGCCGGAACCGCACAATCCCAGCGGTTTGCCGCCATCCACCACGGTCCGGTCAACCACCCGTCCCCCTTCGGCCAGGTTGATCCGCTCGATCGCCCCGCGCGTGGCGTGCATGCCGCAACGGATGCCTCCGCCCTCGAAAGCGGGTCCCGCGGAGGCCGAGCAACAGACAAGCCACTCGTTGTTGCCCAGTACCAGTTCGCCATTCGTCCCCAGATCGATCAGTAACGAGAGGTCCGGGGAACGCGTCATGCCGCTCACCAGCACGTCCGCCACCACGTCCCCGCCGACGTAGCTGGCGACGCAGGGCAGCGTCGACAACAACCCCCGCGGGTGGATCGATATCCCCACCTCGCTCGCGCGCACCGTGGGACACGACCGGACGGCCGGCACGTAAGGCTCGCGGCGGATATTGGACGGATCCAGGGCCAGCAGCAGGTGGATCATGGTCGTATTGCCCGCGCACAGGATGAAGGTCACGTCGCTTAACCGGATGCCCGCCTCCTGTACCAGGGCGGCAACCAGGTCATTGATGTCGTCGACGATGAGTTCCTTGAGTTTTTCACGGCGCAGGGGGTTGGATGCGCACATGATCCGGGCGATGACGTCCTCGCCCAGGGGAATCTGCGAGTTGTATTTGGCCTTGGCGGAGAGGGTTTCCGACGTGTTCAGGTTCACCAGGTGCGCCACGACCGTGGTGGTGCCGATATCCACGGCCACTCCGAAGTTGCGGTCCGACACGTCTCCCGCCTCCATGTCGACCACTTCCAGCGTCTCGCCGCGCCATCCAAGCATGGCGGTCAGCTTCCATTCGCCATCCCGGAGTACGCCGGGCAGGCGCCGCAGGACGGCAAGCCCCATCTGCATCACCGGGGCGGGCTGAACGCGTCGGATCTCACGGAACACGCGTTCCTTGTCGGAAAGACAGTCCGTGATTGTCGGCGGGGGCAGGTCGAGAAACACCTTCCGACACAGCGGATTATGCGGAAAACACGCCTTCTCCCCCACCAACTCGCTGGGACGGCTGAACCGGACCGCATCCTCCGACGCCAACTGGGGAACACCGCCGATGCGGGTCTCGATCGGCACCTCGACGACGACGTCGCCTTCCACGGACGTCTGGCAGGCCAGGGCCATCCCCCGCTGGATTTCCCGCCGGTCCAGGAAAATGTTGGCCTGGGCGGTGACCTTGCCCGACTTGACCAGTACCCGGCACTTCCCGCAGACACCGTCCCCGGCACAAACGCTGGTGATGGTGACGCCCGCCGCTTCCGCCGCCTCGAGCAGGGTCTTCCCCCGGGCGGCAGAGACGGTTTTGTTGTCAGGCAGAAAAGTGACCGTGTATGTCTTCATGCTCCGGACCAGACCGTCTTCAGATAACGTGAGATCCCGCTGGCTTCGCGTGGGCCGACCATGACCTCCCACCCCGACTCCTCCTGCAGCGCACCGCTCATGGCCGAAAGGTAGCCCGGGATGATGACCTTGCGGTGCTTGATCTGGCGTGTCACGTCCTCGGACTTGAGGAATGCCGCCACCTTTTCCGCGGTGAGCTTGTCGGAGGCGAACGCCGTCAGCACGGAGGTGCCTTCGGTGTCGATTACCCCGATGTAGGCCGGCACGCGGCTGGCCTCCACTTCCCCCTCGACCGTATAGAAGGTGAGCGAGAAATTGGTGGTGATCAGCAGGGGCGACTCCGGCGTGACCGCGCCCACCGGACAGAGCTTGGCTTCGACCTGGATCGGCTTGCGCGGGTCCGTATACAGGTTCTGGGACACCGTCAGAACGGGCAGCAGACACGCCGGTTCGCGCAGCGACGTGATCACGAGTCCCGCGTATTTGGCCACGAACGCGCAACAGTCGGCGACGTTGACGAGCGGATCCTCCGCGCGGACAACCACCATGGCGGGATAACCGAGATCCCGCATCTTTTTCTTGAGGGCCAGCCGGCGGCTCGCGGTAAGCGCCTCGAGCGTGTCGAGCGTATGCGCCGCCGTAAGGTCGAGTACGATGTCCTCGACGCCCGCACCCCGCGCCATGGCGGCCAGGGCCGCCGCGCGTTCCAGATCGGGCGCCGCCACGGCCAGCGGACACTTCCGATCGCGGGCCACCCGCGCCATGGCCTCCCCGTTGGCGTCCGTGGCCGCGTGGATCAACGGCCGCGCCTCCGCGCACACCGCCACCGCCCGTTCGGCATGCGCCGCTTCCGCGGTCATCAGAACCATCGGCAGCCCGAGTTGCTTCACGACCGCCGCGGTCCGCTCGAACGGCTCCGCGGCGCCGCTGCGGTTCTCGATGGCCACCACGTTGGCTTTCAGCTCCATGCCCACGCGGGTGAAGCGGAGCCCGGCGATGGCGGCGCACGCCTCCGCGAGCGCCCGTTCGTCGAGCGTGTCCGGAAGCAGCACGCCGATTCCCGGCGCGTGATAGAACGCCTCATCATGTCGGAACAGGACGGTTTCGTTCCCGATTTCCAGTTTGTCGGGTCCCGCTCCGATGGCGACGAGACGAATCGGGGGAGCGGCGGCCCCGTCCAGCGCGGCCCGCGAGGCTTCGCTCACGTCCGGACATTGATCCAGCGTGGCTTGCTTCTGGGCCAGCTTCATGGCAAAGGCCAGACAGGTCGGGCAGCCGCATTTCTTGCAGTTGGTCTTGGGTAACAATTTGAATATATCGAGTGCTTTGAGTGCCATGTGATGCCTCCGTTGTTAGATGACGGCTTCCGTGGATGCGACGCAGCCGGGCGCCCCGTAAACGTCCGCGCGATCGGTCATATCAGCGCCTCCATGTCAAGGGCGGGATGCTGCTTCCTGCCCAGAAACTCCAGCAGTTCCTCGGCGGTCGTGGCGTCCGATTCGTCGGCAATCCGGTCCAGCAGATCGGGAACCCCCTCTTCCCGCGCGCGGACGGCGAACCGGTCGCCGTAAAAGGTCTTCAGTTGCTTCGGCATCCACACCAGGCGCTTCAGTCCGCCGTCGGCGGAAATGAACTTGCGGCTGAGCGCGTACAACCGGCCGACCCCCAGGAAACCCGGGGTTTGATTCCCGCCGCCGACCGACCCGGCCAGCGTCGAGAATTTCATGCCGCAGGGCGTCATGCCCGGAAACTCGCGGTTGACGATCATGAACCCGTTGCACTCGGGCACCAGCGCCAGAATGCACTCGAAACAACCGCAGGACGTCATCGGGTCTTCCATGAGCGAGTACAGGCTGACCTTCTCGATGGAGCGGTTGGAACTCTGGTAGACGAAGTCGTTGACCTCCCGCCATTGGCCTTTGACGGGATCGAGCGTCTGGGTCTTCTTAATGGGCTGATTGCCGCCCGTAGGATCGATTTCGTAGCCCACCTTGCCATCCAGCCAGCTTACGGCGCCGCAGAGGCCCAGGCGCTCGGGACTGATGATGCAGATGTGGTTCGGCGCGAAGGACTGGCAAAGCGAGCACGAATAGAATGTGTCCACGCTTTCGTCGGTCATGCCGAGCAGGCGTTCGTCGCGCTGCGCATACGTTTTGCGGGCATCCGCCAGCGCGGCCTCGACCCGTTGCGGATCGGTGATGATCGTCACCTGCACCTTGTCCACGATCTTGCTGTACAGGTTGTGAATCTGGGCATGCACGATCGTGCCGAGATGCCTCAGCCGGAACCCGGCGGCATAGGCGTCCTTGCTGATGCGCAGCCAGACGATGTCACGCTGGCCCATGTGGAACACGCCCATCGCGTAATTCATGAAGTCGTGGATCTTGCGTTCGATGAGCGGCTCGAAATCGGTGTGCATGGCCCGTCCGGCGATCTCCACCCACACGGCCAGCGGCAAGGCCCCGCCCTCCGGCACGGTATCGACGTCCGGGCCGATCAGGTCGATCTTGCCGTCCTCCACTTCGTCCATTTCCCGCATGCGGACGAACTCGAAGGCGGTGGAGTACTTGCCGCCGAATTCCACGCGCGTGTCTTCGCGCCGCACCCGTTCGCCCTCGAACGCGGCCGAGAAGGAAACCGGGATGTCGATTTTAGCCACGGAAACCTTGACGCCGCGGACCTCGATACAGCGGGGCACGAGGTTCTCGTGGTTCAGTTCATGCACCACGTGTTCGTAGGTGCAGATCCCGGTGGGCAGAATCTGTGGAATGTCCGTGTCCGCGATGACGGGGAAGCCCATGTCGATCGCGCCGGCGCCGGTCGCGTACTTCTGATCGTCGACGGTTCCCAGCGCCAGCCCGAACGCGAACACCCGGTTCTTGCAGTATTCCAGGCAAGCGCGCGGGTTGCCGGGCTTGATGCCGCCGAAGGTGAGCGCGCCGCGGATGGCCCAGTTCAACGGGTAGATGCCGCTGAGGGTGTCACGCCCGTAGGGCACGATGTAGGAATCCCAGCCCATCTGCACCTTTTCCTGGAGCAACTGGTCAATGATGCTCACGCCGCCGGTCGAGGATCCGACGAACACCATGATGCTGCGCTTCTGGAATTCACGGACGATTCGTACGGCCGTCTTGCTGTCCGGCGCGGCCCCGAGGATCGCGGCAAATCCCGGCATGCGCCCATCCACCAACTGGATGCCCAGCGTGCGCAGGATCGTATCCGAAAAGAACCCGTTGCAGTCCGCCTGCGGTTCCTGTTCGTAGAGGTACCGCAAGACCATGATCACCTCCTCGGAAAGCAGGGTGGCGATGCCGGCGTCGAGAGCCGTGCCGAGATAGGGGAACCACAAGGCGTCGCTGGGGGCGGGCCCCAGCAAATCCCGGGCATGGTCGAGAACGGGTTTCATCTGGCCGAGCGTCTCGATCTTGATCCCCATCAAGGCGTGCGCCATCGGCAGATAGTAGGCCGTATCCGGAAATCCGACGGCTGCCGCTTCGCCCTTCTCTTGCAGGGCCTTCTCGTAGAATGTCGCGGCCTGACCATATATTTCGTGCCCGCCTCGAATGGCGGCGGCGGCTATGATTTTTGACATGACCCGGTTCCTCTCGTTTCGCATGCTGCGTTCGTCAACACACCCGTCTTCGCGCGCCGACCGGTCAACGCCCGCCGGCAGTCGGGGCAAGTTTCCAACGTTTCCACCGGGACCGCCGTTCGGCCCCTGAGCCCGGCCAGTTGTTTCGCGGCCGCGAACGGCGCGCCGCACGCCCGGCAGCGCGTCAAGGCAAGCGGGGTGCGCAATTCACGCATGAGCCGCACGCCGCCCGCGTCCTCGGCATGGAGCGCCCCGGTCGGACACACGTGCACGCAGGCCCGGCAGCCGATGCACCGTTCCGAAGCGACGCCCAGCGGACTGGCAATCGCGCGCCGGCCGCCGCGGTTGGCGTACCCGATGGCCGATTGGCCGATCGCCTCCTTGCAGACGCGCACGCACAAGCCGCACAGGATGCAGCGTTCGTTCCGCGCCTCACCCTCCGGCAACGCCTGGCGGGGATGCCAGGCGCCGTATTCCTTCGCCAACGCCGCGAGCTGCGCGACGCCCGGACAGCGGGCCAGCAGCAACTCCAGGATGATCCGGCGCGTCTGCCGCACGCGCGGGCTGTCGGTTTCGACCACGTCGCCCTCCGAGGGCTGGTAGACGCACGACACGACCAGCTTCGATCGCTTGCCCCACGCGACCTCCACCACGCACAGGCGGCACGCGCCGTAAGGCAGAATGGCCTTATGGTCGCAAAGGGTCGGAATCGCGACGCCGCAACGCCGGGCGACGCCCAGCAGGGTTTCCTCCGGCGCGGCCTCCGCGGCGCGGCCGTTGATCGTCAGCGATTTTTGTTTGGCTTCGTTCATCGGTGCGTTTCCTACGTCACTTCCACGGCGTTGAACTTGCATGCGTCCAGGCACGCGCCGCACTTGATGCAACCCGACGGGTCGATCACGTGCCGTTTCTTCCGCTCGCCGGAAATCACGTGCACGGGGCATTTCCGGGCGCAGGCGGCGCAACCGGTGCATGCCTCGGGCAGTATCCGGAAGGTGATCAGCGCCTTGCAAACCTTGGCCGGGCACCGGTGTTCCTCCACGTGCGCGCGATACTCCTCGGAAAAATGCCGGAGGGTGCTTAAGACCGGGTTGGGAGCCGAGCCGCCGAGGGCGCACAGCGAGCCGTCCACCGTGGTTTGGGCCAGTTCCCGCAACCGATCGATGGCGCCCGGCCCGGCGCGCCCCGCGCAGATATCGTTGAGGATGTCGAGCATGCGGCGGATGCCCTCGCGGCAGGGCACACACTTCCCGCAGGATTCCTCCTGCAGGAACGCCAGGAAATAACGGGCCACGTCCACCATGCAGGAGGTCTCGTCCATCACGATCAGCCCCCCCGACCCCATCATTGAGCCCGCCTGCGCGAGTTCGTCGAAGCCGATGGGCAGATCGAGCAGGGACTCCGGCAGACAGCCGCCGGACGGCCCGCCCGTCTGCACGGCCTTGAATGCCCTGCCGTCCGGTATGCCGCCGCCGATCGCGAAGATCAGTTCGCGCAACGGCATGCCCATCGGCACTTCCACCAGACCCGTGTTCACCACCTTGCCGACCAGCGAGAAAATCTTCGTCCCCTTCGAGGTGGCGGAACCGATGGACGCATACCAGTCGGCCCCGCGGGCGACGATCAAGGGGACGTTGGCCCACGTTTCGACGTTGTTCAGCGTGGTGGGCCGGTTCCACAGGCCGTTTTCGACGGTGTGGATGTATTTCGCGCGCGGCTCGCCGGGTTTTCCCTCCAGGGACGCCATCAGCGCGGTGGACTCGCCGCACACGAACGCCCCGCCGCCCCGCACCACCCGGATGTCGAAATCGAAACCCGAGCCGAGGATGTCACGGCCCAGGAATCCACGCTCCCGGGCCTGCTCCACGGCCACCTTGATATGTTTGACCGCCAGGGGATACTCGTCGCGGACATACACATAGCCCTCGCTGGCGCCGATGGCAAACGCCCCGATCGCCATGCCTTCGATCACCCGGTGCGGATTGCCTTCCAGCAGGGCACGGTCCATGAATGCGCCCGGGTCGCCCTCGTCGGCATTGCAGACGACGTACTTGGGATGACCATGCGCCCGGCGGCAGGTGGCCCACTTGCGGCCGGTGGGGAACCCGCCGCCCCCGCGACCGCGCAGGCCCGATTGTTCAATCATCCCGATGATCTGGTCGGGCGGCAACCTGAAAGCCTTGGCCAGCGCCTGGTACCCGCCGCATCGTTCCACGTAGTGGGCCAGGTTCGTGGGCGAAATGAAACCGTTGTCGCCCAGCAGGACCCGTTGCTGCTTCGCATAGAACGGGATATCCATCTCCTTGACGATCGCCTGGTTAGAGGCTGCGTCCCGGTACAGGAATGGCTCGACGATCCTTCCGCCGACGACCGTTTCGCGCACGATGGCCGGAACAGCATCGACGGTGACTTTCTGGTAGAATATGTTCTCCGGGCGCACCATGACGAGGGGGCCGCGCTCGCAAAATCCGGGGCAACCGCACTGGACAAAATCAACCTTCGAACGAATGTTCAACCGGTCCAGTTCGTTCAGCACCGCCGTGGCCACGGCCTCGCAGCCGTATGCCTGGCAGCCCGTACCGCCACAAACCGCGATTCCGACTTCGGTCGTCATCAACCGCGTCACGTCGAGGGGCATATCCTCCGCCGCCGCTTTCGTGCCCGGCCCGTCAACCGGAACCGGCTCGCGGTCCACGTTATCCAGCAGGATTTTCACGGCGGCCGGCGATGTCTGGTGATAGCGGCCATCGACGACCACCACGGGACCCAGCGCGCAGCACCCAAGACAGTTCACGGTTTCGAGCGTGAAACGCCCGTCCGCGGTGGTCCCGCCCGGCTCCACATCCAGCAACCGGACGAGTTCGCCGAGAACCCGGGGCGCACCACGCACGTGACAGGCTGTGCCGGCACAGACTTTGACGATATGCCGGCCCCGCGGCTTGAGGCTGAACGCGGTGTAAAACGTGGCGACGTGGTAAACCTCCGCGAGCGGCACATCGAGCCGCTCCGATGCCATCCGCAGCGAATCCCCGGGAAGATAACCGAGTTCCGCGTTCACGTCCTGGAGCACACCGATCAGCGAGGAGCGCGCGGGCTCGTGCCGGCTCAACGCCTTGTCCAGGGCGGCTTCGATCTGGATGGTGGTGGGAAGACTCATGGATCAGGTTCCGTCCGTGGCTCGCTCGATTTGCAGCAGATAGGCGCCTCGTTTTTCGCGCGCGACCTGGTCCAGGCTCTTGAACTCCAGGGCCCTGACGGGACACGCCTCCACGCAAGCCGGCAGTTCACCGCGCTCGACCCGCTCGTAACACTGGTCGCACTTGATGATCGCCCGCGCATGCCGGTCCATCCGGATGACCCCGAACGGGCAGGCCAGCACGCAGGCATGGCAGCCGACGCATTGATCATGATCAATCAGCACGGGGAGTTCCGGATCGGTCCGGTGCAGCGCTTGCGTGGGACACACCGCCACGCACGGCGCATCCTCACATTGCCGGCATTGAAGCGGCACGGCGAACCCGTCGCCTTGCTCGACCGAGACGCGCGACGCCGGGGGCGGTGTCTCGTGAATCGCCGATTCGAGTCGTTGGGACTTCGCGTGCTCCACGGCGCAAGCCAGTTCACACGTCTTGCAGCCCTGGCAGCGGTCCACCTTGACGACTATGGCGCCTTTCATGATGGTTAAGCTCCCTCGCGTTCGTTCGACTGGCGGATGGTCGGGTGTTGGCCGTTCATGATCGTTTCCCCGCGCATCCCCGCGCCGGTTGCGCCGGGCCCGGATCGGGCCGTTCCGCGCGCGCGGCCGTTTCCGGGGCCGCCGTCGGGGCATCCTTCCCGTCTGTCAGAAACGACGCGGCGTACATCAATGGCCGCAACTTCAGGGCGGCCCGCTTTTTGTCCATGTGCGCCATCATCAGGTGGGCCGCCTTGATGGGATCGTCCTCGAAGTTGAACTTGCCCCCGACGATGGCCTCGATATCCTCCGTCAGAAACCGGGTCAGCACCGGGCTGCCGAGCACCCGCATGGCCGGGCTGTAGTTCACGTAGGCGCCGGAGGCGACGCAGTAGAACCCGATCGCGATGGCCTTTTCGCACATGGCCTCGGGCGCCGCGCCCGCGATGGGCAGGTCGGAAAGTTTGTCCCCCAGGCCGCCCTCCTTGATCATCTCGCACAAGGCGACGAGGATGCGGCTGTTGTCCACGCACGAGCCCAGGTGCAGCACCGGCGGGATGCCGACCGCCTCGCAGATTTCACGCAGGCCGGCGCCCGCCCATTTTTCAGCCGCTTCGGGCTGAAGCAACCCGGCCTTGGCGCAGGCGGTGGCGGCGCAACCGGTCATGACGACGAGCACGTCGTTGGCCAGGAGTTCCTTGACCATTTTCAAGTGGCTGTCGTCCTGCGTCTTTTTCACCGTGTTGCAGCCGATGACGGCCGCCACGCCGCGCAGGCGTCCCGAAATGATGCCGTCATTGAGCGGCCGGAATGTCGAGCGGTATCGCCCGCCAAGGTGCTGGAACGTGTTCTGCACCGTGAAACCGGCCACCAAATCCGTCTTTCCAGCCGGAATGTCGACCACGCGGCGATTGGGAAAATTCTCGATCGCCGTCCGCACGATCCGACGGGCGATGTCATAGGCCTGCGCCTCGTCGAACGGGATGTGTTCAGCGCCCGGAATGCGGGCCTTCTTGCTGGTGGTGATGACCTTGGTGTGGAACTTCTCCGCGTGCTCGACCAGGGCCGGCATGATGCACTGTACGTCCACGAGCATCACATCCACCGCGCCCGTGGCCAGCGCCAGCTCCTGGTGCAGGAAATTCCCGACCACCGGCGCGCCCTGGCGCATGAGGATTTCGTTGGCGGTGCAGCAGATGCCGCCGACCAGAATCCCCTTGGCGCCCTTGGACGCGGCGAGGTCCAGCAGTTCCTTGTCCCGGCTGGCGGCCACGACCATCTCGGACAGCGTCGGTTCGTGACCATGGACCACGATGTTGACTTCGTCGGCCTTCAGGACGCCGAGATTCACCTGGCTGCGTACCGGCTTGGGCGAGCCGAAGAGAATGTCGCCGAAATCGGTCGCCAGCATCGCCCCGGCCCACCCATCGCCCATGGATGTCCGCAGGCCGTGCATGATGAGGTTCACATAATCGGCATCCACGCCCTCGTGCGTGCGGTGCAGGGTTTCCACGATCTCGTGTTCGACGCCGACGGGCAGGATGCCCCGCTCGCGCCAGTTCTTGACCGTGGCTTCGGGGGCGCGCAGGGCGGGGTAACGGATCTCGCCCTCCTGGTTGTTGAATTCCCGGAGCGCCGCATCGGCCATCTCGATCGCCACGTCCGCAATTTCCCGGCCCTCCGTTTTGACGCCCCATTCCTTCGCCAGATCCAGGAGGCGCTGGGGGTCCTTAATCGAGTATCCCTGCGCTTTGCCCTGGGCCGCGAGCCGCAGGGTTTTGACCACGTCGTGGCCGTGGTCCGAGTGGGCGGCGACGCCGGCGGCCACCTGGCGGATCAGGTGCCGCGCGGCGATCGTCTCCGCCGTGGCGCCGCAAACGCCGCGCCGCGGACCTTCGCCCGGAAACGGATTGATCCGGCAAGGCCCCATGTCGCAGATCCGGCAGCACAGGCCCAGATTGCCGAAACCGCATCGCGGTTCCTGATCGGCATGGCGGCTGTAGGCGGTCTCCATGCCGGCATCCTGGGCCTTCTTCAGGACTTCCCGCGCAACCGGATCGGCGCTCTGTTTTTCCATCGACTCACTCGTTGTCGTCATGGTCACTCTCGCTTCCCTCGTATGTCGTCCGGTCCGTCGGAACCGCTTTTCCCCTTCGGGGTATTTTCCAGAACATCCACCAGGGTTTCGACCGCCCGTTCCATCTCCGTGCTGGAGCCCCACGCCGACCGGCCAGCGGCTTCCGCCGCGCGGATCCGATCGTCAAACGGGAGCAATCCCAAGAAATCCAGGCCGGGCAGCGCCTCCTTCAGGTAGTCCGCGTCCTGTCCGGAACGAACCTTGTTTCCCACCACGCCGATTTGCCGCAGCCCGATGTCGAACGCCATGGTTTGGATCCGCAACGCGGTTTCCACGCTGCGCCGGCCGGGTTCCACCACCATCAGCAGACGATCGACGCTGCCGAGCGTGCCCCGGCTCAGATGCTCGATGCCGGCCTCCATGTCGAGTACCAGGGCCGTCTCCGCATCCATGAACAGATGCGAGATGAGCGCCCGTAACAGGGTGTTTTCCGGGCAGTAGCAACCCGACCCGCCCTTCTTGACCGCCCCGACGACCAGGAGCTTGATGCCCCCCACATCCACGGCGTAACGCTCCGGGATATCGGCGACGAACGGATTGAGTCGAAACATGCCGCCGGTCGTGCCGGGACTGACCCCGGTTCGTTCCTCGATGAGTTCGCGCCATTCGATCAGGGGGCGCACGGTTTCGGGATGCGGATGACCCAGGCACGCGGCGAGGTTGGAATCGGGGTCCGCGTCAATGGCGATTACCTTCCGTCCGCGCGCGGCCAGTGTCCGCGCCAGCAACGCGCTCACGGTGGTCTTGCCGACACCGCCTTTTCCCGTCACGGCGAGTTTCATGCGGTGGGTCCTTTCGGTTCCGTCCCCAGGGCCGGAGTCGTCGCGCCGGCGCCATGGTCCCGCCCGAGATAATAGTTCGCCCACGCGGAGGTGTACTGCAGTTCCGTCTTGCGGGGAGGCGTATAGCGGCCCCTCAGTTCGTCCAACCGGCCGACGTGCTTCAGACGGTCGTACACGATCGTCCAGACGCACCGGCGATCGTCGGGAAACACTTCGCACATCCCGTCGCGGCTTCCCCCGCACGGACCGTTGCGCTGTTGCTTGGCGCACTTTCCCTGGGGACAGCAGTAGGCCATGTCCGGCAGCGCGCAATCGCCGCAGTCCCGGCAGTCGAAGGTCAGGAACTTGAGAAGATACTCGGCGAAATGGGACGCCCGCGCCATGATCGAGCGTTCGCCGATTGCCCGGTAGTACCGCGTCATCAGCCGGCAACCGAGCCCGCGTCGATCGAACACCGCCCGGTGCATCCCCCGCGCGAAGGTGTACTTCAGCGAGCGTCTTCCCCTGCCGAACGAAGGAACGGGATCGGCATCCGGCGGCGCCGGACGATACGATGGCGGAGGCGGAAAGGCATAGAATTCGCCGTCCCGGCTGAAGGATACTTCCGGAACAAATTCCTCCCAGTGCGGCGCGATCGCCGCGGCGCGTTCGACGATGAACCGGAAATCCTGCGTCTTGAGGGCAAACCCGCCGATATGCACCCCCTGGAACCCCATTCCCCGGAACATGGCCACCATCCTGGCGGCGCGTTCCAGGCGTTTCCCCTTGCCCTTGTCCGGATCCCGGGACTCGGCTTCGAGCACGCGCAGCAGATCGTCCGTGACCACGCATCCGGGCACCAGTCCCGCATGCATCGTCTTGGCCGCGCCCAGGCTCAACACGTACACGTTGCCGATGATCGGGACGCGGAGTCCGCGGCTATCCACATAACGCTTCACTTCGAGAAACTTCCGCATATCGTAGCCAAGCTGGGTAATCACGAAGTCCGCGCCGGCCGCAATCTTTTTTTCCAACTTGAAAAACTGCGGCATCAGTTCCTGCTCCGAGCGCTTGAAGGGTGAAACCGCGGCACCCACGAAACAATCGGTGGACGGAAGCCGGATGGTGGTTCCCTTCTTCGCCCCGGGCACCTCGAGGCCGGCATTCATGGCCTTCACGTACTTGATGGCCTGAACGGCATCGAGGTCGAATACGCCGGCCGCGTTTCCTTCGAATCCGCCGGAGGTGTAGTCGCCCGTGACGACCAGGAGATTGTTGACCCCCGCCCTGGACAGCGCCATCACCCGCGACTCCACGGCATTACGATTCAGATCCCGGCAGGAAAAGTGCACGATCGCTTCCAACCCGCAGGCCTGGATTGCCGGCGCAAGCGCATCGGGCATGATGGCGGGATTCCCGCCCGGGTTGTCGGTCAGGCTGACGGCGTGAATGCGCGGCCCCGACGTTCCCACCTCGCGGGCAAAGCCGAGCGCGGCATCCACGCTCGCTCCCTCCTTGCCGCGGCCCGGAACGAATTCGCAGGTGATGACAAATTCGTCGTGTTTAAGCGCATCCCGAAACATGTTGTTTGTCTCCACGTGCGATTTCCTCGATCGGGACGGGCCGGAACGATTCCTGAATCCACAGGATTTGGTTGTAATCCAACGGCTCGACCGGTTCGCTCCCGGTCTTGGGCCCCTGCGCTTCCTCGGTTTTTATCCCTTGTTCGCGTCTACTTTGCTTACTCATGGGCGCCCTCCTTCCGGCGTGAACCGGAACGGTTCGTTTTATCGGCATTTCCGCTCGTTCATCGAATGCGCGTCTTCCGTGTTCTCCCGATCGACCGCGGCGGCGCCCCGGGCGCCCCGTCAATACAGGCCTTTCACCTCGCCGGTTTCGACGTCCACGTCAATGTTGCGAAACGCCGGATTCGAAGCCGTGCCGGGCATGAGCTTGATGGCGCCCGCCACGGGCACCAGAAAGCCGGCGCCCCGGTAAATCAGGATATCGCTGATCGGCAGCGTCCACCCCGTTGGACGGCCCTTCAACTCCGGGTCGTGCGAAAGGCTCAAGTGGGTCTTGACCATGCACGTTCCCAGATTCCACGTCGTGGAGTCCTGCTCGTATTGTTTCAGTTTCTCCAGCGCCGTGTCGGAATAGACGACGCCCGCGGCGCCATAAACATCCTTCGCGATTCGCGCAATGCGCTCCCGCAGCGGCGTATCCAATTCGTACAGATGCCGAAACCGGCTCGGCTTCCCGCAGGCGGCCACCACGGCTTCGGCCAGTTCCACGGCGCCATCCCCCCCCTTGAGCCAATGCTTCGACAGGGCGCACAGGGCGCCGTTCCGTTCCGCCACGGTCCGGACCAGGCGGATCTCTTCCGCCGTGTCCGTGTGGAAATGATTGATGCATACAACGGGGGTGATTCCGCTTTTCTTCACCGTTTCGATGTGCGCAATCAGGTTCTGGCACCCCGCCTCCACCAAGGCGCAATTTTCCTTGGTATAGGCCTCATCCAACGCCAGGCCGGGTCGGACACGGGGACCGCCCCCGTGCATTTTGAGCGCGCGGATCGTCGCCACAATCACCACGGCATTGGGCGTGAGCCCCGAGGCGCGGCATTTCAGGTTCCAGAATTTTTCGAAGCCGATGTCCGCGCCGAATCCGCTTTCGGTCACCAGGTAGTCGCCCAGCCGAATGCCCAGTTCGTCGGCAATGACGGAACTCTGCCCGATCGCGATGTTGGCGAACGGCCCGGCATGGACGAAAACCGGTTGCCCCTCGATCGTCTGGAGAAGGCTGGGATTCAGCGCCTTGACCATCCAGGCGGTCATGGCGCCGTCCACTTCCAGATCCTGCGTGGTGACCTCGCGTCCCGACCGGTCGTAGGCCACCACGATGCGCGCGATCCGCTGCCGCAAGTCGCGAAGATCCTTGGCGACGGCCAGGATGGCCATGACTTCGCTGGAAACCGTGATCTGGAAGCCGGAATCCATTTCGAATCCGTCCATCTTCCCGCCTTTGCCGATCGTGATGTTCCGCAAAGCCTGCGCGCAGAAATCCATCACCCACTTCATCTGGACGCGCGCGGGATCGATGTCGAGCCGCCGCATGTTGGTGCCGGCCAACCGCGCATCGTCATAATTCGCTTCATGCTGCATGCGCGCGGTCAGGGCCACCATGGCGAGATTGTGGGCGTTGGCGATGGCGTCGATATCGCCCGTCAGACCGAGCGAGAAATCCGTGAGCGGCAGGCACTGCGCCAATCCTCCTCCCGCAGCCGAGCCCTTGACGTTGAACGTTGGCCCGCCGCTGGGTTGACGGATCGCTCCCACCACCTTTTTCCCGATCTTTCCCAATCCCTGCACCAGGCCCATCGTCGTGGTGGTTTTCCCCTCGCCCAACGGTGTCGGGGTGATCGCAGTCACATCGATGTATTTTCCCATGGGCGCTCCACGCAGGCGCGACGACGCCTTGGTGAAGTTCACCTTGCCCACGTACCGGCCCAGGGGAATCATTTCCTCATCAAGCAACCCCAATTCATCCGCCAGGGTCACGAACGGCTTCATATGGGCTTCCGCGGCCTTGGCAATCTGCCAGTCCTTCATATGCAAGGGATCGAGCACGCGGTTCCGGGCGCCAGGCGCGGTTTTGCAATCCGTCGGAGCAATCTCAACAGGCATGGGCTTTCCTTTCCATTCCATTTCCGCGGCCGGAAACCTTCCCTACCGTTATGCCGCAGGATGATGCTGGACGACTTACCATGGATTCTGCTACTGTCTTCGGAGTGAATATACAACTACCACACTGTGGTGTCCAACATAAATAACGGGGGGGGTGCCACCCCCCCTTCGGTTATGGCCCCCTCCCAGGGGGCCCGCCCTGAGACAGGAAGAGGTGCCGGATGAGGAAACCCGACATGACAAATGAAGATTGTCGAGACGCGAGTACTCCGCTCGTGGTCGGGGATACCAGCGGGACACTTCCACCGCGGGGGGCGGCACAGAAACGGGATATGGACCGGGCGTCGACCGTCAAGCAGATCCGGGGCATCCTGGGGCGGACTCAAAACGAGCTGGCCACGGCGCTGGGAGTTTCCGAAAAGGCCGTTCAAAGCTACGAGCAGGGTTGGCGCGCGGTACCGGCCAGAGTGATGATCCAACTGCTTGTTTTGCTGGCGCTTTATCGAAAACAGACCATGGACGATATCCCTTGCTGGGAAATTCGCAAGTGTCAGCCTGCTCAGCGCGACGCCTGCGCAAGCTTCACCGTTGGTCGTGGACAATTCTGCTGGCTGATTGGCTCCAAAACCTGCCGCCCCCCCACGAGCCAATCACACTCGCCCATTCTCCCCTGCATGGAATGCCCGGTTGTTAAGCGCCTTTTATCAGGTTGGAGATCCTAGGGCCAGGAAACCACCGCTACACCCTCTAGCCCCTCATTGGTTCACCTTGCGGTTTTTGAGATTGTTGGCGTACCATCACCCCATCATCTTCACGCCCTAACTTACCATAGGCCCGAGTTCGCTATTGACCACCACGCGGTGGTGGTTTTATGATACCCATGGATGGTTGTTACTAAGGAAAGGAAGTGAAGCCCGCACGTTCCGTGCGCGGAGGGGTGAACACACGACCTTGCACCGGTCACGGACGGGCTTTGTTCCTTGGCGGGACGGCGATAGGCGATGGGAGGCGTGAAGCAATTCCGCTCGGATAGACCTGTCTCAACACAGTGGGGAGAACCGTTCAATGGCGCTCAAGCGATGTCCCGGCAGTGCTGCGTTCATGCAGCCGAAAATCGAACTGGTACGTTGTCCGCACTGCGGCAAGGATGCGGAGGTGTGGAGCGATGAGGCGGAGGGGAAGTGTACGGAATGCGGCCAATCCGTATGCCGAACAACCACCCAGTCCTGTATCGACTGGTGTAAATACGCGCGCGAGTGCCTCGGGGACGAGGGACACAAAAAATATCAGGACATGAAGACCCGGTTGCGAAAAGAGGCCTTACTCAAGGCGGCGGAACGACATCTGGCTGATGAACGCGACCGGCTGACGACACGGGCCAGGGTCGAGTTTGCCGAGGGGATTCTCCGCCGGGAAACGGCAGCGGACCCCAACATCGTACTGGCGTGCGTCGCGTTGCTCGACGTGAGTCGCCGCGAACCCGCGCCATTCGCGGTCCCGCAAAAAGACGAGCCGCCTTCGGCCACGGTCGATATTCTTCACGAACTGGGCTATCCTGAAGGATTCGTCAGGGAGGTCAGCGGTATCCTGCGCCGCCTTCGCGAACCAGGCGATCCCGACGGAATCAACCACCGCGTCGTGCGCGATGCGGATCTTCATTCGGGCAACGGCGCGGGCGCATGACACACAACCAGGAAAGTACAACCATCGCCATCTTCGTAGGAATATCCCATATCGTCATCCACCGGCAGATGGAATGATTTTTCCCGGGTGGCCAAGTATGCTTAAACCGTCCGTTTGGCACGGGTGGCAAAAATGATTCAAAAACCGAACCGCATACATACCATCCTCGTTGTCGATGACGACCCGGAAGAACTGGCGTCCACCTGCGCCGTGCTGGGCGCCCGGTACCCGGTCCTGGCTGCGACCAACGGGAAGGATGCCTTGAATACCGCCCGCATGGCGCATCCCTCTGCGATCGTCCTGGATGTCATGATGCCGGACGGAAAAAACGGGTTTTCCGTTTTCTTCGAATTGAACAAGGACCCGGCCACCCACGGCATCCCGGTGATTTTCCTGACCCATGTCAATCAATCCACCGGCCTCCCATTCGGATCGGCTGAAATGGAACCCTATCTCGGGTGCAGACCCGCCGCCTTCCTGGAAAAACCCGTCGAGGATGCACAACTCCTGTTCACCGTGGAAACGGTTCTTTCGCAGGCTGGACGGAATGCCAGGATCGATCCTTTATGCAAAAACCCGTAAATATGTTCTATCGCTCCGACAACGCACGATCGCGTAGGGTCTGGATCGAAGACCAATGGGTTCGACGTGCAGAATATGCGACGGGCGAAGTCAACGGCAAGGACCTGGAAACGTACTACGCCACCATCGCCTGCAACCTGGGCGACTCCTTCCGGGCTGTCGTCCGGCATGACGTATTGGACCCGAACACCGACACGGAAGCACAACGCGAAGCTGGCCTTGAACTACGTGGCACGGGGAGAAGAAGGCGCCTCCGTGGATAATGACATCGTCAGGGCCCTGGCCCAGATCAGTTTCTAGTTTACAAACCTGCAGCCGTTACGGACAATTACGATCCGCCGCAACGACTGCCCGTTGACAGTATGGAAATACGAAGTTAAAAACGTAAAATAGAAGTCTCCGAGCCCCTGGCGCCTAACGGTCGCCCACGGCACAGGGGCCGCAGGGTGCGGGCGGAAACGCCCGCGCCTCCCCGCGGAGGTTCTGCCGCTGATACACGGTGTAGCGGTCAGAACACTTGCATTGGAAAGGAGATGGTATGGTTGACCCCGATTACGCCTGGCGTAAGATCGTGGCGAGCGTGACGCCTTTGCCGTCCGCGCCGCGCGCGTACGACCAGTGCCTGTTTCACTATCTTGCGCAACCGGTTCTTGCCGATCGGGATATACCCGCCGCCGATCGGTCCGCCATGGACGGCTATGCCGTGCACGCGGATGACGTGGCGTCCGCGCCGGCGAGCCTGCGTGTCGTGGGCGAGGTTGCTGCAGGCTCCCCTGCCCAGCCTGTGTTGGCCCCCGGCGAGTGTGTCCGCATTTTCACCGGCGCCAATGTTCCTCCCGACGCCGATGCCGTCGTCATGGTCGAGGATACCGAGGCAACGGCCGGCGACGCGGTGACGATCCTGAACCCGGTTTCACGGGGACGGAACATCCTGCGGCGCGGCGAGAATGCGCGCCGGGGGGCCATCTTGCTTCGATCGGGCGTCCTGCTCGACGCCACCGCCCTGGCGGTGTGCGCCGCGGCGGGTTGCGCCGATCCGCGTGTGCATGCGCGACCGCGGATCACGGTCATCACCACCGGGGCGGAACTGAAGGCGCCCTCGGAAACCGTCGGCATCCATGAGATCCGCGATTCCAACGGTCCGATGCTCACGGCGGCCATTGCCGAACAGGGGTTCGGTTCCGCTGTCTGGATTTGCGTGCCGGATGACCACGCGAAACTCCTCGCGTCCCTGCGCCGGGCATTGGAAGACCATGACGTGGTGCTCGTCACCGGTGGCGTCTCCGTCGGGAAGTACGACCTGGTTCCCGACATCATCCGGGAAGCCGGCGCCACGGTCCATTATCACGGTGTGGCAATGAAACCCGGCAAACCCCAGCTTTTCGCCACGGTCGAAAACGGCCGGTGCATCTTCGGGCTCCCCGGCAATCCTTTGAGTGTCCTGACGGGTTTTCATGAATTCGCGCTTCCCACCTTGCGCTATCTCGCGGGATGCCCGGAAGCGGACTGCCACCGCCTTCTGCGACTCCCGTTGTTCGCCGGGGTGACCACCAGGGGGCGACAGCGTCACTACCTGCTGGGGCGCCTGGCGCATACCGGCGCCGGAACGGTCGTGGACCCTGTCGCGAACGCGGGATCCGCCGATCTCGTGGCGGGCAGCCGCGCGGATGGGATGATCATTGTCCCGGCAGGAACGTCGGATATCCCGGCCGGGACCTGCGTGGATTTTCGCCCCTGGAGGTTGCTGTGATCGCCGTCCCCACGCCACGCGGGTTGTCCCTGCGGATATCGGTCACCGACCGCTGTCAATTGCGGTGCCGGTACTGCATGCCGCCTGAAGGCATTCCGCTTTGCGGCCGGGAGGCGATTCTCACGTACGAAGACATTGTCGCGCTGGTCGTCTGCCTCCGGGACGAATTCGGTTTGGCCAAGGTCCGGATCACCGGAGGGGAACCCCTGGTGCGTCCCGGTATCGAACGGTTGATCGGCAGGCTCACGGACCTTGGCATCCCGGATCTTGCGCTCACCACCAACGGGCTGCGCCTGGCGGAACTGGCGCCGGTTCTCAAACAGGCCGGCCTGCGCCGGGTAAACGTCAGCCTGGATTCCCTGTCGCCGGAGACCTTCCGCCGCCTGACCGGGGGCGGAGACCTGCAAGCCGTTCAGGCGGGAATCGTCGCGGCGTTGGACGCGGGATTGCGCCCCGTGAAACTGAATGCCGTTCTCATCCGGGGAATCAACGATGCGGAAGCGGATCATCTTCTGGATTTCGCCATCGATCACGATTGCGAACTGCGTTTTATCGAGCTCATGCCGATCGGTCCGGGCGCCCGGCTTCTCCCGGATGGATTCCTGTCGTCGGATGCCGTGCGGCGGCGGTTGGGGGCGCATTTCACGCTCACCCCCATCGCTTCGGAAACCGGGTCGTCCGCCCGACGCTATGGCGTGGTCAACACGGAAGGAAATCGGGGCGCCGTGGGGTTCATTTCGTCCTGCAGCGCTCCGTTCTGTGCTGAATGCTCACGTTTGCGCGTGACGGCGGACGGGCGGTTGATCGGATGTCTGGCCAGGGACGGCGGCATTCCGATCCGCGGGATGTTGCGGGCCGGCGACGCGAAAGCCATCGGCCGGTCCACGCGCCAGGTCCTGAAGGGAAAAACCGCGGACCGGAATTTCGAACAGCGGATGGCGATGGCTTCGATCGGCGGGTAAACAAACGTAACCGGATCCCATGTTGGAAAAGACCTTACAATTCAACCGGAACGAATTCGCCGGCGCGTTCGGCGATATCGGCACCGATATTCCCCTGATTATCGGTATGATTCTGGCCTCGGGCATGGATGCGGCATCCGTGCTGACGATCTTCGGTTCGATGCAGATAGTGTCCGGCCTCGTGTACCGGATCCCCATGCCGATACAGCCGTTGAAGGCGGTGGCGGCGCTCGTGATTGCCCAGCGGCTTCCCGCCCCCCTCGTCTTCGGCGGCGGACTGGCCATCGGCCTGGTCATGTTTCCCCTGGCTGCCTTTGGCCTGCTCGACCGGCTGGCCGCGATCATCCCAAAATCCGTCGTGCGCGGCATTCAACTCGGTCTGGGGCTGACGCTGTGCAGGCTGGCGCTCGGCAACTACGTGCTCGCGGACGGGGTGCCGGGGTATATCCTTGCCGGGGCAAGTGCCATCCTTATTTTCTGGCTGCTCGGGCATCGCAAATACCCGCCGGCGCTCGGCGTTGTCCTGCTCGGTCTGATCTACGCGTTTGCCTTCAATCCCGTCGCGCTTCGGTCATGGGCAGGATTCGAACTCGCGTTGCCCAAACCCCACCTCCCGCTCCCCCGCGACATCCTGCAGGGATTCCTCCTGCTGGCGCTTCCACAGATTCCCCTTTCACTCGGCAACTCCATCTTTGCCACCGAACGGATGGCCCGCGACTGGTTCCCCGAGCGTAAGATTACCTTCCGCAAGATCGGGCTCACCTATTCGCTCATGAACCTGACGGCTCCGTTCTTCAGCGGAATCCCCGTCTGCCACGGCGCCGGCGGAATGGCCGGCCACTGCGCGTTCGGCGCCCGTACCGGCGGTTCCGTGATCATCTACGGCGCGGCATTCCTCCTCGCGGGTTTGTTCTTCAGCACCGGTTTCGACCAACTGATACACGCCTTCCCGTCATCCGTTCTCGGGGTCATTCTCTTTTTCGAGGGGCTGACGCTGATGCGCTTCCTGCGCGACACGGCGCAAACCGAACGGGACCTTGCCATCGCCTTGCTGGTGGGCGCTTTGGCGGCCTTCCTTCCCAACGGTTTTTTGATCGGAATGATTGTCGGCACCCTGGTGGCATTTCTATCCGGAAAGCATGATATCGGTTTCACCAAAGAAGTTCTGCGATAACCTTACGCGCGAAACAGGAAGGAAAGCGGCATGTCGGCATTACGAGCATTGTCCCATCTCTCACCGGACGGTCGGGCACGGATGGTGGATGTCGGGCGAAAGCGGCCAACCGTCCGCATGGCCCGCGCCGTGGCCACGGTAAAACTCGGAACCCGGATTGCCGCCGTTCTGGCGGAAACCGGCGCCTGGGGCAAGGGTAACGTGGTCGAGACCGCCCGCCTCGCCGGCATCATGGCGGCCAAGCGCACCGCCGAGCTGATTCCGCTCTGTCATACCATCCCGCTCGATGTCGTCGACGTCCGGATCTCGCCCGGCGCGGCGTCCCTGCGCGTCGAGTCGTTCGTGCGGGCCCGGCACGTGACCGGCGTTGAAATGGAAGCCCTCACCGCCGCCGCGGTTGCCGCCCTTACAATTTACGACATGTGCAAGGCGGCCGACAAGGGGATCGTGATCGAACAGGTCCGGCTGCTGGAGAAAACCGGTGGCAAATCGGGCGACTGGAGCGCTGACGCATCATGACAACCGGAACGGTAGCGGCGGTTTGCATCAGCGAAAAGAAGGGCGAGCGAAAACACGCCGCGCCATCCGCCCGGCTGCTCGCGAATCACGGCATCGAAGGCGACGCCCATGCCGGCCCCTGGCACCGGCAGGTCAGCCTGCTGGACGCCGGCGATGTCGCGGCCATGCGCCGCCAGGGACTGCCGGACCTGAAAGCCGGCGATTTCGCGGAAAACCTTGTCGTCTCCGGGCTTAACCTGGGAGCGCTGGGCCTGGGCAGCAGGCTCCGGATCGGGGAAAAAGCGGAACTCGTCGTGACGCAGATCGGCAAGGTTTGCCATGCGCGTTGCGCCATCTATCACCAGACCGGCGACTGCATCATGCCGCGACTCGGCCTCTTCGCGCGGGTCATCGCGGGCGGCACGATCGCTCCCGGCGCCCCCGTCGCGATCCTGGAGACCATTCCGCGCGCGACGTTCCAAGCCGTGGTTCTGACCATCAGCGACCGATGCTCCCGCGGCCAGGCAACGGACACGGCGGGTCCGGCGGTGGCGGAACGGTTGAACACGGCCCTCAAGGCGCATATCTATGCGACCCGCATCCTTCCGGACGAAAAGCCCGAAATCGAAACCGCCTTGCGCCACTTCGCCGACGGCCATTCGATCGATCTCGTGCTCGCCGTGGGGGGGACAGGCTTCGCGCCGCGCGACGTCACGCCCGAAGCGGTGCGGGCGGTGGTCACGCGGCTTACGCCCGGCCTGGACGAAACCATGCGCCGTGCCTCCTCGGAGAAGACACCCCACGCGATGCTTTCGCGCGCGGTGTCGGGCATGCTGGGCTCCACGCTGATCGTCAGCCTGCCGGGTTCCAAGCGGGCGGCAGTCGAGAACCTGGATGCTGTTCTGCCCGCTCTCGGACACGGCCTGGCGAAACTGCGCGGCGATCCCGGGGACTGCGGAAGACCGGAGAGAGGAACCGCGAATGGACACGAATGAACGCGAATTAGTCCTGAAGGAAGAAGTGTTTGCCGTGGTGGGCGCGGCGATGGAAGTCCTTAATGTTCTCGGCCATGGGCTCATCGAGAAACCCTATGAAAATGCGCTGGTGGTCGAACTTGGATTGCGAAGCATCCCGGTCAAACAACAACCCCGCTATGCGGTGAATTACAAAGGCACGGTGGTGGGAGAGTATGTTCCGGATTTGATAGTGTCTGAAAGCCTCGTGGTGGATACAAAGGTTATCGAACAGATTGGCAATCACGAGTTGGGGCAGATGATGAACTATCTGAAGATAACGGAGCTGAAAGTCGGGGTCATCCTGAACTTCAAGCGCGCCAAATTGGAATGGAAACGAGTTGTCCTGGAAAAAAACCTCTGATGGCCGCCAATAACAACGAATGTTCTCCTTCTCATTCGCGTCCATTCGCGTCCATTCGCGGTTGGTCTTATCCCGTATTCGGCATATGCGGCTTCAGCGGATCGGGCAAGACCACGCTGATCGAAGCGCTTGTCCGCATCCTGCATCGACGGGGGCTGATTGTCGGCGTCGTCAAACAGGATGCGCACGGTCTCGATATCGACCGGGAAGGCAAGGACACCGACCGCATCTTTAAGGCCGGAGCCGATGTTTTCATTCGCGATGCCCGACAGGTCTTCACCCGGCTTCACCGGCCCCCGGACCTTGGTTTGCCCGACCTGATCGCGCGGATAGGATCCTATTATGACCTGATCCTGGTGGAAGGTCATAAGACCACCCCCCTGCCCTGCAAGATCTGGCTGTGCAAACCCGAGGAGAATACCTGTCCGCCGGAGGCGACGGGGATTCGGCGAATCCTGGGGTGGACCGAGGATCGTGAGCGCATCGCTTTGGAGATGCTCGACGCCTGGTTGCCGGAAACATGGCTGGCGACACCCGTTTATGCCGGCATCCTGATCGGCGGCGCCAGCACGCGGATGGGCCGGCCAAAACACCTGATAGCAACCGGCGGAGGGACCTGGCTCCACACGATCGTGGAGGCGGTGCGCGGTTGCGCGGAGAAGATCGTGATCCTGGGCGGCGGCGGCATACCCGGCGATTTGCGCTCGCTGCCGGTTTTGCCGGACGCGGAAGACGCAAAGGGTCCCTTGCGCGGGATGCGCGCCGCGATGCGGTGGGCGCCAGGCGCGGGTTGGATGTTTGTCGCCTGCGACCAACCGCATGTTTCCAGGGCCGCCATTGACTGGCTGTTGACCCAGCGTCGACCCGGTGTACGCGCCGTCATGCCGGTTGTTTCCGGCATATCACACCCGGAACCACTGCTTGCCTATTACGACTTCCGCATGGCGCCGGTATTGGAACAGGTGCGCCGCCCATGCGATCTCGCTCTCGCGGTGGGCGTTGCCCACCCCCTGGTGCCGGCGGAGCTCGCTCAGGCGTGGCGCAACCTCAACTCCCCGGTCGACCTTGCCGGAAAGGCGACGCATCCCGGTGAATCCCCCGGACAACGGTTTGAAGATCCCTTGTTGGAATAGTGAAAAATATGGTAGGTTTCAAAAACCAAAGGTTCCGTAAGTGGGAGCAGGAATATCACGTGAAACTGACAATGGCATTTTCTCCGTGTCCCAATGACACCTTCATGTTCCATGGCCTGGTGCTTGGGCGCCTCGGACAGGGCCGGCAATTCCAGTTCCACCTGCACGATGTGGAAACCCTGAACCGCCACGCTTTGGCCGGCGTCTATGACGTCAGCAAAATCTCGTTTCATGCCTACCTGTTGGTTCGTCGGCACTATGAGCTGCTGAACGTAGGGGCGGCCATGGGTTTCGGCTGCGGGCCGGTGGTCGTCACCCGCGGTGGTCTGTCCGCCGCGAACCTGACCGATTGTACCACGGCGGTGCCGGGCGAATTTACCACCGCGCATCTATTGTTCCGCCTCTGGGCGCCTCATGCGATGAAGCGGGTCTTCGTTCCCTACGATCAGGTGCTCCAGCAGGTGGCGACCGGCAAGGTCGACTGCGGAATTGTCATTCACGAAGGGCGGTTTACCTACCAACAGGCCGGACTCCAATGCCTGTGCGACCTGGGCCAGTGGTGGCACGATCACACCCAATTACCCGTCCCACTGGGAGGCATCATCGCCCGGCGCAGCCTGGGGCGGGAGGTTATCGACGAATTCAGCGCCCTGCTGCGCCAGTCCATTGCCGATGCGCAGGCCAGGCCGGAGGATACGTTGGACTACGTCCGCCGGCATGCGCAGGAGATGGACGACCAGGTGCTGGCCAGGCACATCCGGACATTCGTCAATGACTACAGCCTGGACATGGGTCAGGCCGGGCGCGACGCGGTGGCGACGATGGAACGTCTCGCGCGGCAGGGGGGGCTGATCGCATGATTGCCGTGATTCTGGCGACTCGCATGGAGGCCGATCCGCTGCTAAAGCGGCTGGCGGCCGAACCTGTACCCGCCCGGCCCTTCAACACATGGCGCTTCGCGTCCGCTGGCGGCGGACTGATTGTCGTCAGCGGCATGGGCCAAGCCGCAGCCCGGTTGGCGGCGGCATACGCGCTCGATCAGCCGGGTGTCGGCAGGATCGTCAATGCGGGCATCTGCGGTTCTTTACGCGGCGACGCGCCAGGCAACCTGTTCTGCGTCGGCGAGGCCATGGACGGCGATGCGATACTGTCGGGTGGTCCGACCATGGGGCACAACGTTCCCCCAGGCCCTTGGTTCGGCTTGACGCGGGCGCGACTCACGACGGTTCTTGAACCGGTCTTCGATGCTAAGAAGCGACAGGCGCTGGCCAAGGCAGCGGAACTTGTGGACATGGAGGGGTTCGCCATCACCAGCGTCTGCCGGGAACGCGGCGTGGCCTGCCACCTGGTAAAGGGCGTAAGTGACCGGGCCGATGAAGACGGCAAGGATGCGATCGCCCGAAACCTGCCGACGGTCTGTGAAGCCCTCGCCGAAACCGTAGCGACGGGCCTGCACAACGGTGCGCTTGGCCAAACGGGGTCATCTTCCGGCCTGACGGGCAAGGTGGTGCGCCTGATCCGCGTCGAGCACACGATATTCAGCATCCCGCTGCTGGTGGCTGGGGCACTGCTTGGCACCGGTGGACAAATGCCCGCGGGATCGGTACTGGGGCTGATCATCCTGGCCGGTGTTGGAGCCAGAACGCTGGGCATGGCGATGAACCGAATACTCGACCGCGACATCGACGCCCTAAATCCGCGTACCGCTGCGCGGGAGATACCCAGCGGGCAACTCTCCCTGCGGGCGGCCTATGCGGTGGCCGCCGCCGGGCTGGGGCTGTATCTGCTAGCCTGTGCCGGGTTGGGGCCGCTGGTGCTGTTGCTGTCACCGCTACCGGCCGTGCTGTTGATCGGCTATTCGCTGCTCAAACGCTTTACCTGCCTGTGCCATTTCGGCATCGGACTGTGCCTGGCCGCATCGGTGCCGGCGGCGTTCGTGGCCGTGAGCGGGCGGCTTGCGCTTACCGCCGAGGTAATGCTGCTGGCGGCATTCGCTTTCTTCTGGATGAGCGGATTCGACATCATCTACGCGATGCAGGATGCATCCAGCGATCGCCAAACCGGGGTAAAAAGCATTCCGGCAGCCATCGGCGTCACCGGTGCGGACCGCGTCTCGGCCATGATCCACCTGGCGGCGGTCACGGCGTTGGTTGCACTCTGGTGGCGGATGGGCGCGGGACTGACCGCCGCGGCCGCCGGGATCGTTGCCTTGGCGGCATTCATCGTGGCGCACCTGCCCGGCGTGCCGCTCGTTAAACGGTTCTTTCCCATTTCGGCCGTGGCGGGGGTGGCCGGCGCTCTCGTCCCCATGTTGGGAGGACTGCCATGAATCTCGTGCTTGCCGTCACCGGAGCCAGCGGCGCCTATGCGGCCGATGCGCTCTTGAAACAATCGCCATGGCCGGTTTCTCTGATTGTCAGCGACTGGGGCCGCGACGTCTACCGGCGCGAATGCGGGCCGATCGAGATCCTGGAGAAACGCGCAGCCAAGGTCTACGACAACCGCGACCTGGCGGCCGCCATTTCATCAGGTTCGGTTCCCACGATCGGAATGGTTGTTCTGCCTTGTTCCGCCAATACGCTGGCCAAAATAGCCGGTGGAATCGGCGACTCGCTGATTACCCGCGCGGCCCACTGCCACCTCAAGGAACGCCGGCCGCTGATCCTGTGCATCCGGGAGAGCCCCTGGGGGTTGATCGACCTGGACAATGCCCGCCGGATATCCGCGGCGGGAGGGATCATCATGCCGTTATGTCCCCCCTTTTACATGGCGGCGGGGCGCCAGGCGCAGGAGATTACCCTTGCGGAACTTGCCGAGGCCTATGTCGAGCGGGTGCTGGCGCTTCTGGGCAAGCCTCCCCAGCGGATGTGGGAGGAAATGCCATGAACTACACCGACCTGCGATCCTTCCTGTTGGCATTGGAACGCACGGGGCAGCTTGTGCGCGTCAACGTGGAGGTGGATCCCGATCAGGAGATCACGCTCATTCAGCACCGTGTGCTGGCTGCCGGCGGCCCGGCCTTGCTGTTCGAGCGTGTCAAAGACTCGCCCTACCGTCTGGTAAGCAACCTCTTCGGCACACCACGCCGGGTGGAGATGGCCTTCGGCATGCCACCCGCTCAAATCGGCCAAATGATAGCCGGCTTGGCCCACCGCCTCATGCCGCCCACGCCGCGGCGGCTGTGGGCGTGTCGCAAGGACCTGCGCCGCGTGTTTCGCGCCCGGATGCGGACGGTCCGTGGGGGACCGGTGATGGAGGAGGATCATTGCCCGCCACAACTCCAGCGCCTGCCGGTGCTGAAATGCTGGCCACTGGACGGCGGACATTTCTTCACCTTGCCGCTGGTACACACGATCGATCCCGCCACCGGAAAGGGCAACATGGGCATCTACCGTCTTCAACGGTACGACGATGACACCACCGGCATGCACTGGCAGATCGAAAAGGGCGGCGGTTTTCATTTTGACCGGGCTTGTCGACTCGGCCAGGCGCTGCCCGTGAGCGTTTTCCTGGGCGGCCCGCCGGCGCTGACGTTGGCGGCGATCGCGCCGCTTCCGGAGGGAATCGACGAACGCCTGCTGGCAGCACTGATGATGGGACGGCCACTGGACATGATCACACGCCCTAGCGGCCATCGCGTTCCGGCCCAGGCAGAGTTCGTGCTGGAAGGCACGGTCAGCCCCGGCGACGTACGACGGGAAGGGCCCTTTGGCGACCATTTGGGACATTACTCGCACAGCGGCGAATTCCCCGTCTTTCGCGTCAAGCGGTTGCTGGCGCGGCACGACGCAATCTATCCCGCCACCGTCGTGGGGAAACCGCCGCAGGAGGACTATTACATTGGCGAGGCCCTTCAGGAGATGACCATGCCCCTGCTGAAGATGATTCGCCCCGGCGTGTCGGACCTGTGGGCCTATCCCGAGACCGGATTCCACCCTCTCGCCGTGTTGTCCGTGAGACAACGCTACCCGCGCGAGGCGCTGAAGCATGCCTTGGGACTGCTGGGAGAGGGCCAGCTTTCGCTGACCAAGGTCCTCGTGGTGGTCAATGAGGGCGTCAATGTGCGTGATTTCGCCGAGGTTAGCCGCCAGATGTGGCAGCGGCTGAATTTCGAGGATGGCATGCACCTGCTGGCGCCCACCGCGCAGGACACACTGGATTTCACCGGCCCGTCCATGAACACGGGCAGCCGGCTCATCCTCCTGGCCGTGGGATCGGAGATTACCCCGCCAAGGAAAGAGCATCCACCCGCGCCCCCCCAGGCCGCACAGGTCCATCCGCATCTGCTGGCGCTATCGGCCATCGGCCCGGCGGTGCTGGTCGCACAGGTACGGGAGGGCTTCGATCGCGATGCCGTGCAACAGGCCCTGGCCCATCACCCCGTGACGGGGCGCTATCTTTTCCACGTGCTGGTATGGGCCGACGTACCGATGGGTGACGTCCGGATGATGCTCTGGGGCTGGTTCACACGGTTCGACCCGCTGGCGGACCTTCATCCAGCCGGCCGGGAGGTGGCGGGCAACCGCTTGCTGCTTCGACCGCCGATCCTGATCGATGCATCGTGGAAACCTTCCTACCGGCGCCCGGTCGTCTTCGACCCGCGGCGGGAGGAACAGGTGCAGGCCCGTTGGAATCAATACGGAATCCCGCTATGACACAGGCATGCGCCCATTCCGGGCCGGATGAGAACCGACGAATGTTCGACCGTATCGCAAGACGTTACGACCTGCTCAACGCCGTACTTTCGCTTGGCATGGACCGCCGCTGGCGGCGCCGGGCCGTGCAGGAACTGGCCCCGCATCCTGGCTGTACCGTCCTGGACGTCGGATGCGGTACGGCGGATATGATGATCGAGATCCTTCGCCAGTGCCCACAGGCGCGGGTGACGGGCATCGACGTGGCGCAGGCGATGCTTGCCCTGGCCGCCCGGAAACTTGCGCGGGCGGGCCTGGAGAAACACACCGACCTTCTCCGGGCCGACGCGACGGCTACCGGACTGCCGACCGGCGCCTTCGACGGACTGGTCACGGCGTTCTGTCTGCGGAACATTGCCGACCGTCCCATGGCGCTCGGGGAATTCCACCGCCTGCTGGCCGACGGAGGGAAACTGGTTATCCTGGATCTCACGCGGCCAAAGAACCCCTTGCTGCGGTTTGGCCATCGCCTGTATAATCATGGCTTTGTACCGTTGGTCGGGCGCGCGCTGGGGCACCATGGAGCCTATCGGTACCTGGTGGACTCCATCGACCGGTTCATCGCCCCGGAGACCGTGCTGGCGATGCTCGCACAAGCCGGATTTGCCGACGCTCGCAGCCGTCCGCTCAGCGGTGGCATTGTGACCCTGTTTTGCGCACACAAGGAAACCTAGCCATGGACTCGACCCATTATGATATTGCCGCCACACCCTATGCCAATTCAATGCCCTTGGCACAGTTCATTCCCCAGGCCTGTCCGCAGGCTACGGTGCTATGGGGAACGGCGCCCGCTCAACTGGCGGAACGGGTGCTTCAGGGCACGGCCGATGCGGGGCTTGTTCCCGTGATTGAGTTGCTGACCCGGCCTGAGCTGACCATGGTTGAGGGTGTGGGTATCTGCGCCCGCCGGCAGGTTCTCAGCGTGCTGCTTAAGTGCCGGGTTCCGCTGGCGCAGGTACGCTGTGTCGCCGCCGACCCGGCCTCACGGACCTCCAATGCACTGGCCCGCCTATTGCTGCGGCGTCACCTGAAGCGCGACGTACCCGTCGTCCCGGCCGGTAACGGAAAACCCGATGCGGCAGTGGTCATCGGCGACCGGGCATTAACCGCCCCGCCGGCGCCCGCCGGCGACTACGATCTGGCGGAGTTATGGTGGCGGATGACCGGCCTGCCGTTCGTTTTCGCCGTCTGGGCCATCCGCCGCGATCATCCCTTCCGGTCCGAACTGACCACAATCCTCCTGGCCGCCCGGCGACTCGGCATGGATGCCGTCGAACAGATCGCCGGCGAACAGGCCCGCAAACTGGGTCTGGATGCCGCCTTCTGCAGGCACTACCTCACCAAGGCGATTCACTATGAAATCGGCGACGAGGAACAGCGTGCAATCACGTTGTTCTCCCGGCTGCTGGTAGAGGATGGTCTGATAGCGCTGCCCGCGGCCATGGGCACGGAGGTTCAGCAATGACGACTGGACTGGTCTCATTCTCCACGCAACGATTCACCCGTGATGCAGCGTTGGAAATGTTGCTGCACGCGCCCTGCGCCGAGTTGATCAGCCTCGCCGATGCGCTTCGCCGCGCACGTCACGGGCGGCGGACATACTTCACGCACAGCCTGAACCTCAACCCCACCAACATCTGCGAGAACCGATGCGAGTTGTGCGCGTTCTGGCGCGAGCCGCACGACGCCGACGCTTACCTGCTGGAGCTTGACGATGTGCGCCGCCGCCTCGAACCGGCCAGGGAATGGGGGCTGACCGATCTGCATGTGGTCGGCGGCGTCACGGACAGGCTGAATCTGGCCTACTATGAGGCGCTGTTCCGTTTGGCACGGGAGAAACTCCCGGGTGTCCTCATACAGGGCCTGACGGCCGTGGAAATACACTCCCTTGCCCGACGGGAACGCCTGACGATCCGTGACGTGCTGGAGCGGCTCAAGACGGCCGGACTTGGGGCGGTACCCGGCGGCGGGGCGGAAATCTTCAGCGAAACGGTCCGCAAAAAGATATGTTCCGCAAAAATCACCGGGCAACAGTGGATGGAAGTGCACGAACAGGCGCACGCGCTGGGACTGCCCACCAACGCCACCATGCTCTTCGGACATGTCGAGGAGCCCCAGGATATCATCGACCATCTGGCCCGGCTGCGCGACCTTCAGGACCGCACGGGCGGATTCCAGGCGTTCATCGCCCTGCCGTTCCACCCCCGCGGCGCACGCCTGGCGGTGTTCAACGGCCCCTGCGGCGACCAGATTGTCCGCGTGGTCGCGCTGGCAAGAATTTTTCTAGACAACTTCCCACACGTCCGCGTGCTGGCCAATTACACCGACACCAAGCTGCTGCACGTGTTGACCCATGCAGGGGCCGACGATGTTGGCCCTACCAGTCTCGACGAGCGGATCGCCAAGGCTGCCGGGGCTCCGCCGGATCACAACATTGCAACGCGGCGGCAGATGGAAGCCATGCTGGTGGACTTGGGCCTTGAACCGGTGTTGATCAACAGCGCGTATCAAGCAGCAGCCGGCACCCCGCAGCATGGAACGACTGATTGGCGGGCGCCACACGCAACCCCCGCATCGCTGGCCTCGCTCCTGGATGGGGCGGCGGCCGGCAAGCGGCTATCGGCAGAAGAAGCTGTCATGTTGCACGATGAAGCGCCGTTGGGAGCGTTGGGCCTGGCCGCCCACAGGCGGCGGTTGCAGCTTTGCGATCCGCGAACGGCCACGTATGTCATCGACCGTAACATATCCCTGACCAACGTCTGCGAGGCCCAATGCCGGTTCTGCGCTTTTCATGTCCAACCCGGATCACCGGATGCCTTCGTCCTGACAGTCGAGGAGGTGATCCAAAAGGTGGAAGACGCCGGGAAGCGCGGCGCCACGCAGGTGATGATCCAGGGCGGTCTGAACCCGCAATTGAATCTGGCGTTTTATGAGCAGATTCTCCGCGCAATCAAACGGCAATGCAACCTGTGGGTGCACTCGTTGTCCCCGGCGGAGGTGGCATACCTCGCCGACGGGGCTGGGCTGTCGCTCCCGCAATGCCTTTCCCGCCTGCGCGAGGCGGGTCTTGACTCATTACCCGGCGGCGGGGCGGAGATACTGGTTGACGCGGTCCGTCAGCGGGTAAGCCCGTACAAGATCTCGGCCGGCCGCTGGCTGGCCGTCATGGAAGCGGCCCATGGCCTGGGCATGAGCACCACCGCCACCATGGTCTACGGCTTGGGCGAGACACCCGCCCAGCGGATCCAGCACATGCTGGCCATCCGCGAACTGCAGGACCGAACCAGCGGTTTCACGGCATTCATCCCCTGGTCGTGCCAGACCAACCGCACAGGAATCGACCAGCGGCCCAGTACAGGCGTGGATTATCTGCGGATGGTTGCCTTGAGCCGGCTGGTGTTGGACAACATGCCTCACCTTCAGGCCGGATGGGTGACCGAGGGGCCTGACGTAGCCCAGCTTGCCTTGTCGTTCGGCGCCGACGATTTCGGCGGCGTGCTGATGGAAGAGAAGGTCGTTCGCGCCACCGGCGTGCAGTACGCCATCACCGCCGGGCAGGTGATCGAACTGATCCGTAAAGCCGGCTATACACCCGCCCAACGGACCACGCGCTACGAGATTATCGCTACCGTATCGGAAACATCCGGCGGGACGAAATAAACCGCCATCCCGGCCATGGTGCATCCGGCTGACCAAGACGCCCCAGCGATACGATGGTCCATTCATACGCTGGTTATCCCACCGCAACACACCGGTCTGGAATTGTTCCAATTATCCGTAGATCCGTCCTGTATCGCCCTCCCGCAACCCGGCGTAGCATGGTAGTCGTGATGATCGAATCTCGCCCACATGCCATCGTTCCAACGGTCCTCCTCGTCGAGGACAATCCCGACGAACTTTCCGCTGACTGCCGCATCATTGGTTCCCGTTTCCCCGTCCTTTCGGCAACCTGCGGAAGTGACGCATTGTACTCCGCTCGCCAGGCGCTACCGACGGTCATTGTCCTCGATGTCATGATGCCCGGAAGGATGAACGGATTTGATTTCCTTCACGAACTCAGCACGGATCCGCTTACCCGCGATATTCCGGTTATCTTCCTGTCAGCGGCAAACCGCACCCGATACCTGTCGTTCAACATCAGGGAAATTGGCCGGCGTTTCGGGAACGAACCCGTCGCCTTTCTCGAGAAACCCGCTTCCCCCGAACGGCTTCTACAAGCCGTAACCGAAGCCTCGGTCGACGCGCTGGCCCGCAGCCCGCACAAAGGACACACACCCGATGACATCCACCATTCCCCGATTCAAGCCCGACAAAAGATGTTTCGCCATAGCCGGCAAACCTTTGTTGGTATAGGCTGGGGGCGTTTGCAGTCTTTTTTTTGATGTGCTATCCTTTTCCGTCGTGTATCCGCGTTTGAAGCGCAATACGCATGTCAGGAGCAGCATGCAACAGGTGTTGGTGACAGGAGCCACCGGTTTTATCGGCATCGAAGTAGCCGAGCAATTGTGCCGTAAGGGGTTCAAGCCGCGGTTGCTCGTGCGAAGACCACACCGGGCAAACTTCCTCCACGGCCTTCTTCCGGATGCCGAACTGATGCAGGGCGATCTGGAGGGTCCCCTCGGCTTGGCGCGCGCTGTGGAGGGCGTGGACACCGTCATTCACCTCGGCGCCCGGGCGGTATTCGAGGAGTACAAGCGGCTGCGTTCATCCATTGTCGACGGCTCTACGTTCCTTATGCGGGCCGCGGTAGCGGCAGGGGTCAAGACGTTCGTCTATGCAAGCAGCATGCTGGTCTATGGCGCGAACAGCGGTGTAATCGACCCCGGCACGCCGGTCGCCCCCATGACCGGCTACGGCAGGGCCAAGGTCGAGACGGAAGCGGCATTGCGAACCCTGGCGGAAGCGTCGGGGATGAACCTGGCCATCGTTCGGTTGCCGCACGTCTATGGAGCCAGAGATTTTATCTTCGGACAGGTCCACCGTGGGCGGGTCATTCTCCCGGGCAGCGGGCGAAATCTGTTTTCACACCTGCACGTTCAGGATGCGGCGCGGCTATTGATTGCCGCGGCGGAAAACGGCAGGCACGGGTCAAGTCCGGTGGCCGACGATCTGGCCGTGTCGTGGAACGACTTCTTCGACGAGATCAGGAATTACTATCCGCATTTCAGGCGGATCCGGATGCCCCGCTGGATGGCGTTGGCGGGAACCTGCATGCTGACACCGTTCCACCGCCTCAGTCGGCAGCCGTCCATGTCAACCCCACAGGCCGTTCGCGCGTGGAACATGACCCTGACGGTGAAGAAAGGCGTATTCTGGGATGAACTCGGATTGAAGCCCGACTATCCCACCATACACGAGGGGATTCCCGCCGTCATGGACGCTTGTCTTCAATTCCGCTGGATCCATTCCATCGACGATCATATCGCGTAACACATTAAATCCAATACGCTTGTTTATGGTAGCATAGTCCGATATCGCATCACAGGCATCAATGCGTAATATAAATCGTAGTTTTGTCCCATGGCGATCGGCGTTGGTTGATATCACAATGGACCGGAAAATTGCGCGATAGAGGCAATTACGACAAGCCGGTTAATGAATAAAGAACGGGGAATCGCACATGAAGCTGGAAGACATATATCAGCCTATCGCAGGCGAACTCCTGAACGTTGAACAGTTCATAAAAGAACAGTTGCGTCTTCTCTGCCGGCGCGATGATTTCGCGGACAAGGTTTTCCGTTCCTTTTTCCATGCACCGGGGAAAAAACTGCGCCCCAGCCTGGTTCTTTTGTCGGCATACACCCTGCAACAAAATAACACACCGGCATCCAGCGATACATCTTCCAGTTATCATCGTTTGATTGCGCTGGCCGCGATTACGGAGCTTGTCCATAGCGCCAGCCTGATGCATGACGATGTTCTGGATGAAGCATCCCTGCGCAGGGGACATCCCAGTCTCAATGCGCTGTTCGGGAACAAGGTCGCCATTCTCGCCGGAGACATGCTCTATTCCCAGGCCTTCGACCTTTTGGCGGAAATCGCCGGAGACCGAATTATCCGGCTTCTGGCCCAATGTGTCCGCAGAATGTGTCGAGGCGAAATTAGCAATTTGCAGGGACACGATTTCGGAGCGTACCGCGCCATCATCGAAGATAAGACATCTTCCTTCATGGCTTTCTGCTGCCAGGCCGGCGCATGGCTGGCCGACGCGCAGGGCGAAAATCCCCAACACATAGAGGCGCTTTCCCAGTTCGGCTTCTGCTTCGGCACGGTTTACCAGTTGGCGGACGACCTTGGAGATCAGGATGATGCGATCACCCTGGCGTGCCGGGACCAAGTCATTGATTTACTCGAAAAATCCATCCGTCAGGCAGAATATCATTTACAGGGACTTCCTCCATCCGTTTACCGAACGAGCCTCGCCATGCTTCTGCAGTATGTCGTGTCCAAATCGGAACCCCTGGCCGAGAACGTGGCACTCCCGGTCGCCTCGATGGAACTGGTCGAACAACGTTGCTGACAAATTAATACAAGGAAATATAATCAATGAAAATCCGGTTATCGCTGACATTTCTGGGGTTCCTTCTACTGACCCGGCTTCTTTCCGCCGAAACGCAAGACGTATCATCCTGCCGTATTGTCCTCGCACCCGGCAGCAAGCTCTGGCTGGATGGCGATTCCACGATCCACCGGTATGAAAGCGAAGCCTCCGTCATCCAGATCGATTCACAAGTGCCCTTGAATAAAGCAGTCGCCGAATCCGGGAAAACACCTTCTGTCGACATCCTGATCCAGTCCACCACCGTAACGGTGTTTGTGCTGACCATTCCCGTCGAGAAGATGAAATCCGGCATCGTGGGCCTGGCCTCGCAAATGCATAAGGCGCTGAAACACAAGGCACACCCGAATATTGTTTTCCGGATGCGTAATTATCAGGCCCATCCAACGCAAGACACGGAAGACGCGGAAAATCTCTACACGATTACCGTCGAAGGTGATCTCACCCTGGCCGGCGTGACCAACCGCATCAGCGTCGAAACGCTCGGGGCCATAGAAGAAGATCGCCTCCATGCCACCGGGCAGAAAAACCTGCTGATGTCGGATTTCGGCGTTACTCCGCCAACGCTGTTCTTCGGCTCCATCAAGGTGGCTAACGAAGTGAATATTCACTGGGATCTGAACCTGACGCTTACGTCGGAAAGGAGCGATACTATGGCGCCTACCCCTCTGCCGTAAGACAGGTTTGCGGCAGACCCCCGCGGAGTACTTTGAATTTATTGAACCACAAAAGAAAGTGAATGAAAGCTATGAGCAAGAAGATGTTGATCGTGTTTGCGTTGGCGCTATTCCCGTTTCTGCCCGGTGTGACAAGACCTGCCCGGGCGTCGGAATTGACTGCGAAAAACCAGGATAGTACGGTAAATATCGATGGTCGACTTCAGATGCTTGCGGTTCTGGAGTCTCTCGACAATCACGGATGGAAAGACGATCAAAGATTGCTCCTCTTTTTAAAGCAGGCGCGTCTGAACTTGAATGGCGTCTACAATAACTGCGACTATTCGCTGCAGCTGATGTTTGGAGGCGAAGAGCTTCCGAAAGCCAACAGCGTAATGTCACTGCTGGATGCGTATGTCAACGTTCCGTTCGTGGAGGATCTGTTTGAAGTGAAGGCCGGACAGTTCAGAGTCCCTTACGGTCGTGAACGGCTGTATGATTCTGGCGCCATGGTCAACACGGAACGTTCCATCCAGAATAACTTTTTCAACATTGGGCGCGATGTGGGTCTTGCGGCGCATACCAAGGCCGGCATTTTCTCCGGCGCATTGGGCGTTTTTACCGGAGGCGGCATCAACGTTCCCCAGCGATATATCCCCGAGGATCTTGGTGTTCCCATGCTGATCACGCGTCTGGGCGTCAATAAGGATTTGGACAAGGATGTGTTCACCCCTTACCAGAACAGCGATGAGGCATCTACCGGCGTAAAATATGCGGCCTATGTGAATGGCGCCTACACGGAAGATTCCCGCGTGGGGCACTCGACGCCTCTCAACGTCAAATATTTTGACAAGTCGCTGATGCTGAACGCAAACTGGAATCCGTATATCGGAGCCGCGAATCAAAAGGCGATATTCTCACAGGTTGGCGTAGATGCCGCCGTCGAGATTCCGCTCTCCGAGAAAACGGACCTACGGCTGTCTGCCGAGGCGAATATCGCAAACTTCAAGAACGATGCTGGAAGCCTCGAAGCCATCGGCGGCGTGATTGGCGCAAACCTGATGATGAAGAATTGGGAATTGGGGCTTCGGTATGCCGTGGTCTCCCCCGATTCGAAATTTGCGTACACCCGCACGGACACCGAAACCGGCGAAAAAACCCTGTTCCCCATCACGGACAAGAACATTTCCGAAATCACACCCAGCGTGGTGTATTATGCGCGAAAGTTTGGGGCAAAGTTTATCGCGGATCTCGCCATTCAATTAGACGTTCCGATGGGAATAGAAAAAGACCATGGCCTGTACAACTTGATGCTACAGCCTGATTCAGTCAGCAATATCGCAAAGGGTGGCAAGGAATTGCAGGATGTATACGTGGCGCGGTTAATCGCTCAGTATGATTTCTAAATCGAAATAAAGAGACTCCTGGGGAGTCGGTCATGGACCGGCTTCCCAGGGGAATCCGGTCCAGTCCGCGGCACGGTTGAAACAGATGGTAATGGTATAGCTTCGGGCGGGGTTACATGCAACGGCGGCTGAGCGCCGAAATCGGCGCCGCACTTTCGGTGCTGGCCGATACCGGGTACATCTTTCAACCGGCAACATGGTCTTGACTCGTGCCGCGTTCGTGCGCGGCGTTTCTGGCCCTTCCTTTACCGCTGTACATCTTGATATGGATCAATATCGTCAGTCACGGTGTCTGGGCCGTGGCTATTTTTGTGCTGTTCCCCGTGATGCAACCGGATACACTCCTTTGAGTCGCCAATGACCACGGACGAACCAGCACATCCCCAGGGACGGGGCCGCTTGACGGAACGGTTTTGCGACGGATTAACCACGCAACCGATCCCACGGTACGGCACGGTGCTGGTAACCGGGGCGACGGGATATATCGGGGGACGGTTGGTGCCCGAATTGCTCGATCGGGGATACACCGTGCGAGCCATGGTCCGCGCGGCCTCCCCCGAACATCACGACCGCTGGCCAACGGCCGAGATCGTCGTCGCCGACGCCGCGAATCCCGCAACCCTCGACACCGCCCTGAAGGGCGTGCATACCGCCTATTACCTGATCCATTCCCTGCTCCTAGGACCCCGGCGCTTCGAGATCCAGGATTTGGCAAACGCCACGGCCTTCCGGAATGCCGCCGAACGGTGCGGCGTCAAGCGCATCATCTACCTGGGGGGGCTCGGCGATGTCCGCACGGTTCTTTCCCCGCACTTGCGCAGCCGGGTGGATGTGGCGGAAGCGTTGAAGCGGGGCGCAATTCCCACGACCATTCTCCGGGCGGCGATCATCATCGGATCCGGCAGCGCTTCCTACGAAATTGTCCACCACCTCGTACGGCGACTCCCGGTGATTGTCCTCCCCCGCTGGACCCTTACACGATGCCAGCCCATCGCCATCCGGGATATCATCCGATACCTGGTGGGAGTCCTGGAATTGCCCGGCACCGCCGGCGACTCATTCGATATCGGCGGCAACGACATCCTGACTTACGAGGACATGATGCGCACACTCGCCGGCATACTCGGCAAGCCTCGACTGTTTATCCGCTCCCGCTTCAGCAGCGTCCATTTCTACGCCTATTTTGCCGGACTTCTAACCCCGGTTCCGGCGCCCATCGTCTGGAGCCTGATGGAGGGGCTCCGGAACGACGTCATCTGCCTGGACAACCGGATCGGCGCCATCCTGCCATTCCCCACCCTCTCCTACCGCGAAGCGATCGTGGAGGCCATGTCCAGGGAAGAACAGGATGCCGTACACACGCGCTGGTCGGACAGCTATCCGCCGGCCCACGAACTGGCCATCAAACTGCACGAGTTGAAACTGCTCCCGCGTTACCGGACCACCTACACCCTGGCAACCTCAAAACCGGACGCCTCGCTTTTTCGATCAATCTGCCACATCGGAGGAAAAGGGGGCTGGTTTCACGGCAATTGGTTGTGGCGCCTGCGCGGCATGCTCGACAGCCTGCTGATGGGAGTTGGAACCGCGCGCGGCAGACGGAGTTCTTCCTCCCTGCGCGTAAACGACGTCATCGACTTCTGGCGGGTCGAATCGTTGGACCCGAACCGGCGGCTCCTGTTGCGCGCCGAGATGAAACTGCCCGGCCGCGCCTGGCTCGAGTTCCAGATCGATCCGACCGGGGACCGCCGCCAACTCGGCGTGACGGCTTATTTCGACACGCAAAGCCGCTTCGGCCAAATCTACTGGTACCTCTTCCTGCCGTTTCACTGGTACATCTTCGGCAACCTGATCCGCCGGATCGAGGAGAAGAGCTGAAAGGTTAACCTCCAATCCATAAAGATGAAGTAGACAATCATCATCAGAGAGGCATAACCTGCACATGCAGTACACGGAAGCATAGCCATTCGATGCGCTAAAGGAGTCCCCATGGTTAACACAATGCTGATTGCGGCGGTGGTGATCTTCGTTTACGTGAATCTCGTTCATCTTCTGGCGCATCATCCGGCTTCCCGACGGCACCGCGTGGAGGTTCGGAGATGCGGCGGCACCGGCTTGCGACCTGCGGATCTGGAGCTACCGTTTCTTCCCGCGGCTCGTATTCCACGGCGATATTGGATTCGGCGAAGCATTCACAGCCGGGGAATGGACCTCCAAGAACCTCGAAGCGCTTGTCACGCTTCTGGCAAATAATATGTCCTCGCTTGACCCTGCGGCGATTAATCCGGGCCCCCTTAGCCGCTTTGCCCACCGGATACTCCACACCCGCCGACGCAATACGCCGCAGGGAAGCCGCCGCAACATCCATGAACACTATAATCTCGGCAACGACTTCTACTGCCTGTGGCTGGATCCTGAGACCCTGTTGTATTCCTGCGCGGTTTTCGAACGACCGGACCAGACACTGGCCGACGCGCAGATTGCCAAAATCCGGCGTGTCTTGGAGATGGCCGGAATTCGTCCGGAACACCACGTGCTGGAAATCGGCTGCGGCTGGGGCGGATTCGCGATCGAAGCGGTCCGCCTGACCGGTTGCCGGGTTACCGGCATTACCATTTCGGAAGCGCAACTCGAACTCGCACAAGCACGTGTACAGGCCGCAGGGCTGGCGGATCGGATCGAATTACGGTTGCTGGATTACCGCGATCTGGACGGGCGTTATGACCGCATCGTTTCCATCGAGATGCTGGAAGCGGTCGGGCACGAGTATTTCGAATGCTTCTTCCGAAAATGCACCGGGGTGCTCAAGCCGGAAGGCCGTTTAGCCCTGCAGGTCATCACCATCCCCCACGAGCGTTACGAGCCGTATCGGCGCAGTCCGGACTGGATCCAGAAGCATATCTTTCCCGGCGGGGTTCTGCCTTCGCGTGAAATTCTTGCCACGGCGATGGAGACCGCAGGGCTGCGCATCGGGCAGGCCGACAACATCGGCCAACACTATCCGCCCACCCTGCGCGCCTGGCGCGAGCAGTTCAATGCCCACGCCGCGGACCTGAGCCGTATGGGTTTCGACACCACGTTCCAGCGCAAATGGAACTACTACTTCGCGTACTGCGAGGCCGGATTCGCGACCGGGCATATCGATGACTGGCTGCTCGCCTTGGTCCGCCGCTGAAAACGGCTGGCAGGTGTGAGGGCACCCGTCCCCCCACTACCCCATCCGGCAGAGCCAGGCTTTGCCAATCCAGCCCTGCGCCACCGGTCCGGAACCCAGCATGTGTTTGTTGGCAGCCGAGCCGTACACGTGCAGGCGGAATCGGTGTTCACCCTCCCGCAGGGCCGGTAATGTCCAACGCCAGGGCATCCACGCGCGCACCCCGCAGGATCGCCCATCCACGGTGAGTTCGGCGTTGTCAACCAGGTGTTCCAGTTCCAATGCCCAGTCGGATTTGGCTTCCACGCCCGATATCGTCTCCGTCCACGCGTACACACCGGCGCCCATGTAATGCGGCATCCCGCCAGCCTGCCATCCGGCCCTCGAATCGCAATCCTGCCGCGGCTCCAATACCGGCCGCACCCTGCCCAGCCGCACCGTGAAGTCACCTTCAACATACAACTGGGACAACAAGCCTTCCATGGCGCTTTCCACTTCAAAGCGCAATTCGATCACATTGCGTCCATGACGCAGCCATGCCAGCGGCACCCGCAGCGCGCGTATGTTGTCCAGCGGAAACCGGCGCATCCCGCCCACCGCGCGCCCATTGCACCAGATCCGGAATGTCCCGCGGGCGCATCGCGGATCCAGCACCAGCACCGGCGTACCGCGGTAGCCCCGCACATCAAACTCGAAACCATACCGCAAATCCGGATTCAACGCCTTGCTTTCGACCGGCACGTCCCCCACATATTGCGGCAGTATACGCTGTGCCTTGAAGTTGGAATACACCTGCCAGTACGGATACGGCTCCGCCAACACGTGCGGTCGTTGCCCACGCGAACGGACTTCGGTCCGGCATAACCGCAACAGGTTCGGACCCAGTCGCCGGAACGCCGGCAACCCCTTGATCCGCCGGCGGGCCATTACACGGCCGGTCACCCGATCCCGCGTGAAGGCATCCAGCCGGAACAATCCGGCGCCACCCGCCGGCACCGACCAGGCGGTACCGGTCCCGCGCACCGTGACGGAACCATCCACTTCCACCGGCGACCACACCCGCTGCTTTTCCCCGCTGATTACCACCGTATGGGCAACGTCGCCCACGTTGCATGCCAGGACATAGGCCCTGCCATCCCGCCCGATGAAACGCCGGACATAGCATTCGCCCCGTTGTACGCCCGTCAGGGTCACATGCGTCTCCAGGTGACGACGACACCATTCCGGTGATGGTTGCTGCACACGCAGGACGGTGCCCGGCAGGGCCGGACATTTGACCAGCCGGTAATCGTGCGTGACCATCTGTTTCGGTCCGCCACCCAGCCAATAGACCGACGTTCCCCTGGCGACCGCCTGCTTGAGTTTTTCCACAACCGCCTGGGCAACATGCGTGGCGGCAGGGACCAGGAGGGTGGCATACCGGCATCGGCCCACCGTTATCCCGCGCGCACCGACACCGCCATGGACCAGATCCTGTTCGTCCACCATCTGTACGGCGGCCTGTGCCTGAAGGCACGCCAGCAGGGTCTGCTCCAGCGCATGCCGCTGCCGGTCGGTCGTTTCGGCGCCAGCCTGCCATCCGCCGGCCGGGATCGTCCAGAACGGCAGCAGATTGTTCAACAAGCCGACCCGCGTCTGGTCAACGGCGGCGTCGGTAAACTGTTGGACGGTTCCCATCCACCGGCTGGTTTCACCCGTGCCGCGAAAGATCGAATTATAGGGACCGAATTCCGGCGGGGCCTCGTAATTGGCGACCCCCTCGTTGCTGTTCCAGAATCCATGGGTAAAGAACCGGTCGATACCCAGCACCATCTGCCAGGCGTAGATCTGCCGGGCTTTCCAGGTGGTGATATTCCAGTCGGAACAACCCAGCGATTCGGAGGTCGCGGCCGGAGCGCCAAGCTGGGCCCGTACCGAACCCGCTTTCAAGCTTCCGAAATTCAGCGCCGGCGCGCGGGCATCCCCGGTGAGCGGAACAATCAGATCGGTGCCGGGACAGGAAAGATATTTCATGATCGGCATGACCGACCCGATGGTCACCGCCTCCTGGCAGGGATCATCTTCGGGCGACATGTGCCCCACCAGTAGCAGTTTCCGATCCTCGCAATATCGGCGGTACGGTCGCAGGAAGACATCCACAAAACGCCCGGTGATCCAACGACGGTAATCCATCCGGGTCTTGAGATAGTCGTCGGACAACGCTTCGCCGAACAACTGATACAGGCGGGGAAGCAGGTCGTAACCATACCGGTGTTTGAAACCGGCCGGCATCTCGCCGGTCCAGGGGGTACCACCGTGCGGCTTGGCTTCATCGGTGAAGATGCCGGGAATGGTCCGGCCGTAATGCCGGCCCACATATCCCTCGTAAAGGTCCAGCGACAACTGGCGGAATACCGGGAACGTGTCCGGATGGAGCAGGTCTGGCAACGCGCCCCACGACCCTTCGGATCCGGCCGGTTCAAGCGTCAAGGCAACCAGTTCCATGCCCTGCGGGACAAGGGGCATCCGCAGGGTATACTGCTGGTTGATGGCATCACCGCGCGGGCAATCCACGAATGGCGCGGTCGGATAATAATACCGGCTGTCCCAGCGCTTCATGAACCAGTCGGCCCGCACACTACCCACCATCCCGGTCAGATCCTGCGTCGGTCCCGGCCGCGTTACGGGGACCAGTCCCGCCCACACCACCCGGTGCCGGCCGATAAACCACAACTGGCCTGGCTTCAACGTAGCGGGCGGAGTCTGTCGCTGGATATACCGGGCCGCCAAATCGGGCCGTTGTTCCATGACCATGCCGCCGGCGGCTCCGCTGGGATACGGATCCTCATCGTACAGCCAGGTGGTCATCCCGAGCCGGCGTCCCTCGTTCACCAGGTCGCGGATCATGGCAAACCATTCAGCACTGGCATAGGGAATCAGGTTCCCGGCCCGGCAGTGCAGCACCAGTGACCGGATCCCACCCTTCCGGCAGGCCCGCATGTAGCGGATTTTCTCCGCCACGGTGGAGGCGTCGTTCATTAACCAGAAAGGCATCAGCCCGCGAGTCAGATTCTTCATGTCACCATCCCCTTCCCAACCATCCGCACCGGGCGCATCCATATCATGGGAGCGATATGGACTTCAACTTCGTAACAGCCCGGACCAGTAATTTGCATGATGGCATCCCGCCGCACCTGCAACCCCTCCTGAACAAGCGACGGACGGCATTGACCGTGTCGGAGACCTTCCAGCGACGCAAGCAGGCACTCGTAATGTCCCCTCCGAAACGAAAAGTAAGGGACTTTTCGGCGGATGTATTGGACGTTACGCCATGCACCCGGAGAGGTCGAGCGCAATGAAACCGGCATGATTTTCGTTGAGGCAAACTGCAACAACGGACTTCCCTGACGGCACGCTTTACGATAGGTTGGACATGAAAGGAAGACCGGCTAAAGCCGGGACACCAACTGTTTCCAAAACGGAAAAAGTTGGGAGAGCGGTTGGTGTACCGGCTTTAGCCGGAAGGACAATGAAGAATGTACGCATGGCGACAGATGACATCCGGGCAGCGCGAGGAAACCCTGCGTCTGCGCCAATTGTGCCGTCACCCCTGGCACAGTCCCCCGCACTGGCAGAGTCAAACCCGGCGATATCACCTCATTGCCGCCTGCTACGAGCACGCACCCGTGATCGGAGCGTCAGTCGAACGCCTTGGCGCGTTTTCGCAGGCGCTGCTCCGGACTGTTCATCCACTTGCCGAGCAGATCCACGCATGGGTCGTGCTGCCGACCCACTATCACGCACTGCTGACGACACCGGATGTATTGTCCCTTCTGGCGGCCCTGGGCCGCCTTCACGGGCGAACGTCGTATCAATAGAACGGCGAGGACGGACAACGGGGACGGCAAGTCTGGTGCAAGGCAGCGGAGACCAGCATGAAGTCCGAGCGGCACTTCTGGGCAACCATGAACTACGTCCACACCAACCCGGTCCGCCATCGGATCGTCAAGCGCTGGCAGGACTGGCCGTTCGGGAGTGCTTGCGACTATCTGGAATCCGTGGGCATGGACAAGGCACGGCAAGTGTGGCAGGAGTATCCCGTGGGCGACTACGGGAAGGAATGGGACCCGGTGGAGACGTGAAGATTCCGGCTGAAGCCGGTACACCAACTGTTGGTGTCCCACCTTTAGGCGGAATGGAGGATTCAGTTGTTTCCATTTTGGAACATACTGCCGGAGACGAGAGAACCGAATGAGCCCTCACGTCAACGCAATAGCCGGACGGTTGAGTCTCCGGGCCCCACAGCGGCGGTCGCTGGAAATTCTTGACCGCATCACGGCAATCGTGCCGCCCCGCAAGAGCGGGGATAGACCGGCGCGAGTACATCCCGGACTTCGTCGCCGAGACGGGGACCGGCATCTACATGCTGGAACCTAAGGCCAGGAACGACGCCAATTGACTCATCCGTCAGGGATCATGTTGCGCCCGTCACTCGCGCTTGACTGTCGAAACCGAACCCGTGATGCTTCCCCGAACGCCGCCACAGGCGGCGGGAGGAGTTCACCATGTATATTGGCGCCGACTATTACCCCGAACACTGGCCCCGCAACCGTTGGGAAACCGATGCCCGCCTCATGAAAAAGGCCGGCTTCAACGTGGTCCGACTCGCGGAATTTTCCTGGGTGATGCTCGAACCGGAGGAAGGCCGCTTTGAATTTGACTGGCTGGACGACGCCATCAACGTGCTGGGTCGCCAGGGGATCTCCGTTATACTCGGCACCCCCACGGCCGTCATGCCGGCCTGGCTGGCACGCAAATATCCCAACGCGCTGGCGGTTCAGAACACTGGACAGCGCATTGTCTGGGGCCTGCGCAAGAACAACTGTTTCACCAACGGCGCCTACCGCCTCCTGTCCGAGCGCATCACCCGCGCCATGGCCGGACATTACCACAACAACCCCCGCGTGATCGGATGGCAAACCGACAACGAAATCAATGGCCCGCACTGCTATTGCGACACCTGCCGGGCTGAATGGCAGGACTGGCTTCGCGCGCGCTACGGGTCCCTGCAAACCCTCAACCAGGCGTGGGGCACGCATTTCTGGGGGCATTTTTACCAGACCTGGGGTGAGATCCAGACCCCCACCCATGAACATCATAACCCCTCCGCCTGTCTCGATTGGCGGCGTTTCAACTCCTGGCTGAACATCCGCTTCCAGCATGAACAGGTGGTGGTGTTGCGTTCCCTCTGCCCCCGGCATTTCATCACGCATAACTTCATGGCCTTCGGCACCACGCAAACCAACCCGCACGATCTGGCCATGGACCTTGATGTGGCGGCCTGGGACAACTATCCGGTATGGGCCGATCCGGAAATCAAATACGGCGCCGCCTGCGGCGCCGACCTGGTCCGTTCCCTCAAGAAAAAGAATTTCTGGATCATGGAACAGACCGCAGGCGGTGGTGGATGGGACGTGCTCAACCGGAACCCCCGCCCCGGCGAGATCCGTAACATTGCACTCCAGCAGGTCGCGCACGGCGCCGACGCCATGGTCTGGTTCCGCTGGCGCACCTGCACCGCGGGCCGCGAACAATACTGGCACGGCATCCTCGGGCACGATGGCAAACCCGGCCGCCGCTACCGCGAATGCACCGCCACGGCCCGTGACCTGCACAAGCTGGCGCCCCTGCTCGCCAACACCACCCTCAAGCCGAAGGTGGCCATCGTGTACGACCAGGACAGCCGCTGGGCATTCGAGACCCAGCGCAGCTACAAGAACAATGAAGTACCGGCCGCCATCCGCCGCTACTATGACGCCTTCTTCCGGGCCGGCATCAACGTCGACATCATACGCCCGTCGGATCCGCTCACGGGATACAAGATCATCGTAGCGCCGGAACTCTTCGTCCTTCCCGACGCAACCGCCAGCAAGTTGTGTGATTTTGTCCGGGCCGGCGGCGTCCTCCTGACCGACCTGCGGACCGGTGTCATGACTGAAACCTGTCTGGCCCATACCCATACCCTGCCCGGCCTGCTCACAGATATGCTGGGCATCACCATCGAGGAATACGAGGGGCTTAACGGCGACAAGCAAACCTATCCGCTGGCCGGTACCGACGCATTCCCGGGCACCTTCACCTCCACCCTGTACGCGGACTGGATTAAACCCGGACAAGCCGAGGTTCTGGCCCGTTATGACGCCTGGCACCTCAAATCCCATGCCGCATTGACCCGTCACCGCCATGGCAAGGGAACCGGTTATTACCTGGGCACCATCGCCGCCGAGCCGGCCTTCTATGACGCCCTGATCAAGGCTGTGCTGGACTCCGCAAAACTCAAACCCGTCCTGGCGCCTCCACCCGGCATCGAAATCACCCTCCGGGAAGGCGCCAGCCGGAAACTGCTGTTCATCATCAATCACCTGGAACAAGCCGTAACGATGAAGGTCCCGGCGGGCAACGTGGAGTTGTTATCCGGCAGACGGACCGGTCCCTCGCTGACCCTGGACCGTTACGGGGCGGCCGTTATACGCTTGAAATAAGGAACCGGTGCATGAAATCCATCCTGCTGGGCGCTGCGTATTATCCGGAACATGATCCGGAAACCGAATGGGAATCCGATGCCCGGCTCATGGAGGAACTGGGGCTCAATGTCGTCCGGGTGGGTGAATTCTGCTGGAACCGGATGCAGCAATCCGACGGAAGCCTGACCCTCGACTGGCTGGAGCGTCTGGTTGAATTGTATTACCGGCACGGTATCCGGACGATCCTGTGTACCCCGTCCGCCACACCCCCCGTCTGGGCCGTTGAACGATTCCCCGACATGCTCCCCGTCCTGCCGGATGGCCGGAAGGGCCTGTTCGGCGGACGGCGGCACTACAGCGTGTTCCACAAGGGATACCGCGAGCTGAGTGTCGAAATGGCCCGATCCATTGCCAAACGGTTCGGCCATAACCCGGCCGTGGCCGGCTGGCATATCGACAACGAAATCGGTTCCTATGGCGTGGTGGACTGTTCCGAGACAGCGGTTAAAGCCTTCCGCAAACATGTCGAACTGGAGTTTGCCACCGTCGAAGCCCTGAACCGGGCCTGGGGGCTCATCTTCTGGAACCAGGAAATCGACTATTTCGATCAACTACCCGCCCCCACCCATATGATGTGTACCCGCAACCCGCAATACCTGCACGCCTACAACCGGTTTTGCCTGCGCGGCATGGCGGATTTTGCCCTGGCCCAGGCCGAGGCGATCCGGCCCCTCACGGATCGTTCCCAGTGGATCGTTGCCAGTTGCGAAGGCGCCACCCAACACGTGATGTTTGACCGCCTCCGGGAACGGGGTGACAACCTGCTCGATTATGTCGAGCTGAACAACTACCCGGAATTACTCCCGCAGGATGGCCAGGCGGCCATGCGGCTGGATAACGTCCGGGCGACGGACCGGCCACGCCCCTTCCTGGTTCTCGAGCAGCAGGTCGGATCCGGTTACACCACCACGGGGGGGATCGACCCCGCCGTCCGCCGGTACTGGGCATGGGAAGCCCTGGCCCGCGGCAGCCGGTCGGTCTGCTGGTTCCACTGGCGGCGGTTCCGCACCGGGTGCGAATGGCGGCTGACCAGCGTGGTGGAACGGGACCGCAAACCCCGGATGGTATACCGGTCCCTGCAAACCCTGATCCGCGAAATACGCCGGGTCGAACCGGTCCTGCTGGATGCCCGGGTGATTCCGGATGTGCAGGTGTATCTCGACCTCGACAGCGTGCTGGCCTGGGACCGTTCCAGCGAACCCCTGTTCTGGATGGAAATCCAGTTGCCCGACGCCGTCCACCAGCGGTTCCCGCTCTGGGAGAAAACCGTCCGGCGTACCGTCTACAACCCGCTCACCGCCTTCGGGCTCACCCTGGACTTCGTCAAGCCGCACGAGACCTGGGACCCGGCCAAACCCCTGATCATCCCCGACATGGACCTGTGCATGCCGGAACGCGTCGGGAAACTCCGCGCCTTCCTTGAAGCCGGCGGCACCGTGATTTGTTTCCCCGGGGTTGGCGAACGCGACCATCATGCCGCGCACCACGACCACCCGTCCCCCGGCTTGCTGGGCCCCCTCTTCGGAATTTCCCTGGATGATTACTATCCCCTGCCCGCCGGCCAGGGCGCCATCTATGATCCCGCCCTTGGGAAAATGACCGCCGAATCCTGGCCGGAAGTCGACACCTCGGCCACGGTCCTGCTGGAGGGGCAAAACCTGGAAGTCGATATCCGACACGGTGAAATCCTAAACCCGGAAAACGCCGACGTCATCGGGCGTTATGCGGGCGGGTCCTGCGATGGACGCCCGGCCATCACGCGTTGCCGGGTCGGCAAAGGAATCGCCTATTATCTTGGTGCGGTGCCGGCATCACCGGAAGCTTGCACCATCCTGTACCGGATCCTGTTGACCGGACTGGTCAGGGATCCGGCGCCCTGCCGTCAGGTCACGGTGCAAACCACCGGCGGCCGGTTCAGATTCCTGTTGAATGACCGCCCACAATCAGTCCGGCTATCGACCCCGGTAAAGGACATGATTTCCGGCGACACCATCAACGAACTACCGGCCTACGGGGTCGTATTGACAGCCCTATAGGTTTCTCCGGCTTACCGTTGGCGTGGGCGTTCGCCCTCCAGCAAATGCTGGATGGCGGGCCCTTTTCCATGCCATTCCTCCGGCTTGAGGCCCACCAGTTCATGGGGGAACACCACCCACCGGTCCGTCGGATGACAGAAATAATCCGGAGTCCCAAAGGCAGATGATCGGTCCGAACGCCAATATACGACGGCCACCCGAACCTCCCTCGAAGCCGTACCCAGCAAGGTGCGCAAAGCCGTCAGGGTCCGTCCGGAGTCCAGGATATCATCGGCAACCAGGATCCGCGCATCGGGCGCAAGG
>MHBQ01000060.1:0-7958 GCA_001803315.1 Lentisphaerae bacterium RIFOXYC12_FULL_60_16
CGGGGCCAGCATGGAACCAAACCAGATCAATTGATCCTGTGCCAGGCGGCGGTCGAAACCGTCCGGAATACGGCGTGCCCCGCCCGACCCGAAAACGATCACCTCCACGCCCACCGTCCCTGCCCGTTCAAACACGGTGGTCACAAAATCCTGCAAGGCGCGGCGGTCAACCTCCGGCCCGGTAAGCTTGAGGTCACCCGGCACAAAACAGTTGAGGACCGGATACGGCAACGCGGCGGATTGGATTAAACCGTGAACCGATTGAAAAACCGCAACAGGTTCCCGCGGCTTCAACACGTCCGAAACCGTCCATTCCATAAAATCGTAACCGGCCTTTGCCGCCACCCGTGCCATGTCCGGATTACCACAAACCCCGTATTTCATGGTTTATTGCCCCCTGATCCGATTGCCGGACATAATACCGAACACATCCATCGTCTCCACCCCTACCGTCAGCCGGCGGTTCCTGCCGCACCTGCTGCCGGCGCCTTCATGACGCGCGACACTTCCTGCTCCAGTTCGGCCAGTTGAAACGGCTTGGCGAGGCAACCGGAAAATCCGTAATGCCCGTAATTGGCCAGCACCGGATCCGAATAGTAACCGCTGGAAACCATAACCTTGGCCAGGGGGTCAATCGCAAGCACTTCCTTGACTGCTTCCCTGCCCCCCATGCCGCCCGGAACCGTCAAATCCATGATGGTCAGATCGAAAGGCCGCCCGTTACGTTTTGCCGTGGCATATTTCTCAATGGCCTCCCGGCCATCCGCCGCGGTTTCCACCACGTACCCGGACCGTGCCAGCATACGGGAGGCCGTGTTCCGGATACCGGGCTCATCATCCATCAACAGGACATGTCCGGAAGCCTGGGACGATTGGCCGGTTTTCGTCGCCGGATCAGGAGGTTTCGGCATGCGCTTCCGGTCATCCACCGGCAGGAAGACGGTGAAGGTGGTCCCCTGATCCGGAACGGAATCCACACGGATATGCCCCCGGTGTTTGCGGATGATGCTGTGGGTAATGGTCAAGCCCAGACCGCTCCCGGAACGCTTGGTCGTAAAATAGGGGTCAAATATCCGCGGGAGAATATGTTCCGGAATCCCCTTCCCTTCGTCACGAAAGATGATTTGGACATAGTCGCCCTGAAGGTCGGGAATATCTTTCATATCGCATGTCGGGACATTGCGCGCCTGCACATGGAACGTGCCACCATCCGGCATGGCCTGCAGGGCATTGAGGGTCAGGTTCGATACAACCTGCGCAAGCTGGCTCTTATCCGCGATGACCGGCCACAGGTCATCCGGCAGGTCAACCTGCGGTGCGATCTGGCTGCCCGCCAGGTGGAACCGGACCGTGTCACCGATACACCCCCGGATGTCGACGGTTTCCAGCACCGGGTTTCCGCCCTTGGCAAAAGTCAGGAGCCGGGTGGTGAGCTGACGTGCATTTTCAAGCGCCTGGTGGGCGGCCCGCAACGATGCATTGGCGGAATGGTCAGGCGCCAGTTCAAGGGTGGCCAGCTCGATGTTCCCGAATACGCCCATCAGCAGGTTGTTGAAATCGTGGGCAATGCCACCCGCCACCGTACCGAGGATCTCGAGCGTCTGCATCCGCTGCCGCTCCGCTTCCATCTTACGGCGAGCCGTAACATCCGAGAACAGCCCCATGAGGCATGATTCGCCACGGATTCTGACCCGGCTTGAATTCGTATCCGCATAGAACACCGTTCCGTCTTTCCGCAGGCAGGGGATTTCCGAGGCCAGGGATTTGTTGCCCTTAACCTGAGATTCAAATGCAGCCGCGATAGTTTCCCGCGAGTCCCGGGGATGGATATCCGGGACGGTCATGGAAAGCAATTCCGCCTCGGAATACCCCAGCATGCTGCAGATGGCCGGATTCGCGTAGACAAACCGTTTTGAAGCCACTCCGGCAACCAGCACCCCTTCCGCCGCATTCTCGAACAGTGCCCGGAAGAGCGCCTCGCTGTTGCGCAACGCCTGTTCGGCGTCTTTCAAGCCGGTAATATCGATCTCAATACCGTCCCAGATCAGATGCTGGTTGGACGGGCGTCGGGGCGCCGAAGCAAACAGTCGCCATCCGCTCCTGCCCGAAGGCAGGACGACCCGGACCTCGGCGGTGAACGGGGTCATGGTTGCCGCGGCGTATTTCTCACGCTCGGCCACCAGGTGGCGATCCTCCGCGTGCACCTGGCAGTAGACACGTTGCGGATCCTGCAGGGCTTCTTCAACCGTCAACTCGTGAAGCTTCTGAATGCCGGCGCTGAAATAGCTGAACGCCCGTTGCTGCCCGTCAATTCCCGAATCGATCTGGTAGACCAACCCGTCCGGGAGGTTGTCGCTGAGAAGCCGCAATCGGTCGGAGGCATCCTGGGCTTTCTGCTGGGCCACCCGCAATTCCACCTCGGTGCGCTTGCGGTTCTCAATCTCATCCTCCGCCTCGATGCGCAGATGGTAAATGTATTCATACATTTCCCCGACCATCCAGACCCCGGCCAACAGGCAGACGGAAATCAGGAGCGCCAACCCCTCGGTGTACAGGTCAAAGGCAATCGAACCGGATGTCATGGTTCTTAGCAGGGGGATAAGCTGGCGAACCCCCATCAACAGGAAGGCAATGGCAAAGACATTCCACCCCCAGAAGTAAGGGGTTTTCCGGTTGAGCCGGAACGCCAGACCGGCGGTGCAGAATTGCACGATAATCGATAGAACCAATATAGTGAGCGACACACTTCCCCCCGTTGAACAGGTTCCACCAGCCAAGTGTTTGACGCTATGCCATAACACTTCCGGTTGCAAGCAGGTTTATGCGCTGGAACATGCCGGGTATTCCGTTATAGTCAACGCGATCATCGATCATGAACCGTAGCGGGTTTATTACCGAAACAGTATTCGCCTATTCTGAATCGTAAATATCATAACGGGAGTCTCGCATGTTCAAGACCACTTGTCCGACCATTCTCACGTTGCTTGCAACCGGGCTCATCACAACCGCTTCCGCCCAAACCATGCCCCTGGTGAAGGACGGTACGGCGGTCATCACCATCCACCTGCCGGCAACGTCTGAACTGGCAGCATTCCGTGATTCCCGGACCGCCGCGATTGATGCCCACCTTAATACCCTCCCGGGAGGACCGGCTCCGGACACGATCCGCACCAGCCTCCTCAAGGACCTTGAAAACGAAATCAAGCGTGTCGGCGACGAGGAAATACTCGCGGCGGAGGAACTCCGCCATTACCTCCAACGCATCACCGGCACCACGGTTCCCGTGGTTACCTCGGCGGTGGATCGCCTCCCGGATTCCCCCGCCATCCTGATCGGGGCAGCCTTCGCCCGCACCGCCGGCCTCGGGGCTGAACTGGACCAACTCCAACCGGATGGACTGATCTGCCGGGTGGCAGGTCCCCATCTGGTCCTGTCCGGCCGACGCGCCCGCGGTACGCTCTATGCCGTCTACGCGCTGCTGGAGAGTTTCGGCGTGCGCTGGATCATGCCCGGCGACTTCGGTGAGATTATCCCCGAAACCCGGGACCTTTCCACCGCCATCAACCGGCTTGAGAATCCATCATGTTCCCAACGCTACTGGTGGTGCACCTACGGGCAGGGCGACGGCTATGCGCGCTGGACCCTGCGCAACAAGGGCAACTTCATCCGCGCACTCGGCGACTCCGCCATTGCCCAGGGCCACGCGTTGTCCTGGCCCCTCTCCTGGGGTGCGCAAAATTCCCCCCTTGCCATCACCACCACGGTACAGAAAACCCGCCGCGAAAAACTGCCGGACGGCACCTTCACCAACCGCATCGAGAACGTCGAAGAAAAGAAACTGCCCGACGAATTCTACGCCCTGAGCAAGGGGGTGCCGGTGCGCGGCGTGCCCAACATGTCCAACCCGAAAACCTGGGATCTGTACGCCGAGGCCTATATCGACCGGTTCAACCGCAATCCCTTCGACCGGTACGTATCCATCTCGGCAGAGGATGGTTTAACGCTGGACGACCGTCCGGAAAGCCGCCGCCTGGACATTAACGAGTTCGACTGGACACTGGGCGCCATGTCCGCCACCGACCGGATGTGGTTCTTTCATAACCGGGTAATTGATCGGGTGGCCAAAAAGCACCCCAACGCAAAATTCGGCGTACTCGTGTATTCCAACAACACCATGCCGCCCCGGATTGAACGGGTTCACCCCAACATGGCACTGGTGTTCGCCCCCTTAAGCATCTGCCCCCTGCATGCGGTACGGAACGACAAATGCAAAACCAACCGGGAATACCGGAAATGGTTTGAATCGTGGATGGCCCAGGCACGCGCCGTCAAGGCAGAGACCTATTACTACGACTACGACCCGATCGGTTTCTCCTGGAATCTCGCCATGATCAGCCCCCAATGGGGCATCATCGGGAAGAATTACCCCTGGTTCCACCAGCAAGGGCTGGGTGGTCACACGACGCAGGGACACGATGACTGGGCCGCATCCGGACTCAACCACTGGTTGATGATCCGCCTCTACTGGAACATGGAACAGGACTACAAGGCTGTCATCGAGGATTATTGCCGCATTCGTTTCGGCGCCGCTGCACCGGCCATGCTGGAATACTTCAACATCCTCGAGAAACGCATGGATGAGATCCCTGACCTGATGTCCAACGAGATCTGGGGCAACCACCTTATCCTGACCGATACGGTCCGCAGTCGCTGTCGCGCCGCCATCCAGAAGGCAACCGCAACGGCCGACACCCCCCGCGCCAAGGCCCACGTGGAAACCATGGCCGACCTTCAGGAGAGCACCGACATTTTCTGCGACGGCATCGAACATGCCCGTGAAACCGGCGATTTCGCCGCCGCTGCGCGCCTGTTGGAACCCGTTTTCGAGATTGCCGGCAAATTGAACAAGCTCTACCCCTTTTTCATGAACCCCAAACGGGTCAACAAGGAGGAGAAAACGCAATATCTCACGGGAGGCTGGTACAACAAATACCTGACTTTCGATGCCGTCATCCGCGGGTCGGCGGCACGGCTCATCCTCCCCCGCACCATGAAAATCGCGCTCGATACGGATAACATCGCCTGGGCCAAGGGCTGGCACCTCCCGGAAACACCCGTCAAGGACCTGCCGGATGGCGACAGCACGCTCATCCCGGATGTAACCTTCGGGACCGAACGGGAACCCGCGGCCTTCTTTTACCGGACCGACGTGGAGGTGCCGGCTTCCTTCGCCAATCGCAAACGGATCGTGCTGTATTGCCCCAGCATCATCGCACGGGCCGTGCAGATATGGATCAACGGCGTAGCGGTCGAGTTTGATCATGAAACCTTCCGGGACACCACCTGGCGCGGACCCGACTACTTCTGGATCGACTACAATCACCAGCAGCAATTCGATGTTACCTCCGCGATTAAACCCGGCACCCGCAATACCATTGCCTTCCGCATATTCAAGAGTTTCGACCATGGCGGAACCTATGACCGGGTCTTCCTGCTGGCCGATCCGCCAACCGAAACAGCAGCCAAGTAGCCGGCGGGGAAAATCATGACGGGACCGGTGGAGGAATTGGTAAACGGGGTGGTTGTCCATCAGGCGACCGATGAGCCGGCGGACAAGCATAACATTTATTGCGAGTATCCCTGGTGCCCCCCCGACTCCCACGGCTTCGTGTATGCCCGTCACGCGCCTGCCCATGCGCCGAATTCAACCGAGCTGGTCGCCTGCGAATTCGGAACGTGGCGTAAACATCCCATCGGTTATGCCAGCAGCGGGCTGACCATGGCCAACGGCGGGAAACTCTATTATTCCCGCATCCATCCCCGTGGACGCCGTGAACTGGTGCGCGTAGACCTGGAAACCGATCGTTCGGACGTCTTGAACCTGCCGGACGGAATCCCGGACCACGGGCGGCTGGACATCGCACCCGGCGAACGGTTCGTCGCCTACCATACGGCGTGTTCCTACCGGCCCCAACGATTCGCGATCGGCCTGGCTGACCTCGACAGCGGCACCTGCGGAATCATCCATGAAGACCCGGACATCTGCAACCCCCACCATCAATTTGAACCGGGCGAAGGACGCCTGCTGATGGTCCAGCACAACCGCGGATGCCGGTTCTCGCCCGACGGAAAATGCGAGCAGCTCGTCGGGAAGGAAGGGGCAACACTCTTCCTGCTGGGCATCCCGGACGGTAAGGTGACCCGCCTCCAGGTTGGACCACCTGACACCTACAGCATTTCCGGTCACGAGACCTGGATCGGCACAACCAAGGAAATGCTCCTGACCCTGAACATCCCGGAAGACTACGCCCACGGAAAAGGCCCGATCGTGGGGATTCGTCCCGGCACTCCCGCGCGGACAATCTGCCCGCCCTGGCAGATGAACCATGTCGGCATTGAACCCTCCGGCCGTATTTTCTGCGCCGACACCTTCGAGCCGGACGAAATCATCATCGGGTCCCCCGCAACGAACCGTGCCGCCGTCGTCTGTCCGGCACGGGCCTCGTATCGGCGGGCGCACGAACGGGGGGCATGGTCCGACTCCCACCCGCACGCCTATATATCACCCGACCTGAAATGGGTGGTCTTCAACTCCGACCGCACGGGCACCCAGCAGATCCATGCTGCCGCCATTCCCCCGGAGATGATCACCTCCCTGCTCCAGGACCCCCGGCTGCCATGACCTGCAATCCACGCAACGAACCGGCATTCCGGCCGCCGGCCGAAGCCGGCAGCGTCCTGATCCAGACGGATACCGGCTGCCCCTGGAACGCCTGTGCATTCTGCGGGATGTACCGCGATACACCGTTCGAATCACGCGGTCTCGACGATGTGTTTACCCTGATCCACCGGGAAGCGCTTATGGAACCGGATGCACGCCGTGTGTTCCTCGCCGACGGTGATGTCATGGCCCGCCCCTATGCCGAACTCAAGGCCATCCTGGACGAGCTGGCGGTCCGGTTCCCGCGTCTTGCCAGGGTCAACCTGTACGCAACCGGCCGGTCCATCCGCGCCAAGACCCCGTTCGAGCTCGGTCAGTTGCATGCCGCAAAACTGCATACGCTTTACCTGGGCCTTGAAAGCGGCGACGAACCAATCCTGCAACGCATGGCCAAGGGAGAATCCGCCGCCGACATGGCAGACGCCGTATGCCGGGCACAATCCGCGGGCCTGCACGCCTCGGTCATGATCCTGCTTGGACTGGGTGGACAGGCCGACAGCGACCGCCACGCCCGGGCCACGGCAGCGGTACTCAACCGCATGCAGCCCCGCCTGCTCTCCGCCCTGCGTGTAGTACCCGTTCCCGGAACCCCGCTATGGCGCTGGATACGGGAGGGGTTGTTCCGGGAGTTGACGGAACAGGCGGTGGTTGCGGAACTCCGCTTGATCCTCGCCGACCTTGCCATGGAATCAACCGTCTTCCGCGCCAACCATGCATCCAACGTCTTCCCGCTGGAAGGGCGGTTGCCGCGGGACCGGAAACGCCTACTCGATGAACTGGATCACCTGCTGGCCTCCGGCCGCCTCGACACGAAATCACCCGGCCCCATGCCGTTTTCCCTGTGACCGGAACACCGTAAACCCGTCACCGTTCCATCAGCACAACATCCGCCGATTTCAACGGGATGGAAAACCGGGTGATACCGTCTGCCGATGTGACCGGTCCAACCTTTTCCCGGATGGCCCGCACCACCCGTGGCTGGAAATCCAATCGCACCGACACCTCCACACTTTCCTGGGGTTTTCCGCTCCAATTCAGCAGGGTGAGCGCCACACCGCCGGATGAAACCAGCATCGGCGTTTCAACCTTGGGCACATTGACAACCACCGGGGACACCACCCCTGCCAGGCGCGTCGGATGCACAATCCAGTCACGGACAGTTTCGGGGGTGGCGCCCGGATGATTGGTGGCATCCGCCCGATGCGCCAGCACGTAGGAAATGCCCGGCATCCACCCG
>MHBQ01000060.1:7980-44722 GCA_001803315.1 Lentisphaerae bacterium RIFOXYC12_FULL_60_16
TCACGCTGCGGGAAACCACGGCAGCCCGTCCGTCCCCGAAACGCGCCCACACGTCAAGACGGTTGGTCCGCGTCAACGCCGAGACCGGTCCGGCCGCCACAAACGGCCCGCAGATGCCGTTTCCGGGTTGCCGGTTGGTCACCGTGTTCAGATTCGGCAGTAACTGGCGGGGACGGGACGATTCCTCCACGCCCATGCTTTTTGCCATCCACCGGAGGGGTTCCTGGTAACGGTCAGCCTGGCAGGCGCCCGAAACCGTCACCAGCATACCCCCCTGCTCCACCCATCGAGCGAGACGTGCCAACATCTCCTCCGGCACATTGGGTTCCGTGACATACAACACCTTCACCCCGGCCAGGCCCTCCGGCGACAGGTCCTCCTCTTCCACCATGTCGACCGGGATGTTGGCATGCTGAAGGGCCTGATAGAGGTTGTAGGTCTCCGCCATGTAATCCACGGTATGACTGTTCAACCCGGTCATGGTGGCATCCTGGACCTGGCGGGGCAATGCCTGGTCCAGCGCATCCCATGGCATGGCACTGCGCGGCATCAGGATGGCGGTCTGGGCAGCCGGCATGCGGCCCGGCCAGAGCAGGGATTCCGCCGCCCCGATCATCCGGTGCGCCTCGGCCATGGCCGGCAACACCTTCACGTTGGCCGAATAACAGTTGCCCGGGAAATTGTATTCGGGCCCGAACACAAAATACTTGATGGCCTTGCCCCCACATCCAACGATGGCCATGATCTTCTGAAGGATTCCTTCTTCCAGCTGTCCGGCTGTCCGGGGAATCACGTATCCGCCGAACTCCACCCCGCCCTTCCGGGCGCCGGCCCGCATGCGGGAACAGTAATAGGACCACTGGGAGGCCTGGCCATCCCCGAACCAATCCTCGGTCCACAACATCGTACAACCGCGCATTCTGCCGAATTCCAGCCAGTCATGCCCGCCCATGGCGGAATCGGGATGCTGCTTGTCGCCGTTGTTGGCCACCGGTCCCGGCACATAGAAACGGCCGGCGAAGAAATTCCAGTTAACCAGGATCGGCATATTGGTATAGAAGGCGGCCTCCAGTGCACGGGTTGAAATGGCGAAATGGCGCGATGAATCCCAGGGGAAAAAGCGCATGGTCCAGTAGAACAGCCGGCGGGATGCCAGATCGCGTGCCCCGCTGCGCCCCAGGGGAAACACCGCATCCCACGATTTGGCGCCAAGATCACGGGGTTTCATCCCCTGGTCACGGAGGTAATCGCGGAACCGCTGCATGCCGGCCACGCTGTTCGTCAGCGCCCGAAACATGCCGGGATAATACCATCCCGGCTCGTCCGACATGGCAAAGACCGCCATATCCGTCGGCTCATACCCCACATCACGGAACGGCTTGGCCTGTTTCTCCGCCCAATCCCGGATGGCGTCCGGGGTCACATCCGCCCCGTAATCAAAGGCATATCCCGGGGGGTTGTATACCGCCCACGCCGTACGGCGGTTCCCCGTGGTCAGCAGGATCTCGCGCTGACGCCGGTCCGGGGGAAGCATGATGGCGCTGAATCCCGCCGCGGATAATGTTTCGATGCCCTCCCGCAACGCGATCAGGTCGTTATCACCGGCGATAAACCGGTCCACGATCGGAAAATGCTTCGGACGTTCCTCCGGCTTCACCACGGCCGTACGGAAAACCTCCCAGTAGCGCTGGTTGTAACCCGCCATGGTTGCCGCAGACGGATTCCCCGCTGCATCCTGGAAAATCAGGACACCCAGCGTTGGGCCGAACAACTCACCGGACAGGGCGATCACCTGGTCCGGTGTCGCATCGAATCGGATTTCCATTTCGACATGGGCCGGCTCGGTTATCTTGTTGAAGGAGGGCTTGGTTACCAGCGGAAACCCCCGCATGTAGGTGTTCGGATAGGCATGCGGCCCCGTGTAATGGCGGGCATGCTCGATATCAAACGCGGACCAGGCCGTCCATTGATCGTTGCTGGCCGGACGAGCGGCATCCTTGACGCCAAACCCGATGGAAAAGACCTGGCCGTCCGGCTTGACCCCGGCCGAGGTCACCACCCGTCCCCTCCATTGGAACAGGGGTATTGCCTCCGCCTTCAAGGCCGCATCCGCAACCGGCGCCAACGCCAGCAACCATCCCGCCATCATCCAGTTCACGACCTGTTTTCGTTTGATTTGCATGTCATGACCCTCAGCCCCGGGGGCATTTATCGTTCGCCTTCCACTCCAGCCACCGACCCGAACGCCTTCCAGGCTGCCGGATCGTTGGCTTTCAAAGCATCAAACCGCTGTTGTGACGTCAGGTGGTTCCATGATTCCGCCGACACGTTGCCGGCAGGGGATCGCGGGGACATGGTTGCCGGGGTCCGCGCTGGAAGCGGGACCGGTATGACAACCGGGGGTGTTGCCACGGGAACCGGCACGGGAGGCATGGCAGGAACAACCACGGATTCAGGTTTCACCGCCGATACAACCCGGTCGCCCGGCAGGGGGACGGCTTCAGCCGTCATGGTAACTTCAACGTCCCGGGGTACGGTACTGGTGGGGATAGTCGCCGGCCATTCCGGCCGGTCCGGGATACGGGAGACCGCATTCCGTTTGCTGAACGGATACTTTCGCAAGCGGTATTCCATGGCGTCAACGACAACGTGTCGCACGCCCCGCGCAGCATCCTGATCGACGATGGGGACTTGCTCCGGACGCCCGGCATGTTCCTGAAGCGAACCGTAATAGCCGCCAAAGAGCCGGCTCCAGTTTGATTCCACGGCTTGCTGCTGGTTTCGCTCTTCCCGCAGGATTTGCAGGTACCGGGTAATCCGAAGCGCCACTTCAGGATCCACGGTATCCGCTCCCGTGCCCGATCGAAGCGCCTGGATGACCGGTTGCCAGGGCTCCAAAGCCGACTCCACTTTCCGCTGAAGCATCATACTCTTTGAATAAATGTGGTAGAGGTTCCATGCTTCGGCATCTTCAGGTGTTTGTCCGCCCGTCGGCCCGAACAGTCGATCCGGATCGTCTTTCAGATGGGGTTGACCCACCGGCGGTTCAGGATGTCCCTGCCCTATCCCCGCCTGCGCAACGGCCATTACGAGCATGGCGCCCAAAAGACATCGGACAACGCGCCCGGTCGGATCGGGGGGTAACAATCCCCTGCCTCTCCCTGATTCAGTCATTCCATGATCCTGCCATCTCCCCACCCGTTAAAACAAGCCCAGAACACCCCTCGAAAACGAACACAACCTGGAGCGGCGGTGCGACTTCCCGTGAAATGACTTTGTAGTTGCGTGACCTAATATTTTGCATTTTAATACCGCCCGTACCTTCTCCAGCGGCAGGTTGTCAAGCATCCGGCCCGGGCAAGGAATTCAACCGGCGATTGATAGGGAGAAATCCATGGACTACGGACTGACTGAACTGCAGCTTGAAATCAAAGAAATCTGCCACAAGATCGGCGAAGAAAAAATGAAGCCGGTCCGTGAACATTATGATGAATCCGGAGAATTCCCCTGGGATATCGTCAAGGTATTTGCCGAGGCTGACCTGTTCCGTATTGCCATTAGTGAGGAATATGGCGGGATGAGCGGAGGCGTCATGGATACCGTTATTGCCGTCGAGGAATTGTCGCGCGTGGATGGCGGGATTGCCCTCGCCCTGGCGGCCACCGGGCTCGGCACCTATCCCATTCTCCTCTACGGGTCAGACGAACAGAAAAAGAAATTTCTGCCCCGCATCGCATCCGGGAAATCCCTGGCCGCCTTCGGTCTTACCGAAGCGGAAGCCGGCAGTGACGCCGGCGGCATCCGCACCACGGCCGTGCTGGATGGCAACGAATATATCCTGAACGGCACCAAGCAATGGATCACCAATGGCAGTGCGGCTGAAATTTACTCCGTCATCGCAATGACCAATCGCGCCAAGGGCGCCCGCGGAGCCAGCGCCTTCATCGTTGAAAAAGGAACACCCGGATTCACGTTCGGCAAGAAGGAAAACAAGATGGGCATCCGCGCATCCGTCACGAGCGAACTCGTGTTCCAGGATTGCCGGATTCCCAAGGAAAACCTGATTGCCAAGGAAGGTATGGGCTTCATCGTGGCCATGAAGACGCTCGATTTCTCCCGTCCGGGCGTCGCCGCCCAGGCGCTTGGAATCGCCGCCGGTGCACTCGAGGAATCTGTCCGCTACAGCCGTCAACGCCGCCAGTTCGGCAAGTCCATCAGTGGATTCCAGGGCGTCCAGTTTATGCTCGCCGACATGGCCACCCAGGTCGAGGCAGCCCGCCTGCTCGTTTACCAGGCCGCCCGCCACATTGACACCGGAAGCAAGGACATTGCCAAGATATCGGCCATGAGCAAGCTGTTTGCAGCCGATACGGCCATGCGGGTGACCACGGATGCGGTCCAGATTTTCGGCGGCTACGGCTACATGAAGGAATACCCGGTCGAAAAGATGATGCGGGACGCCAAGATCACCCAGATCTATGAAGGCACCAACCAGATCCAGCGCGAAGTGATCGCGTTGTGCCTGATCAAGGAAGCGGCCTCCGTCTGATCAGGGGACGAACGTCCCCCGGGCAGGGAGATCCGCTGAACCGCCGCCAACCGGCGGTTCAGCCTTTGCTCAAAGCTTCGCTCCGCTGCATGGCGGCCTTCAGGGTGTCGCGAAGAATCGCCGTCATCTTGGATTTCTCCAATACCGCGAGACCGGCCTCCGTGGTTCCGCCCGGCGAGGCTACCGCCTGGATCAAGGCACGGGCATCCATCCCCTGGTCCAACAGGACCCGGGCGGTTCCCTGCATGGTCTGCACGGCCAGCAGTCCGGCATCGTCCCGGTCCAATCCTTCTGCAACCGCCATCTCAATCATGCCGTTGACCACATACGCCAGGAAAGCGGGACCCGAACCGCTAACCGCCGTGACCAGGTCAAACCGTGTCTCCGGCAATTCCAGGACACGGCCGAAACTGGACAACAACTCCTGTACGGTTTTCCGGTCAACCGCGGTAACCCCCCGGCCCGCGCAAAACACGCTCATGCCATGCCCCACCATGGCCGGCATGTTGGGCATGACCCGGACCAGGCGTGCTTTCGGCAGGATCGATTCCAGCCAGGCCAGCCGCTTGCCGGCCGCAATGGAAATGACCAGGTGTTCAGGTGTCATTTCCCCGGCTATCTCCGAAAGCACCTCCTGCATGGCCTGGGGTTTCACGGCCAACACCAGGACTTTGGCATTCGACACGACCACACGGTTACGTGAATACATGTTGATCCCGTAACGTTCCTTCAAAAGCCGACGCCGTTCCGCACTGACATCCCCGGCTGAGATTTCATGGGGACCGGCCAACTTTGACCGGATCAAGGCCGCCACGATTGCTTCAGCCATTTTTCCCCCGCCAATAAACCCTATTTGCATCGCATGCTCCCGTCGTTTCACCCACCCATTCAAACAAGCCCCGTTATTCTAGCGCTTGCCCTTCTCAACTCCAATGCCTATTATCAAAAGTGATTCGGCGGTATAGGGTCCGACCCCGCCGTCTTAAATCCGTGGGGTAAATGATGTATCGCATTTTACTGGTCGATAATGAAGCCACCATTTTAAGTGTGCTTCATACCCTTCTCAAAGCCGAGAACTACGACGTCAAATGCGCAAAATCAGGCAAAGAGGCACTTGAATTTCTCGAAATTGAAGTGTTTGACCTGATGATCTCGGATATTCGCATGACGCCGATCGGCGGCATGGAACTGCTGAATTGGGCGCGGGCCAACCGTACGGACATGTCCGTCATCATGTTGACCGCCTATGGAACCGTCGAAACCGCCATCGAAGCGATGAAGCAGGGGGCCTTCGACTATGTGACCAAACCGTTCAAGGTTGACGAACTCCTGATCACGATCCGTCGGGCACTGGAATACAAGGAAGCGCTGGCAGAGAACCAGAATCTCAAGAGCCGTCTGAAAACCCAGTATCGGTTCGACAACATCGTGGCCGAAAGCCCCTCCATGCGGGCCGTCTGCGAGATGATCGAGCGGGTGGCCCCCACCGACACCACCGTCCTGATCTATGGGGAAAGCGGAACCGGCAAGGAATTGGTGGCCAAGGCCATTCACGCACACAGCCGTCGCAAGAGCATGAAATTTCTAGCCGTGAATTGCGCCGCCCTGCCCGAACCACTCCTGGAATCGGAAATGTTCGGATACGTCAAAGGGGCCTTCACCGGCGCCATTTGTACCCGCAAAGGCCTGTTTGAAGCCGCCGGCGACGGTACGATATTCCTCGACGAAATCGGATCCATGCCGCTCGCTATTCAAAGCAAACTGCTACGGGTGCTCCAGGAAAAGGAAATCCGGCGGGTCGGCGGTAACGAGAATATTCCCGTCCAGGCCCGGGTGCTGGCGGCCACGAATTCTCCGCTCGAGCAACTGATGAAGCAGGGACTCTTCCGCGAAGACCTGTATTACCGCCTGAGCGTCATCAACATCACCATCGAACCAATCCGCAACCGGCCTGAAGATATCATTCCACTCGCCTGCCACGTGCTCCGGGCTGAAATCCCCCAGGGCCGGGAACCGCCGGAACTCGACCCGGCTGTCATCGACATCCTCCGTAACTATTCCTGGCCCGGCAATGTCCGGGAACTGGAAAACGCGATCAAGCATGCCCTGACCTTTGCCCATGATAACATCATCACCCCCGATGTCCTCCCGCCCCGCATCCTGGAAACGGTCAAACTGCAAGGCCCCGCGGGCACATCGCCATCCGGCAACATCCCAACCGGCCACCAGTTCGAATCCCTGAAGGCCTTTCTCCAAAAGAAGGAAACCGATTACCTGAAACAGGTCATCGCCATGTATGGCGGAGACAAGGAAAAAGCGGCCAGTTCACTCAAGATCAGCCTCGCCACGTTGTACCGGAAACTGCCCAGGGAAGAAGCCGGGACCTGACGTAAATCTGCCCCGCTATAGGAAGCAGCGGGCCAACCACGCAATCATCAGGTCCAGCGGCGCCAGTATCCAGCGGGCCAGCGGCACAATGCCGAATCTCGCAAACACCACCAGGACGGTGTAGATAACCAGGAGTATCAGGAGCCCCTTCGACAGGCAACCGCCGGACCGGTGTTCCGAACGCATCCGCAGGTTGTAATCCGGGCCGTCCCGTTCCGCGGGATTGATCCACCAGCCGGGCAGTGCACTGTTCACCGTGCCACGCTGAAATGCCTCCATGGATTCCAGGACCCCCGCCAAAGCAGCGGTCGAGGCCACATGGCCCTCCGCCCGGTGTACCGCATCCATGACCTCCGGCTCTGAATTCGCGGGGCATGCCACCATCCCGGCAACCAGTCCATTCAACATGCTCAGGTCATTATGCCCGTTGCCGATTGCCAGGACCATGGAGGTATCGACCCCCAACTGTCCGGCCAGTTCGTGCAGGGCTATCCCTTTGGTGAAGGGAACCGGCCGTACATCCACGTGATTCCGGTATTCAAAAACCTGCACGTTGGGCAGGTCCCCCAATCGGCTTCTCAACAGGTTGGCGCCCATTCGTGCCGATGCTTCCGATTCAAAATGCAACAGCATCCGGTCCGGACGCCGCAACAGGGTCTTGCATCCGAGCGTCATGCGGATCAACTGACGGTGCCACTCCTGGAGGATAAACCGCACCCGTCGCGCGTGCAGCCACATGTTCAGGCGTACCCGCAGGCTCCACCAGAAATGGGGCACGTATCCAAGCGGCGAAAGGCTGAAGATATAGGCGTGACTGACCACGACGAAATCCGGTTCAAGCCCCAACGCCTGCATGGGCCTGAAGAAACTCCGGAAACTGCCCAGCGAACGTCCCGTACAGGCAACCCAGAAACACTGGTGCTCCGCCCGCAGTTGTTCCAGGCGGGATTGAAATTCACGGTAAAGGGGAAAATCGTTGGCTGGTCCGATCAACGTACCGTCAAGATCCGTAGCCAGCAGACGAATGCGCGCCATAAAACTCCCGCAATGACCGGGCTAGAAACCGCGATTTTCCAGCAGCGATCGCAATTCCTGCTGGAAACTGGCCAGATCTTCCTGGCTGGGCTTGTATCCCGGCTGGCTGGTTGCCACCGCCAGCCGCCCCATCTGGTCAAGCTGCCACTTGGCCGAAACCCCGTCGCTGAACGTCACCGTCCCGCTCACCAGGCTCCCCGGGACCATGATACGGTCCAGGCTAACCTGGACTGAGGACAGTCCGGCACCGGAATCCACACCATCCGCATCCATGGCATCCGGTTCAATCGCTCCGGCATCCGGGCCGGCCTTCTGCACAAGGGGGGTTGTTGGTGCGGTTTTGGCATTCTGGATTTCCACGTTAAGGTCCAGCACCAGGAAACGAACGTCCATAAACGTCATCTTGATGTTCAGTTCGGATGCCAGTCGTTTTTGAATTTCTGAAAGACCGGCGCCTTCCCCGGCCCACCGTGTAACCGTCGCCTTCTGCTCCTGTGTCAATTCCATATGCGAAAAACCTCCCCGATGACACGCCGGCTCTCCCGATGGCTGGAGCCAGCTGTCGGGCTTGAACCGACGACCTGGTGATTACAAATCACCTGCTCTACCAACTGAGCTAAGCTGGCACACCATACTATTGCCATGCGTGAACCTGCACCCATCATACCAGCACCCGATGGCATGGCAATTCCTTTTCCGGCAGGAATTTTGCTTGTGCCCATCCCCTGCCATGCAGTAGAAATGGAGTGGTGACGGGTTCCCGACGAATCCGTTCAAACACAATCAAGGGGGTCAATTATGACCAAGTCGCATGTGATCGCCGCCCTGGCCGAAAAGACCGGACTCACCAAAGCGCAAATCAGTCAAGTCCTTGATGAGCAAGCCAGCCTGGCCTATGCCGAGGCGGCAAACGAGTTTGTCGTTCCCGGAATCGGCAAACTGGTACTGGTAAACCGTAAAGCCCGTATGGGCCGTAACCCGGCCACCGGGGCCACCATCGAAATCCCGGCCAAGAAGGTGGTCAAATTCCGCATCTCGAAAGCCTGCAAGGATGCCATTCTGTCCGTTTAGGAATGCCATCCGGCCATCATCGGGGGTTGTCACACACGACAAAGCAGGACATGACAATCCCGACAGACCGGTCAACCCTTAATCGTTTCATTCTGTTTGGTCCCGGACCGGCCTGCCGGTCCGATCGGTCATCTTTCGTCGGCGGGATACTGGCAGCCTGGCTGATTTTTGCTTCCAACGTGACGGCTGCCGGCCAGCCAACGGTTCAGCAGGCCCGTATCGCCGAACGTTTCACCCGCATCTTCCCCCACGAGCACATATCGAGGATCCCCGTCGACGACACCATATCCGAACGCGCCTGGAGCAACCTGATCGCCCGCCTGGACTACGACCGCCTGATTTTCCGCAACGCCGACATCCGCGAGTTTGCCGCACAAAGCACCCGCCTGGACGATGCCATCCGCACGGGCGATGTCACCTTCCCTTTTCTCGTTTACGAACGTTATCTCGAACGACTGCGGGACCGTTGCCGTTTCGTCGACACCCTCCTTGCCGAACCCTTTCAACCGGCCGATACCAACCAGTACTTCTGGAAACGCGACCAGGCCCCCTGGATTGATTCCGATGCGGAATGGAACCGGATCTGGGCACAGAAAGTCCGCAACGAGTTCATCCAGATAACCCTGCTCCAGGAACGCGGCGACCGCACCAATTCCGTGACCCCCGACGCCATCGACACCACCGACACCCATCTTCCTCCCGTCGAATTCATCCGCAAACGGTATCGCCAGATGCTGACCCTGGCAGAGGACACCGATGCCGACGGCATTTTCCAGCGCTACCTGAGCGCATTCGCGCAAGCCTACGACCCCCACTCCGATTACATGTCCCCAACCGAGATCGAGGATTTCAACATCGATATGCGCCTCTCGCTGGTCGGCATCGGTGCCCTGCTCCGGTCTGAGGAGGGGTCCGCACAGGTCGTCCGCCTGATTCCCGGCGGCCCCGCCTCCCGGGATAAACGGGATATCCGCCTGAAGCCGGGAGATCGGATCATCGCCGTTGGAGAAGACACGGCGCCACCCGTCGACATCCTGCATTGGCCCCTCACCAAAGTGGTCCGGCTGATCCGTGGCGAACCCAACACCCGGGTGGTGCTGGTGGTCATCCCGGCGGATGACCCCTCCGGCGCTTCCACCAAGATTGTGGATATCCTGCGGGACGAAGTGAAACTGGAGGAACAGGCGGCCACTTCACGGGTCCATACGGTCCAGTCCCCGGATGGCGTGGCACGGCAACTCGGCGTGATATCCCTGCCCGCATTCTATGCGGACATGGATGCCCGCCAGCGGGATCAACCCAACGTCAAGAGTTCCGCACGCGATGTCCGTCTACTCCTTCACAAGCTGACCCGGGAAAACGTAAGCGGCATCCTGCTTGACCTCCGCAACAACGGAGGCGGTTCGTTGGTCGACGCCGTTGAAATGAGCGGCTTGTTCCTCTCCAGCGGCCCCATTGTCCAGGTGGTCGAACGCCAGGGCATACGGGTGCTGTCGGATCCCGACCCCGCAACCGTCTATGACGGGCCACTGGTGGTGCTGGTCAACCGCCTCAGCGCGTCGGCGTCCGAGATCCTCGCAGGTGCCCTCCAGGATTACGGCCGGGCCGTTGTGATCGGGGATTCAAAGACCCATGGCAAGGGTACGGTTCAAACCATCGTCGATCTGGCCCGTGACGAGCGCTTCGGGGCGATCCGGGTGACCAACGCCGGATATTACCGGGTGACCGGACAATCCACCCAGTTGCGCGGCGTCACCCCCCACATCATCATCCCCTCACCCATGGACATTCTGGCCATCGGCGAAGATGCCCTTCCCAACGCCATGGAGTGTTCCACGATCCTGACGGTCCCCTTCACCCCGGTCACATCCCTGGATGAACCCGTCGGGCACCTGGTCCGTCAGTCCATCCTGCGCCGGCAGCAGGACCCCCGTTTTCAGGCATACACCAACCTGCTGGCCCGCCTCACCGCCATGCAGGAGACCAGGGAACTGTCCCTGGATTTGGATACCCGGCGCCAGATGGCACAAACCGAACAATCCCTCCGTGATCTGCAACAGCAGTTCGAGTCCGAAGAGGACACCCCCAAGGTCAAACCGGACACGGACCTCGTCTTGCAGGAAAGCCTGAACATCCTGGCGGATTTGATCAAACAATCAACCGTCATCGCCATTCCGGCCCCCACCCCTCCCCCTCCCACCTGGTGGGAACGGGTTCAGCAATGGATGAAAGGAACCTGATGAAACTTGATTTCTGGAAAATGCACGGCGCAAGCAACGATTTCATCCTGCTGGATGACCGGTCCATGACCTTCCCCTCCCGGGACAAGGAATGGATCGCCCGCATCGCCGCCCGGCGTACCGGCATCGGGTGCGAGGGCATCATCCTGATCCAACCCTCCACACGTGCCGACTTCCGCATGCGGTTTTTCAACCCCGACGGGTCCGAGGTTGAAATGTGCGGCAACGGGGCACGATGTGTCGCCCGTCTGGCTTACGAGATCGGGGCCGCCCCGCAACAGATGACCATCGATACCGTGGCCGGCGTCCTCCGGGCGGAATGCAACGGCAACCAGGTCCGCCTGTTCATGACCACACCCCGCGACTGGCGCCTGAACCACGCACTGGAAGCAGCCGGCACCCCCCTCACCATCGGTTTCGTGAACAGCGGAGTTCCCCATGCCGTTGCCGAAATTCCCGATCTCGCGGCCTGCGACGTGGCCCGACTCGGCGCCGCCATCCGGTACCACCCCGACTTCAAGCCCGCCGGTACCAACGCCAATTTTGTTCAGATCACCGGGCCGTCCACGCTGAACATCCGCACCTATGAACGCGGCGTTGAAGCCGAAACGCTGGCCTGCGGAACCGGGATCGTTGCCAGCGCCCTGGTCATGGCCCGCGCGGGAAAAGTCAAGGCGCCGGTCCTGGTCAAAGCCGCCAGCGGCGATGTGCTGACGGTCGACTTCAAACTGTCCGGCGATAGTGCCACCGACGTCACCCTGTTGGGGCCCGCCGCCCACGTTTTCACCGGCGTCATAACCACCCCCTGACCTTTCCATGCGTCTGGCAACCTTCAATGCCAACTCGGTCCGAAGCCGCCTGCCAATCATCCTGGACTGGCTTGCCACGCATCAACCCGACGTCCTGTGCCTGCAGGAAACCAAAGTCCAGGACGCCGATTTTCCCACGGAAGGTTTCAGCGGTGCGGGATACCAGGTGGTGTTCCGTGGTGAAAAGTCCTACAACGGCGTAGCGATCGTCTCACGCGAGAAACCGGACGAAATCCGATTCGGCCTGGATGACGGGAAATCCCCCGACGAAACCCGCCTGGTGGCTGCCCGTTTTGGATCCCTGCAGATCGTCAACACCTACGTCCCGCAGGGGCGAAGCCTGGACCATCCGATGTTCGCCTATAAACTCGAATGGTTCAGGCGTCTGAAATCGTTTTTCGACCGGCACTACCAACCCAACCAGCCGATCGCCTGGTTGGGCGACCTGAACATCGCACCCGCCCCGGAAGATGTCCACAACGCGGCCGACCAGGAAGACCATGTGTGTTATCACCGGGATGTCCGCGCCGCCTTTGCCGACACCGTTTCATGGGGATTCACGGACGTCTTCCGCCGGCACCACCCGGAACCCGGCCATTACACATTCTTCGATTACCGGACCGTCAACGCCGTTAAACGGAAAATGGGATGGCGGGTGGATCACATCCTGGTCACAAAACCGCTGGTCCGCACCTCGTGCGACTGCTCCATCGATCTCGCGCCCCGCCTGCTCCCCTCCCCCTCCGACCACACGTTCCTGTTTGCCGACTTCAGCCCGGCTTCAGGCAAACCTGCTTGAACCGGTCGTACACCGGGTTCCAACGTGCCGTATCAACCGGTTTGAATTCCCGGATCGGGAACGCCTGGCGTATCACCGGCTGCGCCTCCTGCATGGACCCGATCAATCCAAGCCCCATCGCCTGGATCATGAAATTCCCCACGGCCGTGGCTTCCTCCGGGCCGGCGTAAACCGGCAGCCCCAGCACATCGGCGGCACACTGGTTCAGCATGATGTTCTTGCTTCCCCCGCCCACGATATGCACCGCGGTGGTCGTGGATCCGCTGACGGCATCGATCTGCTCATTGACAAAACGATACTTCAACGCCAAGCTTTCGTAGACCATCCGGATCATGCCGCCCCGGTCCTTCGGAGCCTGCTGGTCGGTCTTCCGGCAGCATTCGATCATGGCCTGTTCCATGTTGGCCGGATTATAGAAACTGGCATGGTCCGGATCGATCCAGGCCGTTGACAACGGCGCTTCCAATGTGATCCGGTCCATTTCCTTCCAGCTCATCTCCTTGCCGTCGGCAACCGCCCAACCGCGTCGGAGTTCCTGGACCAACCACATGCCCATGCAGTTCTTGAGGAACCGCGTGTTCCCGATACCGCCCTCATTGCTGATGTTGGCCGCCATCGCGGCCGGTGACGTGATGGGCTGAGCCACCAGCTTGCCGACCAGCGACCAGGTTCCCGAGCTGATGATCAGGGACCGCGCCGGATCCGATACCGGTGCCGCCGCAAAAGCACTCGCCGTATCATGGGCGGCAACCGCTACAAGCCGGGCCGGATCCACACCCACCAGGCGTGCCAGCGGCTCATGCAACCGTCCCACAACGGTACCCGGCGCAACGATTTCCGGCATAACGGTGGCCGGAATACCCAGGGCGTTGAGGATTTCCCCGCTCCATTGACGAGTACGGGCATCCATCAACTGGGTCACGCTGGCCCAGGTTGAATCAACCGAATGCACGCCCCCGAGGTAATGGTAAAACAGGGATGGAATGGGCAGGTAAAACACCCCGTCACCAAACAAACCAGGACGATTCTGTGCCAGCCAGAGCAATTGATTGCTCACGTTGAACGGCTGGAAATGGATGCCCGTGATTTCATACACGCGACGGGCATCGATGCGCTGCTTGACCTGTTCCACCATCCGGTCCAACCGGTGATCGCGGTAACAGTATACTTTCCCCAACAGGTCGCCATCCGCGGACAACAGGTGACCGTCTGCGCCCCAGGTATCGATCCCGATGGAATCCAGCTTCTGACCACAGACACGCCGGTATGCCTGGATGCCCTTGAGGATCTGCTGGTACAGGTAGGTATCATCCCAGACCGTCCGCTCCTCCAGGGTCCCCTTTCGGTCCGCCAGGAACAGGGAGACCCCCTCATGGGCAAACCGGTGCACTTCCTCCATGGTGAAACGGCCCGATTCCAACGTCCCGCTGAAACACTTGCCGCCGGACGCCCCGAAATCCACCGCCAGCATGCGGGTTGCACTCATCCGTCAACCTCCCTGCATCATTTTCACACGGTGCTTCGGTCCGTCCAGGGCCATCAAATCCGCCACCTGCTTGTCGTTCAGGAAACTCGGTTTGCCGACGATCGTGGCAGCCACATACGACTTGGCGGCATCTTCCACCACCAGACAGCGGTAATAGGCCTGTTTCATGGTCACGCCAACCGCCAGCACCCCGTGGTTGACCATGAAGATCGTATCGCAGGTCCGTGCCTTCTCGCTCATCGCATCGGCCAGCATTTGGGTGGTGGGCGTCACGTACGGCACCGTGCCCGTGCGTCCCAGGTCGTTGACGAATTCCGCAAACATCGGCTGCATCTCGACGCCGCCGCTGATCACCCCCGACGCCCAGGCCGAATGGGTGTGGAAGATGGCCTTGATTTCCGGCCGCACCCGGTAAATCGCGAGGTGCATGTTGACTTCGGATGTGGGTTTGTTGGTCCCCTGCACCTGTTTGCCGGAATCGAGATCCATGCCGCACAGGTCATCGGGCGTCATGTCGTCCATGGCAAATCCACTGGGTTTCATCCAGATGATGTTGCCATCCCGTGCGCTGATGTTGCCGCCGGCTCCCGCCACGAGGCGGGCCTGCGCGATTTTAATACCATATTGAACCAGGTCTTGTTTCACGGATGCCATGATGATCGTTTCCTTTCGTTGGTTTGGACGGAAAATTACCGCCGTTTGGCCTGCACATCGTGTTCGTATTTCCGGACCGTATCGAGCCACTCCCGGCCCCCCGGAACCCCCTGCTGTTCGCAGTAATATCCCCACACGGCACCGACCGGCAGGGTCTTGAGTTCATCCAGCAGGGCCAGCCGCCCGCTGAAATCGCCCCGGTTCTCGGCCTTGCGCAACAGGTCGGTCGGCTCCAGCATGGCCATGAGCATCGCCTTGAGCATGGCCCGCATGCCGACGGTCCACGCCACCACCCGGTTGATGCTGGCATCAAAATAATCCAAACCGATATGCACCCGGTCCAGGTATCCGCCCCGCACCACCTCTTCAGCCGTCGACTTCAGGTCGTCCGACAGGATCACCACATGGTCGCTGTCCCAGCGGACCCCGCGGCTGACATGCAGCAGCACTTCATCCAGATGCATCAGGGTCGCGGAGAGTTTGTCCGCGATCGTCTCCGTGGGATGAAAATGCCCGGCATCCAGGCACAACAGGGTGCCGTGCTTGACCGCATAGCCGAGGTAGAATTCATGCGACCCGACCACGTAGGATTCGGACCCGATACCGAACAGCTTGCCTTCCACCGCATCACGAACATGGGCGCGGTTCCGGGCTGGTCCGAGGATCTTGTCCAGCGACGCTTCCAGCCGTTCCCGGGGCGCCTTGCGGTCCACGGGAACATCCTTCATCCCGTCCGGGATCCAGATGTTGTGGATACAGGGGCTTCCAACCGCCTTGCCCAGTTTTTCGGAAATGGCCCGGGTCGCCTGACAATGCTCCACCCAGAAACGACGCACCGCCGGATCGGCACTGGACAGGGTGAATCCGGTGGATGCCATCGGATGCGCGAAACAGCTCGGGTTGAAATCCACCCCGAGCTTGCGGGACTTCGCCCAGTCCGCCCACCGCTTGAAATGACGGAATTCCAGCGCATTGCGTTCGACGCGCTTGCCATTGGTCTCGGCATACAGGGCATGCAGGTTGATACGGTGCTTTCCGGGCACCAGTTTCCAGACCAGATCCAGGTCGGCCCGGAGTTCATCGGCGTTGCGTGCCCGCCCGGGATAATTGCCGGTTGCCATGATGCCGCCATCCGCCAGGTTGCCGACCGTGGTTTCAAATCCATGCACATCGTCGCCCTGCCAGCAATGGAGGGACACCGGCACCCGGGCCATCCGTTTCAGGACCTGGTCGGTCCGAACACCCCATGTCGCATACTGTTCACTGGCCAGCCGGTACGCCTGCTCTATGCGCTTGTTTTTCATCATGCCTTTCCTTCCTGGTCTGTTTCAAGAACCCGTACCCGTCAGGGCACGATTACCACCTTCAAAGCCCCCGTCGAGGGATCCGCCTGTGTCTTCACCGCTTCATGGAACGCGCTCAACGGAAACCGGTGCGTAACCAGTCGCCCGGCATCAATCCGCTTCGACACCACGAAATCAAGCGCCGTCCGGTACGCGTCGATGGCGGAGCTGTTGGCCCCATGGAGGTTCAGTTCCCGGTAATGGATCACGTTCAGGTCCGTCGGTTCCACCGGATCGGACTTGGGCAATCCGGCAAAGATCGACAGGTGTCCCGCACGCGCCAGCAGGCGTATGCCCTGCGTGACCAGTGCCTTGACAGAAGCTGCCACCACCACGGCGTCCACACCGCGTCCCCCCGTCCAGTCCCGCACCCAGTCTTCAATGCGGGTGGTCCGGCTGTTGACATAGGCGGCGAAAGGAAGCCCGAGCCGCTTGAGCAGTCCCAGGCGTTCCTCGGACACGTCGGCGATGGCCACGCGCTTGCAACCCCGGGCATGGGCCACCAGCCCGTTCAACACCCCGATGATCCCTCCCCCGAAGATCAGCGCGGAATCGAGCTGTTCCATCGGCAGGTACGCCATTCCGTTGACACAGCAGCTCAAGGGCTCGATCAGGGTTCCCTGGTCGGCCGGCAGCGTGTCGGGAATCGGGATCAGGCACCCCTGGTCGACCCCCACCTTGGGCATGATCATGTATTCGGCAAAGCCCCCGTCAAACTGGTACCCGATGGCCTTGAAGGTATTTTCGCACAGGTTCTCACGATGGACCCGGCACATCGGGCACCGGCCGCAACCGATCACCGTCTGCACCACGCAGCGCTGGCCGGCCCGCCACCCCGTCACACCGGCGCCAACCGCCTCGACCCGGCCGGTGATTTCATGCCCCACAATCGAAACATCCACCGCCTTTTCGCCGGATAACACCCGCTGGTCGGTCCCGCACAAGGCGCAGGCCTCAACCTTCAGCAACACCTCGCCCGCCTTGGGTTCCGGACAGGGCACGCTGGTCACTTCAATCACACCGGGTTTCCGCATTACCGCCGCCTGCATCTGCTTCGTCATGGTGCTTCCTTTCACGTCAGGCACGTGCCGCGACGCGTACCGAATCCTCGAACCACCGGAGGGCCTTCTCAGCGCCCATGGAATCCAACGCATCACCCTGGCGGACATCCAGCGCGGTCAATGCCCCGACCGTGCCGAAAAACCCGTTGCGCAGACGCCGGGTCGGATACGCCGCCTGGGCCGCCGCACCCAGGTACGGGAATCCGGCATAACGCGCCAGCAGGGTCTGCCCCACCATGACCCGTGCCCCGGCCACAAACACATCACGATACGGCTTGAGCGCCTCACCGGCAAGATCGTCCACAAACGGCAATCCCTGCTTGTTCATCTCGGTCCCGATATTCACCGGCAGGTCCATGCGGACCGCCTCCGCCACGATTTCGCGCAATTTGGCGGTCTTGACTGCCCGCTTGGCCGGATCGGCAATATTCCAGTTGCGGTCGGGCACGATGTTCAACGCGGCACATCCCATGCCTTCCAGGCATTCCAGGAGTTTGCGGCCATCGGCTTCCCCGTCACTGGTCCCGTCCAGCCAGGTGATCATCGGTATCGCATCACACGATCGCACCCAGCGCACAAAATCCTCGATCGCCGGGAAGGTCGTCGGTGACGGTTGCTGATAGCCGACACTCCCCTTCTTGACCAGCTTTGACCGGACCAGTTCCTCGAATGCCGGGCGATCCGCCATCAGCTCAACCACATCCTCCGCCGGGCGTCCGAGGCGTTCCGACCAGAAAGCCGCCACGGCTGTCGGGGTCTTCAGCACGGCAATCGCCCGGTGCACGTAGGCGCTGATGATATGGCGTTCGGTGGCGGTCCCCACCGGTGTCAGGGGCTCGACATCCCGCGCATAATCGATGGCCACGGGTCCCATGTGCGGGTTGACCCGGCCCACTACGTCAAGGTTGCGTGCACGAGCCCGCTGGCGGTAGGCCTCCAGTTCGCGTGCGGGTTCCGTCCCGGCGGCGGGCATCCGGCTGAATCCGCCGCCCATGATGTAGGTCACACCCGGTTCCCCGGGCGAACTCAATTCCTGCCGCGCATAATCCTTCACGTAGGCGCGCGTCTCCAGGTGTACCGACGTGCGCAAGCCCAGGGTCCGGCCGGCCGACAGGAACTCCTCGAGCCCCAACAGCACATCAAAATCGCACAACGCGGCAGCCTGCAATCCGGCACGCCGGCATTCCCACACCAGGCGCAGGGGCGAATACCCTTCCGAATTGTAGGAATAAAAGGAATGCAGGTGCATGTTCACATTTTCGCCCGGCGCCGGAAAGGCGGGCGATTTGCCGGCCAGCAACTCGCGCAGGGCCGCCTGCCGTATGGCCGGATCGAAATCATTCAACCGGGATTCAATAGCGTTGCGTGCTTTCCCCATATCCGTCCCCTGTTCTACGGTTCAACGTTGATCATGGCCTTGACGACACCGTCCCGGTAGTGCTCCACGAGATCCAGCGCTTCCTGGGTTTCATCCAGGCTGAACCGGTGCGTAATCATGAAGTCCGGGCGGATCCGATGGTGCTCCACCAGTTCGAGGGTGGCCTCCACGCACTCATTCTGCCGCCGTACATTCTGGATGCAGATCTCCTTGCGGCGAAGCTTGTCGATGCTGAAGGAAATACGGTCAACGGTCGGGATCCCGATCAGCATGAGCTTGCCGCCCGGCTTGAGCATTTCAACGGCCTGGTCGAGCGCGGCTTGTTCACCACAGCACTCGAACACCACGTCCAGCAGGAGTGGCTCGGCCTTCTGCACGGCCGTGACGACGTCGGTCTTGCCGGGATTACCGCCCCAGCAGGCGCCGGCCTTGCGTGCGGCGGCCAGGCGGGAATCGATCTTGTCCGTCACATAAATCCGCCGGGCTCCCTGCAACTTTGCCGGCAACAGCACGCTCAGGCCAATCGGGCCGCATCCGAGGATCCCCACCCGTGCCCCCTTCATCGGAAGGGACTGCTGAACCGCGTAATACCCGATACTCAGCGGCTCCACCAGGGCGGCCAATTCCAGGGTGGTGGTGCGCTTCACCTTGAAACAGGAGGCTTCGGGCATGACAACCCGTTCACAGAAGCATCCTTCCGCCTGTCCGGGACATCCCAGGAACTTGAGCTTGCGGCAGGTATGAAACCGGCCAATCCGGCACTGGTCACAATGCCCGCAAAACATGGCCGGATCCACGGTCACCCGGTCACCCGGCCGCACCCGCGTGACAGACCGTCCGACCTTGAGAACCCTGCCGGAAAATTCATGGCCAACCCGGAACGGGTACTTGACAATCTGGCTCCCGATCCGCCCGGTGGCATAATAATGCACATCGGACCCGCAGACCCCCACGCTTCCCACCTGGATCAGCACATCGCGTGCCGTCTGGATCACCGGTTCCGGAACCTCACGAACCGCCACCTTGCGAATACCCGTCAACATCACCGCTTTCATTCCCGCCCCCTTCTGCTTGTCTGAATCAAAGATTCCACGCGAACAGGCTGCCCCGGTTCAAACGTCCCTCGGGATCCAGCAACCGCTTAACAGCCCGCATCTGTTCAATTCCAGCCGTGCCGAACATCCGTTCCAGCAGCGCACACTTCAATTTGCCGATCCCATGCTCGGCGGACACACTGCCCCCCATCGCCACCACACGATCCGCCCACCCCAGGTACAAGGCACGGCCCCGCTGGTAATCGTCCAGGTTGCGGGGCAGGATATTCACGTGTACATGGTTGTTTCCGACATGCCCGAAAATAACGTATTCCAGGCCCGCGGAATCGAGCGATTCATGGTAAAGCCGGAAGATGTCCGCCAGCCGGGCATCGGGCACCGACAGGTCCGTCCCCAGCTTGGTCAGCTTGGGTTCCTGCTTGCGACGTTGGTCGATGCACAGGTTCACCGACTCCGGGATGGCATGCCGGAAAAACTTCAATGGCTCCATCTCGCGTTCATTGGCCGCGGTCCAGGTTGCCGATTCCGAGCCCCCGTAGGGTTCCAGCCGTTCCATCACGTTCATCAGGGCCGTTTCCAACTGGTCATCCGTTGCGCCGTGGAACTCCACGTAGACCGCCGTATGCCAGGCGGGGTCCATGTCGGGAATCGCATGGAATGCCGGGTTGTCGCGCTTCTGTGCGCGCAACAAATCCAGCGCATGCGCATCGAAGAATTCCAGGGCCACGAGCCGGTCCGGCGTTGCCCGCACCTGCTCGACAAAGCGCAACGCACCAGCCTCCCCGTCAAAAAAGGCCATGACTCCCCATTCGGCGCCGGGCACGGGCATCAACCGTATCTCGATTTCCGTCAGGATGCCCAGCGTACCCTCAGACCCGATGAACAAATCAACCAGGTCCATGTCATCCATGGCATAATAGCCGGCGGCATTCTTCACGGCCGGCATGGTATAGGCGGGCAGCATCCCCTCCATCACCCGTCCCCCCACCGTGGTGAGGCGGAACCGGCGACCATCGGCACGAACAGCCCCGCGCCGCAGATCCAGCAAATCACCATCCGCCAAGGCCACCCGGATCCGGTCAATATGCCGGCGGGTTGGCCCATAGGCAAACGAACGGGCACCGGACGCATTGCATGCCGTCATGCCCCCGATGGTGGCGGAGGTTTCCGTGGGATCCGGCGTGAACATCCAACGGCCTGACTGGCGGAACCGCCCCAGCACGGCGGGATCCGCATCAGCCGGCCAATCGAAATCGACATCCTGCCCCGCCAGGAACTGGCGGATTTCCGACAACAATACGCCGGGCTGGAGCACCAGGTTGAAGCCGGAATCGGTCTGCCGGACGGCGCGGAAACGGTTGAAACGGCCGAGATTGAGGATGCAGCCACCCTCCGGAACCGCGCCGGCAGAGATACCGGTGCGCCCACCCTGGATGGTGACACCGGCATGGTCCTTCGCCGCCACGCGCAACAGCGCAATCATATCCGCTTCGGTCTGTGGAAAAGCAATTCCATCCGCCGAGCCGCTTCGTCTGGACTCATCCCGCAGATAATCCGGATAGTCCCTGGCCACCTGTGTTTTGAACATGCCGTCTCGTTGATTGGGGTCCGCAAAAACCGCGTTACCATGCCATATCACCCCCCGATCGGCAAACCATTTCAGAATCTACTCCACGGTTTCGGTGGTGTTGTTTCACTTGAAGGGGATCGTAAATTTTGGCATATTGGACACATGCGTGACGCTGACAAATACATGAACAATGCCGCGACTACGGCACAGCTGATCAATGCGGGTATTGAGCTGATGCGTCAGAACATCAAACGGCGTCATCCAACCTCAACCGAGGCGCAGATCGAAGCCATGTTATCCGCCTGGCTGTGTCGGGCAGACGATCCCTTCCCGGGCGATACCGCCGGTGCTGTCCGTGTCCGGGAGCAGACGCCATGAATCAGGTGGAAGATCTTTTGCTGCAAATCGCCGTGATTCTCAAGGGGCAGGATCAGGTTTGGGCTCTCGTCGGCGGACTGGCCGTCTCTGTACGGACAGAGCCACGTTTCACGCGCGACGTGGATCTTGCCGTGGCCATGACCGACGACCCATCAGCTGAAGCGCTCGTCCATAGTCTTCGTGCCTCGGGATTCCGTGCCATGGCAACCGTTGAACAGGAGGCGACACATCGTCTGGCCACCGTACGTATGGCACCCTTCGGTGAAAAACCCCAGGGCATGATGCTGGATCTTCTATTCGCCTCCTCGGGAATCGAAGCGGAGATTTGCGCAGAGGCCGAACCACTTCATGTGTTTCAACAGATTGTTGTGCCGGTAGCCCGGGTACACCATCTGATAGTTCTTAAATTGTTGGCTCGCGATGATCGGACACGTCCACAAGATGCAGCCGACCTGCGTCAGTTGATTGCAGTTGCAAGCCAATCCGATTTCACCGCAGCATGCGTTGCCGCCCGTACGATTGAGAAACGGGGATATAACCGTTCCCGAAACCTTGTTGAAGCGGTCAAAAATGCCTGGGATGAATTCCGGAATCTCCCGAAGTAACCATCTCCCACATTCTTGCTTGTTTAATGGCCTGCCGGGAACCGAGATCCTGAAAGTCTGCGATTGATACGGGGCTCCATTCCGAGCCTTTATAATCGCAACAAGCTTATCTGCAATTGGATGCGACCTGTTCAGCAACCATATTTCAACCATCAAATACAAAACAACTGGTCTTGTTTGTCTGCCAGGACGAGCCATCCCATTCGACTACTTCACCATGAACACGGCCCCCTGGAATACGGGCAGGTTGTGACCGATCGCGAACCACGCCAACGCGGTCACGTTGCTGGCCGCAATCCGCTTGTTCACGGTGTCCAACCCCTGGAGGGTAACAGATTCCCACCGGTCCCAGGTCCCGCCGGTGTGCGCATAGACCTGCAGGACGTTCTCGATGCCTAGCGCCGCTGCCTGAACATGGTCATAGCGGAATGAGACCCGTGCAGACGCGAAAGTGAAACCGTCGGCCTCCAGATGCCAGATTCCCACCGGAGCGGCTCCGGGCCGGTAGGGTGGCACCGATGGATGATCGGACGCATACAGTGACGCCTGCAGGCTCCCGGATCCCCCGTATCCCGTCAGGACGATCTTCATGGCATTGACAAGATCGACGTCGCTCCCGCTCTCCCCCCAAAGCATCGTGGTCGCCGACGGTATCCGCTTCAGTACCAGCCGGCCCTTGTTCCGGGCGAACCAGCCGTTTGTCTGGGTCGTGCCGTTGGCGATCGAGTTGGCCAGCGAACTGTAGTTCGTGATGACGAGGTCACGTGCGGCGCCCCGCCCGTCCGCCACCGTGAGCCCGTTCATCGTGAATGCCCCGCCCAGGGCGTTGGTGCCCCATCCGCGGTAGAATCCGCGTACCCCGCTTTCGGTGCACACCGTCATACTCCCGGCTCCGGTCAGTATTCCGCCAAGCTGAAGATAGTCCCCCCAGGCAGGGCCGCTCCCGCGCACGCCGATGGTGAGCCCTCCCTGCAGATCAACCATCGACCCGTCGACCTGTTCCAGGGAACCTGTCCCGTACCAGGCCACCGTGAGGGCTCCAGCCTTCAGCACGGCCCGGTTAGTCAACACCATCAGGCCCCTGGACTTGGCGACATCGGCAATGCGGATGTTGCCGGCCACGCGGTTCGTTCCGCCCCGTTGCCAGTAAAGGGAAGGTGCGCCGTTCGCGGCGTTGCCGACCCGGAATGCGGGATCTACCGCGGGCACATTCGATGTCCCCATGAATGCGCGGTCGAGCAGGTAGGTGCCGGCGTCCGCGCTCCCGATGGTTACCGCCGAGGTAACGATGACCGACGTGTTCTCCCCTTGGTCAACCAAGCCCCGGCTCCCGGCGTTCTGGCAGAGCAGGAGGTTCTTCGTAATCAACCGTGCGCCATTTCGGAGAATGTACCGCCCGGACGACGATGCATGATTGCCGATGTAGGCGGTGACAACCACGGTGCAGGTGCCTCCGTCCTGATCGAGCGTGCCATGCCCCGTGTTGTTGCCCTGGTAGAGGCACTCGGCCATGGCCAGATGGCCGGTCGTGACGTGGACGCGCCCGGTGGTGCCTCCCCCGTCTCCGATGGTGAGGCGTCGGCAGATGCCGGTCACCCGGTTCACGGTCGCTGTTGTGACCTGGAGCGTGGCGCTCCCGACATAGGCATCATCCGTACTCGTGGGAACCGTATTGCCGGACCAGTTGGTGGCGTTCAGCCAACTGCGGTTCGTTCCCGCACCACCGTCCCAATAACGTTGGGCCAGGCCGACGGTCGGTACCAGCACTGGAATCAGCGCTAAAACCACCAAGGGCCATCTGTGGTATCGTGCAACCATCGTAGTTACCATTCCGAGCTTGCCGGCGACACGGGCGGAAAACGGACGACCGGCCAGCGGGTGCGCCGGGCGCGGTTGGCGCGGACCACGGCCGGGGCGTCCGCCTCGACCGCCACACCGAACCGGCCGTCTTCCGAATAGTTCCGTTCGACCACGATCCCCGCGTCGTGAAGCTTCCAAACCTGGTCGCCCTTGACAAACCGGGTCCGGTACACAATCCCGCTCTGGTTCCGGCAGGCATTGTCGCGGATGATCATCCCGAGGAAATCGAACCCCACCGGTGGGTGCACGTTCATGTCCCGGCTGCAGGGGTTCCCGATGCCCCCGCCAAAATGATTCGCCGCTTGTTCCGGGGTTTCCGGGTTCATCCATGCGGTTTCGCTGCGGTTGTGCAGGATCTGCGTGAAGGCGGCGCCGCCCCAGACCTTTTGTGCCGCGGCGCTGCGGATGGACCAGACCGTGATATGGCCGTTATCGCGGCACAGGTTGCCATCCACCACCACGTCCTGGGTATCGCCCCAGAGCAGGATGTTGGCGCCGGTGTGCTCGACGATGTTATCCACCACGGTCATGCCCCGGAAAGGGGGTGGTGCGGAGAAGGCGATCACGCTGTCCGATCCCGGCGGGTAACGGAACGGCCGGTCGATTTCCACCTCGTTGCCCTCGCGGGCCACCACGGTCCGGAGCTGCCCGATACCGGCGCCGTCCAGTACCTGGAGGACACTGCCGACCAGTTCTTCGCGCCGGACTTCGCCGTCCGGATCAAGGATGCGGTAGCGGGTGGGTGCCATACACGCGACTTTGGGCTTGGCCCACTTGGCCGGCCAGAGATGGAACGCGAGTCCTTCGCAATCGTTGTTGACCTGCATCGGGCCGATGTGGTTGCGGGCCGCCAGGCAGAATTCGGCCCCGTAGTTGAAATAGCAGAAATCCCGCGCGCGTTCGGAATGAGCCTCGATGCGGTTTTCCTCGATCAGCACCCGGTTCGAGTAACTGCCGATCACCGGGTGCGGTTTGGCGTCCGGGTTGGTGGCCCAGTCCAGTGGCCAGCTCATGTGGCCCATGACATAGATGCCATGACCGGCACAGCCGATCTTGATCCGGTTCCGGGCAACCCGGAAATGTGAACAGCCGGTCAGGATGATTCCGGACCCGGCGCCCCAGATTTCATTGTCCTCGATACATCCGCCGTCCCCGCGGATCCGGATGGCCACGAACCCGTCCTGACTCTGTCCGTCAGCGTTGGCGGTCCAGTCCATCAGCCATTTGCGCCAGACCGGATCGGCGTCCTTGCGGCGCGGCAGGTTGCTGAGCGGGTCCTGCTCGATCCGGCAGCGGCGTATGGTGATGTTGCGGGCGCGGGTATCGCACCAGGAAAAAGGAGCCTTGAAGGCGGCTTCAAACGTTGCCGGACGGAACACCGGAGCGGCCACGGCGATCACGGAATAGACCGTGAAGAGGCGGAGATCCTCGATGATGAAATCATGGTCACCGGTGATCATGACCCAGGGTTGGAGGGGACCCTGTTGGCCCGGGCCGGCCAGGCAGGTTCGGTCGGCGCCCTGGCCGCGCAGGATGCAACGGGGAGGCATTTCGATGGTCCGGGTAACCTGGTAGGTGCCGGGCCCGAATTCGAGGATGCCGCCGCCCTGGGCCTTTGCGTCGGACAGGGCCAGGGCGATGGCCTCGTCCGCATTGCCTCCGGTTTTGGAACGATAGGCGTCCACGCGGAAAACCTTGCGGGGCCAGGATTCCGGTTTGGTGACGGTCATCGGGAATGGTTCCGACCAGCCGGCAACGCCGCCGCGCCCGTTATGGACGAAGCACTCGTATTCACCGGGCGCCAGCTTCGCAGGGCAGCGGGCATGGATTTCGTAGGCACTGGAGCGTTCCACGGGGATCCGGATGGCGGTGTTTCCGCCGACGCGGCGGACAACCAGGGTGGTTTGACGGGGACGCAGGCCCGCGTAACTCACGGGATTGGCCGGATCGGTGGTCCGGTAACGCGATACATCCGCCAGGCAGCGCCCGACCAGTCGGAGGGGTTCACCGGTGACCGCCGTCTGCGGCCAACACCAGTCCAGGCGCGGCCGGTTGGCCACCCAGGTGTTTTCCGGTGGATCGGAAGGGTCGAGGGTCAATTCGTACAGCCCGTAAGGGGTGGCCGGCACATTCACGGTGACGGTTTCTCCCGTGGTTTGCAGGACCCGCCAGGATTTCCAGGGAGCCGTCGTCTTCGATGGCGCCGGAGTCCCTGTGGCAGGGAGGCGGGCAGGGCCATCCGCCAATCGGCGGGCATAGAGTACGCGTTTGGAAATTCCTCCGCCAACCGTTAATACCGCCGCGGCGTTGGGGATGACCGGTTCCATGACCTGGGTGATAATTGAATCAGCTTTCATCTGACGGTCCTCTCATTCATTCGACTCGCAATACCCGCTCGGGATCGTGTCCTGTCTCTTGGACGGGAACCACGGAGCGATCACCCTCCATCCGGCATATCTTCCGACGCATCTACTATCGCAGCTTGAGCAGTCAGCCAGCAAGCGAACCGTTGTGACGGAGATTGCACGGAAGTGACACTGAATTCGGCTATACATGGTATGAAACTCACATACAATCAAGATTTTTGTACAAAAGAGACATAGTATGGTATTGTACAAAATTCAACATGATTGTATTTTTATGACATGGATATGGGCCTATGAGTGCTTGGACCGACGAGATCAATCCCGAGATTCACTTCATCTGGCACGGGGACAGTCCGGCCGGCTGGGTGGAACCCGCCCGGCGGCTTTTTGACAACGAACTGATGATGGTCACCCGGGGAACCTGTGTCATCACCATCTGCAACCAGCCGTTTCGGTGTGGCCCCGGCGACTACGTCATCGTCCCGCCGGACACGCTTCATGCAACGCACGCTGATTCCCGGCAGGGGGTGTACCGTTACTGTATCCATTTCAACTGGAACTATACCGGCAAGCCACGCCCCGCCACACATTGTGTTATCCATCCGGCGCTGATCCCGGTCCACCTGGTTCACCGCTCGCCTGCCTTTGTCCCCCGCGACATCCTGCACGGTAAGGCCCCGCTTGCTCCATCACTGGACCTGCTCGGCCAGCTTGCCATCGTGCCGACGTCCACAAACAGCATGCGTCGAGTTACCGGGCGTGCGCTCTTCCTCCAACTGCTCCTGCTGATTCTGGCGTTGCCGTCCGCCCGAAAGCCAGACCGGGAACAGCGATCCGTTACGCTGGCGCTGCAGGTGCGAGAACTTCTGAGCCAGCCGGTCAACGCGCAGCAGTCCGTGCGGGAACTCTTGGAAACACTCGGCCATTCCTATGGCCACCTGTGCAGGTTGTTCAGGCAGTACCATGGCGTAACGCCCGTTGCGTATCTCAATGCCATGCGGGTTGAACGGGCCAAGATCCTGCTTCGCAACTCACAATACTCCGCACGGGATATCGCCACCATGGCCGGGTTCAGCAGTCCCCAGTACTTTTCAAGGGTCTTCCGACGCCTGACCGGTATGACGCCGGGAAATTTCGCCTGATGGAGCACGACGGCGTACAGGTTCCACTCGACAGACCGCCGGGGATCAGGGAGCGCCGCCAGCCCGTATTCTTGGGCTCGATCCATCGTCGGTCCCAACTATTGGACTTGGTGGAAGAATGCACGTCCACGGTCGTTTACAGCATCTGTGCCCGACATGCCTGGCCCCGGAGTTGATGCGATTAATGAATCATAAAGACCGAACCGCGCGGACGTTCCGTAACCATGCAAGCAAGCGATTGGTCGAATCCGTCGGCTATTCCACCTGAAAAGAGCGGCATTCCATTGAACAGACTGAATGTCGTGAAGGAAGCAATATCCGACCAGGCTTCGCCGCTGTCGTTGGTCGCATAGGCCCGGTAATGGTAGGTGTTGCCATCGGCAAGCCCGGTGATCCGTATTGCGAATGTACTTTCGGATCGTGTTCCCAGATGGTTGGTGTGCGACCAGTTATTGGTGTCCTGTCCCCAATACATAGAGATGTTGGCACTGATGCCGGCATACAGGTTCCCTGCCAGGGTCGCCGTGGTAAAGCTGATGGGAGCTGCCCCCGAGCCGGTATTGATTGCCGGGGTGGCGTCCGTGCTGAAGACCGCTGTCGACGGCGCCCACGAAATATGGCCCAAGGCGTTGGAAGCACAGAATCGATAAAAGTACGTTGTTCCCGCGCTCAGGCCAGTAGCGTTCTCCGTCAGGGGAGAGCCATCCGGCTGCAGGCCAAAGCTGTGCATATTCCCCCACGTCAGGTTCGTTCCCTTGTCGGTTGTATCCCAACCGACAAGGACACTGGTTTCCGCCATACCAGTGGAGACCAGATACCCGTTTATCCAGGCGTTGGTTTCTGAAACATTGGTCGCCCCGCCGGCATTGTTGACCACCGGGTAGCCCACTTTTACACGACAATCAAAACTGTCATGACCGTCGGCGACGCCTCCCACATAGATGTTGGTTGCGCCAAAAGCGGGCGAAGAAATCACCACGATGGTCCAGCATAAAAGCAGGATGCCACTACGGTTCTCCATATTCCACACCCTGATTTCCAGTTTTGATTACGGGGCGGTACGACCGGATCGCCAGCCGCACTTGTAACTTCGACTTGAAAAGGGATAGACGCTCAAGGCCCGGCTAGACGTTCTACACCAGTCCCGACCGTCATACCAGACTCCCCCTCGAACGCCGCTTCCGACACCGGTTCCGTTATTCGGCCAGTCCGCCGTATTGGCATCGCCGCTCACCGTTAACACGCCGTCGCCGTGCAAGCCGGTATACACACGGCCCGCGGCGTTACCCACTGTCACGAACATTTCCCACAGATTGCCGCCCAGTTCCATCGCCCCGTAGTATCCCGCGCCAGCCTGGGTCCGTGTGGGATTCGTTGTGCTGGCAGCAAAAATGCCGCATCGGATCGGACCGCCGCCCACGCCGCCCAGGTCCCGGTAATCGTGGAGATTTCCCTGATTGACCGTGCTGTCCGGCGTTCCGTCGTTGATGATCAGGGTGGGCTGGCTGAAGCTGGTATCGCCCCATGGCCATTCTCCGGGAACAGGCGCTTCGGTGCCGCGACAAGTCTTTTCGAACTCCAGCTCGGTCAGGAGTCGCAGGCCTGCCCAATCGGTATAAGCTGTCCCGTCAGCCCAAGAGAGATAGTTGCAGGCTCGATCCGGCGCCGTTGCCGAGTAGTTGGTATAGGTCCCGCTGATCGTATACCGGTATCCGACCGATGATGCGGAATAGCGGTTGTTATCCTGAACATCGGTCAGCAGGTTTAAAAAGCTGACATACTGGCCCTGGCTCAGTTCGTACTTCATGCAGTAGAAGGCGGCATAACCTTTGGGAAATGCCGCGGGAATCGTATCCGGTGCGGCGGGGGACACGGCATTGTTTCCAGTGGTGCCACCGGTCCCCCACAAAGCGCCGTTTGCCATGTCGGTTAAGATCGCGTTTTCCGACACAACCAAAAAGGGGTTCGTGCTTTGAATCCCATCGGTGTATTCATAGCAATGACCGTCTTCGGTTCCACCAGAACCAAGATAAAATGCACCTTCAGGGATATACACCATTTCCACCGCCTGGACCGAGACGTTAACCTGGTCACCGTTCTGGAAATCGTAACCATCGGCTCCGTAATTCCACACCAGCCGGGTCCGGACATAATTCACCGTGCCGGTCCCATTGGCTGAACGGTAGATGAAAGCCCCCATGCCGTCCGGTGACGCATTGATGACACTGCCGGCGGCTTCCCGATGATCCGTGTTGTTGGTCCAAATGGTGGCATGTTCCCACGCGCTGGACGCTGCAGGCCGGAATTTAACAAACACCCAGGCGGCATCCCGGTTGACGTCTGTGCGCCAGGAGTTATCCCATCCAATGTCGAACTGGACGGAAACACGCTTGGTCCCGGTATCGAGACTGGACAAAGCGATGTTCTCCACGCGGAGGTTATTTGCCGGTCCATCCGGTGCCGCCAACAGAAAAAAGAAAATGGCAAGTAACAGGCAGGCTGTGGTTCGGCTCCCCATACTAATCTCCTGTTAATATATCTATACTTGCCATGATCATAGCGCATCTATTATTATGCGTGAATGTCCATCATTGCAAATAACATATCCATTCCTGCCAACCCTTTGGCGCTGTTGACCCGCAACCTGACATTACCTTCCGGAGGGGTCTTGCCTGAATCAACCCTGGGGAGAAAAATGGGGTTGAGCCATTTGACTGCTGTGGCCGGGAGGGAGCCCGTGGGATACCGGCGACGGCAACGCAGGCCGGCATGGGTGATGATGGGAACCCTGGCAGGAACCGGACGTGTTGTCTGCGGTTCCTCGCGGTTCAATGTGGAACCGGGCGACGTCTACATGATCCCTGAGCGTATACCCTTCGACGAAACCAACACCGGCGCCACGCCATGGGAATATGTCGTCCTGCTGGCGCATACAGCCGCCCATGCGCCCTTGGTTGCCGGATTGCCCACCGCACCATCGATTTTCCGCGCGGATTTTGATTTCTTCGACCATTTCATCCAGTTGTTGGCACGGATGAATCGCCGGGCTGTGGGCGACGACCTGGTTGCCCTGGGGTTGGCGTTGGAATTGCTGGGCAAGTGTCAACGACTGGCGGACGCCAAACGAACCGGGCGAAAGCTCGACGGTGATAGCGCGTTTGTGACCCGGGCGGCGGCTTTCATGCGGGAACACCTGTGCGATCCTGTCCCCCTGGCTGAACTGGCACACCATTGCCACATGAGCCCATCCACGTTCTCACATCGATTCAAGGCGGAGACCGGGCAGACGCCCATGCTTTTGCTGGCACGTGAACGGATGCAGGTTGCCCGGCGACTCCTTCTGGAAGGACGGACAACCTCGGAAACGGCAACGGAACTTGGCTTTGCCAACGCCTTCCATTTCTCCAGAGTCTTTCGCAAGATCGAGGGCGTTCCGCCCAGTCGCTTTCAGCGCCTTTCGCGGATCATGGGAACCGCCAGCACCATAAAGATCCCCCGGGTATAAACGGGATTTGCGAACCGACACGCTTCAAGATCCCGATCGTCAAAGGAACCTCTTCCGCCATGAATGCCGATCAGGAACATCCCGTGACCCGCCCGTCGGATTTCATCCGCCTGGTTCAGCATGATGACAACAACGGCTTCATATCCGCCACAAACACGCGACGCGTTCCGCCGACAAACGCGTTGAAGGTGACATAGCGCCAGGTGCGGTCCCAGGCGGGATGGGCATCGATGCGCATGACAATATCCTTGCAGGGCTGCAGGGTGTTGATCCGCACGACCACTTCCTTCTGCCCGGTCTTCAGATCAACCCAGTGCAACGGAATGGTCCCGTCCCCGAACGCCGTCTTTTCATGGGTGTAGGTGTCGGTCAGCAGATGTTGACCGTCGGGATGCATGGTGGGGTGCCCCGAGCCCTGCACATCATCAAGTATCTTGCGAAGATTCGTCCCGTCAGCATTGACTTGCACGAAACGCATTCCGTTCCGATCGATTTCCAGGTTCATTGAAATGCGTTTCCCGTCCGGGAACCAAGTGGCATGGTGGCCGCCCTTCTCCCACTGCTCCGGTCCCACCGCGCAATATATCGGTCCTCCGTCGAGTCCCATCGTGATCCAGGCATAGCGGACAGCGTAATAGTCGATCTCGAACAGGTCCCAGCGCGGTTCGTCGGTTGCGGGAAACCAGCGCAGGCTGAGCATCAATCGATCGCCTTGTGGATTGAACTTGCTGTGAAACCCGTAGATTTCCTGTTGTCCGGGATTGTCGATGCGGACGGGTGGGGTGGCCCGGGCCAGCAGGTCGGCAATCGAGGCCAGCATGCGGGATTTCCCGGTAGACGTATCGGTCAGGTAGAAACCGTCATCGCGGACAGGGCCTACGTTGCGCCGCATGGTTTCGATGGGGATACAGACGCCATAACCCGGCTGTGTCTTGCGCATGGTGGTCATGTTGGCCGATATCAGCCATCGGCCATCGGGCGAGGCGTGGTAGACGGCTCCTTCCATTCGCCGGCGTTTACCGGTCAGGGGATCGAGCTTCCATGCGAACGGTTTCCAGTTCCGGGTGTCCACGTCGTTGAAGAACAGCTCATGATCGGTTCCCCCCCAGTTGATATTGGCCCCCATCTGCGGCTCCCAGCCACAGGTCTCGGCAACCACACGACTCACTCCGGTCTCCAGGTCGACGACGCAGACGTTTCCGGATTCTCCCGGTTCCGGCCGTCGATCCTCGAAAGGAAGCTGGAAGACGGCCAGATACCGTCCCGAGGGGCTGATTGGAGAGGTGTCGAAAAAGCGGTGAATGCATCCGGGCCGGTCCGGGGTGACACACCATACCGGGACCATGGGGTTGAATTCCTGATACCGGGGAAACGACTTATGCATGTTGTCTACTCCTCTCCCGTTGCCGGACGCGGCTTCCCGCCAGGTTCATAGGCATCTGGCGATAGGTTATGATTATAGGGTCTTCAGTAACCGCCCGCCAGATCGGTCATCTTGACATTTCGGATGTATTCGTTGCCGGACTGCAGGACTACCGGATCGCCCGGCGCCTGGCTCTTGATGACATGGTGGATCATGGATTCCGATAACGACCCGGCGATCAGGATGGCTTCCCTGGATCGGCTGATGATGTTCGATATCAGAAAGTGGAAGGTGTCGCCCAGCGGCGTCACCCCGCCCCAGGCCGGACAATTGTCGCCGATTTTCACCGTGGCGAAACTCTGGATTCCCGGCGGGGACGTATCCATCACACTGTCGAGAATGATATCGTGAAGACGAATTCCCGAGGTGTTGAGGAAGCGGATAATATGATGCCCACCCCGGCAATATCCCCTGACATTACGGATGGTGACCTGCGCGATATCGTCACACCGGCCTTCCCAGGCGTTGGCGCCGGTCACCTGCGTGGCGTTGAGGCTTCCCGCCACTTCCGGGTAGAACGGGATCGCGGTCAACGCCACCAGGTCATCCCCGGTATAACCGGTAACATCCTCGATCGTGATGTCATGGCATCCCACCCGGAGATCGATCCCGTCCTGGTTGAGGACGGTCCGGGAGGTTCCATCAACGATCATGAATCCCGACGACGCAAAGTCGATGTGGGCCAAGCGTCCATGGGCGCAATGTTCAAGTGAAATTCCCCAGCAATGGGAGTTCACCATCCGGACATTTGCAATGCAGAAATGCTCCACCCGGGCCATCAGGATGCCGATATTCCGCCAGTCTCCGGTCTGGCTTTCCCCCGCCACTCCCGCATCCGTTCCAAACGTCCGTTTCCCCAGCGTCTTCGCGCTGTCCCCGGTGGAACGGGGTCGATCCGCACCTTCCAGAACCGCATTCCCCCTGCCGACAATCCGGATATTTTCCGCGGGCGCGATCTCCGCTGTTCCAAGCCCGCAATTCGCACTCCGGATAAAGTTATCCCGGCAACGGTCCGACAACTTGATCCGGCACTGATCCAATTCAAGCGTCAGGTTCGATGGCAACCGGATGGCAGAATCAATCAGCCAGTAATCCCGGGATGCCTGCCCGCATCGATTCATCCGGGGAATAACCACCCGCCCCTCCCCAGCGGCAGCGGCATCAACCGCCTGCTGGATCCTTTCGATATCCGAACCTTTGAAATCGTTGGGTGAATAACCGCGTATCGCGGACCTTGTCATATCGAACCTCCGGGGGATGGATCGACAGGAACGTAAAGGCCTTCCCGTGACATATCAAGCGGACTTTCAAATCGGAGCGGTTCATTCGGCCCAGCCGGTCGAACCGGGCTTGGACGGTCCATGGAACACCACGTCCGACACGGCGGCCGGTACGACGCGATGCTTGAATGGACCGGTTCGCTACCTTCTTGTCGCCAGGCGTTGAAACCGGCCTGGAGGAAGCCCCTCCAGCCGGGTAAATACGCGCGTGAAGTGATAACGGCTGCTGAATCCAAGTCTTTCTGAAACTTCCTTGATGCTGATCCGGCCAGCCAGGAGCCGCCGCGCTTCCCGCATGCGCTGGGCCGCCAGCCATCGACGGGGCGTGTCACCCGTCTCCGCGTGGAACCGGTGCGCCAGCGACGATTCGCTCATCCCGCACCGGCGGGCCAGCTCGGGCACCGACCAAGTCCGTCCCGGTTCACGGCACAGCAACGAACAGGCCCTATCGACCGCTTCCGATATGGCCGGCCGTTTCCCGCGCTTGATCAGGCGGTCCAAGATGCCCAGCAACACGATCAACCGCGCCACCGCCACATAACGATATCCTGTCGGACACCCATGAAGCGTGGCCACAATATCGCTGATGCACTGGAAACACTCCAATCCGGGACGCCCCAACCACGGCTGCTTCGGCAACAAATCAAGAAACGGGCTCCCCGGCGCCAACCCCACCCGCAGGCACAGCCATGACCACGCCGCCCCGCGGATCGCGCGTTCTTCAAAACAGAGTCCGGACGGCGCTAGAAACAGTGTGGTTGGCAACGATGCAAACGATCCATCCCCCGCTGCAATGGTGCCACCACCACCCAAGGTTGCCAGCATAATCCAATCGCCGCCGGTTCTCACCTGATTCACGTGATCATCCTGCTCGGACCCGCACGAAGCGAACACATGCCGGATGCCCAGCGCCTGGAGCAGCGAATCGTTCATCAGGGAACCGGCGGTAAAACCCATGCCGGGCGAGGGCGGCTTTATCAAGGTCTCCGTTATCATTTTTATGAGTTGTCCCTGAAACTGATCCTTACAGAAATATATACACATATTGCAGGAACATCCATTTATTCAAACCCTATTATGCCGGATTATGGGTTCCGTTCTACCAATGTCCGACAAGGGGGTATCATCATGCCGCTCTATGAATCACGCGTGCACGCGGAAAACCGCATCGAAGTGGACCCGGAATGGCAGCAGTCTTTGGTCGCCGGCCCGGAACTGGTTATCCGCGAACTGATGCGGATCATCGCCAACCGCAAGGAGTCGCAACGCCCCCTGCTCATGGCGCTCGACGGGTGGTACAACATCGATTGGCCGGCCTTAACCGACGCCCTCGGTCAACAGGCGGAATCATCCCGCCTTACGCTTGCATTCCGGCCGGCGGTCGAGTGCTTCCAACCCCGCGACCGGATCGCCGCCTATAAACGCGCATTCACGGAAACCGGCGATCCCGGGTTCGGTGTCGTCAATATCCACGGTCATATCGCCGATCTCATGGACCCCGCCAAAATCGCCGCGCTCAAAACGGAACTGGCAAACGCTTCCGGCTGCGACGCCATGATCGTGTACGGCTGCGGGGCGGCCGTGCCGAAACTCTGCGACGACTACGACGCCCGCTTCTATTTCGACAAGACCCGCCAGCCAATTCTCTGGGAGATGTGGGACGGCAAACTGGTTCCCTTCGGCTGGGACGAACCCCGGAAAGACTACGGCTGGAAGGAATATTATTACTGCGACTACTACCTGCTCGAACGCCAGAAGGAATTCCTGATGCCCCGCATGGATTACTGGGTTGAAGGCAACGCGTTCGAAAGCCTTAAAATGCTGCCCCGCGCCGCCTACGACGGCATCATGCAAACCCTCCTCCAATACCCGGTGAAAGAAGTGCCGATCTACCAGCCCGGTCCCTGGGGCGCCTACCGCTACAAGGACCTTGGTGGCCAGTTCAATGTGCCCGGCCTTGAATGCAACGCCTGGAATGAATTGGCCGGCCCGGAACTCAGCATGCTCGTGGATATCGGGCGCGAACCGTTGTTGAACCTGCCGGCCATGAACTTGATGCAGTATGCCGAACGGTTCGTCGGCCGGCATATCGCCGCGACCTATCCCGGTCTCTTCCCCATGGACGTCTGGCTTGACGATGGCTATTTCCCCAAGCCGACACCGGCCGAACGCATCAGCATGCCGATCCACAACCATCCGGGCACGGATTACGTCAAGCGCCACTTCAAGGAACCACTGGGCCGCTACGAAACCTACTATATCGCCGAAGCCTACGAAGGGGCGAACACCTGGATGGGGTATAAGGAAGATGCCGACCTGGAGGCGTGGGAACGTCTGTGCCGTGCCTCCCGGAACCTTACGCCCATTCCCAACTGGAGGGAATTCGTCGCCAACTGGGACACCAACGTCGGCGACTTGTTCCTGATTCCGCCGGGCACCGTTCATGGCCATGGCGGCAACCAGATGGTGCTGGAAATGGACACCTGCCCCAGCATCACCGCCACGGAATATTCGTTTTTCACCTACGATTTCGCCCGGCCATCCTGGGACGACAAGACCAAGACCATGACCGGGAAACCCTGCAACATGCATCTGGACCACAGCTTTGATAACGACACGTATGTGCGCGAAGACTACGTTAAAAACCATTTGCGTGCCCGTCCCGTGGTGGTGAAGTGGACAAAGGAATACCAGATGGACCGCTATACCTCCGATCCGCGCATGCCGTTCGAGATCGAACGCTAC